>CAZGAU010000004.1:0-66517 GCA_964523725.1 uncultured Saprospiraceae bacterium
CCAGCTACGAAGCCCAAAGCAAGCAACCCTACGGCACGCACGTCATGGAAGAATTATTGCAGGGTTATTTCCCCAGCAAGGGTTTTGAGGTTCTAGAAGATAGCGTAAAAGGGAATTTACCCCAAAAAAGCGATGAAAACGCCAATTATGTCTTTATCGGCGAAGCTTTGTTCCTGGATTCACTCGATGTGGATGCACTGCTCAAATTCGTAGAAAATGGCAACACCGCTTTTATTTCCAGCCGCACGATCCCGTATGATCTCATGTTTTATGTGTATTATGATGAATGTAATGATATTTATTGGGAAGATTATTCAACCATCGGCGATTCGACTGCCCGACTAAATGTAAGTAATAAAAAATTAAAAGCGCCGCAGGATTTTGAATACAGTTTTTACTATCGTAATAAAATTCGCCCTTATGAATGGAGTTACATCGAGGATTATTACTTCTGTGAAGGCGAATTTAACCTCATGGAACTGGGACGAATGAATGATACGCTGATCAATTTTGCCAAAGTCAAATACGGCGAGGGTACTTTCTACTTGCATACGGTGCCGCTGGCATTCACTAATTTTCATATGCTGGATTCCACGCATTTGCAATACGCCAACCGGGTTTTCTCCTACCTTCCACCCGGCAAAATTTACTGGGACGAATACAGCAAAACCTTTGAATCTGTAGGTCGCAGGCGCAACAACAGCGATTTCAATCGCCAGATTTCCCGGGAAAGTCCGGTGCAATATTTATTGAGTCAGCCGCCGCTGGCCTGGGCCTGGTATTTGCTCCTGGCGATGGGCATTTTGTTCCTCTTGTTTCGCACCAAACGCAGGCAGCGCACGATTCCGGTGCTGGAATCCAACACGAATACCTCGCTTGAATTTGTGTCCACCATCGGGCGATTGTATTTTTTGCAAAATAGTCACCGTAAACTGGCGTTGCAAAAGATGAAATTGTTTCAGAACTTCGTTCGCGAGCGTTATCATTTGCGTGGGCACGAGCTGGACGCGGAGTTTATTGCCAAACTGATCGCAAAGTCAGAAGTGCCGCCGGCGCTGATCGACCGAATTTTACTGATGCATCGGAATATTTCCAATTCCAGGCTGGTGACGGAAAATACGCTGATTGAATTTCACCAGTTGTTGGATGAGTTTTATAAAACGTGTAAATAAATGATAAATTTTCTCGCAGATTACTGCTGAAAAAAAGCAGAGAAATTCTGCGTAAATCCGCGGTATCTGCGGGAGATAAATTGATTTTTCAAATATTTGAATATGCATAACGAAGAATTACAAAACGAGGAACACCTGGAAAACCAACCGCAAGAGCAACCCCAGGAAACACCGCCATCTCCTGAAGAGAATGAGGTGGCAACCGAGCCTATTCTACAAAACCGCCTCGACCTGAGCCACATCCAACGCGGCGTAGAAGCTATCAAAGCCGAGGTGCAAAAAGTCATCATCGGGCAGGATCGGGTGATAGATTTGCTGTTGGCGGCAATTTTTTCCGGCGGACACGTGCTGATCGAAGGCGTGCCGGGTATTGCTAAAACATTGCTTGCCAAGCTTTTATCCAAAACAATGCAAATTGATTTCTCCCGGATTCAGTTTACCCCCGACCTGATGCCGAGCGATGTGCTGGGCACCACGGTTTTTAATATGAAAACCTCGGAATTTTCGTTTAATCCCGGTCCGGTTTTCTCGAATATCGTGCTGATCGATGAGATCAATCGTGCCCCGGCCAAGACGCAGGCTGCGCTCTTTGAGGTGATGGAAGAGTATCAGATAACCGTGGATGGTCAGACCTATCCCATGAATTTTCCGTTTTTCGTAATTGCCACGCAAAACCCGATCGAACAGGAAGGAACCTACAAACTCCCCGAAGCCCAGCTCGACCGTTTTCTAGTGAAAATTAATATGGAATATCCCAAGCTGGACGAGGAAAAAGCCATCCTTTACCGCTTCCGCAGCGATTTTAAAATCAAGCAAAAAGAAGATGTAAAGCCGGTTTTCAGCGCCGATGACGTAAGAAAATGTCAGGAATTGACCGAACAGGTATTCATTCGCGATACGCTTCTGGATTACATCGCTGCCATTGTGCACGATACCCGCAACAACGGCGACTTGTTCCTGGGTGCTTCCCCACGCGCTTCGCTGGCGATCATGCGCATGGCCAAGGCAATGGCGGCACTCTACGGCCGCGATTTTGTAACCCCCGACGACATTCAGTACGTGGCGTATCCGGTGCTCAATCACCGCGTCATTCTTACGCCCGAGCGCGAGATGGAGGGTTATGATACAAGAGATGTAGTGAAGGATATTATTGAAAAAATTGAAGTGCCGAGATAAAAAACAAGCCACGAGCCGCAAGCGACAAGACCTCTTGTTTCTTGCAGCTTGTGGCTTGCAGCTTAAAATATGAAAAACCTCTTCCTCACCAACCGCTTTTTCTGGCTGCTCGGGGCATTTATCGCGCTCTTCGGGTTGAGCTTTGCGGTGCCTTGGCTGTTTCCGGTGGTACAGGCTTTATTTGTGTTGGCATTGGCGATCATTGGCTTAGATATTTGGATTTTATTTAATAAAAATGTGCAGGTAGCCGCCGGACGGGAATTGCCCAAATTATTTAATCTCGGCGATTCGAACCCGGTAAAATTACATTTATATAATAATTCCAACCTAAAACTAAATATCAGTATCATAGATGAGCTACCGGTGCAGTTTCAAATCCGCGATTTTTCAGAGAGAACGACACTGAATCCTGCCGAAAAACGCACCATTCAATACGAACTGCGCCCTACCGAGCGCGGGGAATATGCTTTTGGCGCGATCAATTTGTACCTGAGTTCGATCATCAATCTGGTGCAAAGGCGCATTCGCATAGAAACCGATGCCAAAGTCCCTGTCTATCCTTCGATTTTGCAAATGAAGCAACTGGAACTAAGAGCATTCAACCGAACCGCACAGTTTGCTGGCATCAAAAAAATGCGCCGCATCGGGCACAGCTACGAATTTGAGCAGATCAAGAATTATGTGCGGGGCGACGATTACCGCAGCATTAACTGGAAGGCCAGCAGCCGTCACGGCGAACTGATGGTAAACCAATACGAAGATGAGCGCGCGCAGCAGGTGTACAGCGTGATTGACAAAAGTCGCTCGATGCGCCTGCCGTTCAACGGTTTAAGCCTGATGGATTACGCGATCAACACGTCATTGGCGATTTCCAATATTGCTTTGCAAAAGTACGACCGGGCGGGATTGATTACTTTTTCCGATAAAATCGGTTCTACGGTAAAAGCGGACAATCATCCAACACAATTGAATAAAATTCTGCAAGCGTTATACAAAGAAAGAGAGCGACATCTGGAAGCGAATTACGAATTGCTTTATCACGCCGTGCGCAAGCTGGTGAACCGTCGAAGCCTGTTGCTGCTATACACCAATTTTGAGAGTATGTATGCGCTGGAGCGGGTGCTGCCTTTACTGCGCAAGATCAATACCTTCCATTTGTTGGTGGTGATTTTCTTTGAAAATACCGAAATCCGCGACTTTGCCCACGGTAAAGTAGAAACATTGGAAGGAATTTATCATCAGACCGTTGCGCAAAAATTTCTCGCCGAAAAATCGCAGATGGTGCAGGTTCTGAATCAATACGGCATCCAGTCCGTGCTCACTGCGCCGGAGGATTTGTCGATCAATACGATCAATAAATATTTGGAATTAAAATCAAGGGGCTTGATATAGAGCTTTCGTCGAATAAATTCAGCGCTACATCACCTCAAACTCCGTTCTCCGATTTCGCTGGCGTCCTTCAGGCGTATCGTTGGTATCAATGGGTTGGCTCTCGCCAAAACCCTTATAACTCAGCCGTTTCGCGTCAATGCCATTCTGAACCAGATAGTCGTGCACCGCCTTGGCGCGCTGCTCCGAAAGCTTTTGGTTGGCTTCTTCCGAGCCGACGTCGTCGGTATGGCCATTGATACGAATTTTCATTTGCGGATTTTCATTTAATAAAGATTTCAGGCGATTCAACTCGATTTTCGATTCCGGCCGCAGCGCAGCTGAGCCCGTTTCAAAAAAGACGTTGCGCAACACAATGGGTTTGGATTTTTCCAGAGGCGTCGCGCCTGCCAGATTTTCCGGAACAGGAACTAAGCCAATTTCCAGTACAAAAGGCTCGGTCAGAGAAGTGATTTCCGTAAGATTGAAGTTTTCCGAATGGAACAGATATTTTTCTTTATTGACATTCAAAGCGTAATCCTTGCCCAAAGGCAGGCATACCAGGAATTCGCCGTCGGCATCGGTCTGCGCAGAGGCATAAATCGCACCGGTTTTCAAATCGGTAAACTCGACATTCGCGACAAGCGGTGCCTTGGTACCATCCTCAAAAACCCGGGCTTTCACATAAGTGACCGGATCCGGTCGCAGCGATTGCGGAAGCTCGAAGGTATAAATATTGACATCGGCGCGGGTGGGAAAAGCTGAAATCGTCATTTGATCTCTTTCTACCATTGAAAAATAAGCGGTAGTACCTTCCAGACTGACAATCAGCGCGCTTTCCTCGGCACGGGTATTGATCGGATAGCCAAAATTGCGCGGTTTGCTCCAGGTTTTATCATCACCAAGTCGGGCTACGAAAAGGTCAGATTCGCCAAATCCCGGATGCCCTTTCGACATAAAGTAAAGCGTTTTGCCGTCCGGGTGTATAAATGGAGATTGGTCGTCTTCCGGCGTATTGATAGAATCGCCCAGATTTTCAGGCTTGCTCCAGCGCCCGTTGGGTTGGCGGTAACTCACCCAAATATCGCTGCCGCCGTAGCCGCCCTCTCTTTTACTGGCAAAGTACAAGGTCTTTCCATTGGCAGAGATGGAAGGCTGGGATTCCCAGGCACTGGTATTGACCGGCGGACCAATGTTTGCAGGCTTGCTCCATGTGCCATTGCGTTTTTCGGAGAAGTAAATATCGCAACTGCCCATGCCACCTTTTCGCTCACAAGCTGTAAAAACCAGGAATTTTCCATCCGCTGAGATTTGCTGCGTTCCTTCATTTTGTTCCGTATTGACCCCTTCGAGGGGTTCACCCTTTTGCCATTCGCCATTTTTTTTCTGGCTCATGTACAAATCTTCCTGATTGTAAATGCGGGTGGTGTACACCAGCGCCTCACCGTCAGCCGTAAGGGAAGGAAAATACTCGGCGTTTGATGTATTGATAGCCGTTCCCATTTTTTTAGGTTCAAAAGGCACCGGATTCTTGATCGCTTCGGCAGCAAACCGGCAATTGTCAAGGTATTTCCCAGCCCTGTTTTTCAATCTTTCGTTGCGGGTGTCAGATTGTAAAAAACGTTCAAACCAGGGAATGGCTTCCGCGAATTTATCCTGATTGTAATAAGTCAAAGCCAGTTGATAAAAAATATCCGGATCGTATGATTCACTAATTGCAAGCGCATTGCGATAAGCGGGAACCGCTTCGGCGAATTTATCCTGGGTATATTTAATGCCCGCCCAGCGGATATGCCCGTCAATAAAGGCGGAATCCACTTTGAAAATCTTTTCCAGTTCGTCCAGAGCCTCATCAAACTGCTCGGCGGCGCTGTAGTGTTCCACGCGTTCCCACAGTTTCAGGACTTTTTTATCCGCCGTTTTTTTGGTGGTATAATTTTGTGCAAAAGCATATCCTACTCCGCAAAACAAGAGCAAGACCAAAACGAAAATTCTCATACTTCTCTACGATTATTGCTATGGCTATTACGAATTGGGCAGGTGTTTTATTATAGAATGTTGGAATGGCGTGGTTTGGAACGACACCATTCCAGCATTGGGTTTAAAAATCCAGACCTAGTGACAGATACAAGATCGGATCCTGAACCTGCCGCGTTTCAACGCCCCAGGCATAGTCCACCCGAAGGAAATATCCGAATAGCATGGCTCGCACGCCACCTCCATAGCCGGCTACAATTGGGTCGCGGAAGTAGTTGATTTTGATAAAAATATTCGGATCGTTTTGGGGACCATCTTCAATATTCTTGGTATTTAATGGGCTATCTTCGTTGAAAGGATCATTTCCAGTCCAGGCAGTACCTACGTCAAAGAAGCCCACAATCTGGAAATTACGCAAAAACGGCGATTTGATTCTATTGGAAATCATTCGGAAAACGGGCAGTCGCAACTCAGTATTAGCTACCGCATAAGAATTACCGTTGCGAATATTGGTGCGGAAACCCCGAAGATTGGTTGCCAGCGTCTGGAAAGCGATTTCACTGCCCAGGTCAGGAATTGGGATGCCATCCTCCTGTTCAGGGAAGAGCCAATTATCAACTCCACCGAGGAAATACAGGTTTTTTTCTGACCCAAACGAGGTGGCGCCCGCGAGTCGGGTCGCCAGTACGCCATATTTTCCAATGCGTTGATAGTGGCGGGCATCAAAGCCGATGATCCCCATGGCGCCTTCGGCAAAGTTGAGCTTGGTGCCATTGCCGATGTCCAGATCAAATTTCTTGACCACCTCGGTAAAAATCTTGTAGCGCGTACCGTTCTTGATATTCAGGGCCACATCATAAGTATTGTCAAAGACGTATTCGAGCTTTAAGCCAGTTCTTTCAATACTTTCGGTTGGTGTATTCAGTGGCTCGTAATTCCGGAGGGTATCGGCAAAGGTCGCTAGTTGCGTCTCGCGGTCGCGCCGGATAGTCCCGGTCAACCGGAAACTTCGGAACAAGTCCAGCGGGTAGCGCAGGCTCACCTGCCCCAGCAAAATATTGACTTCCCGGCGATTGGGTACATAAGAACCGCTCTCTTCGGTGTAGCGATTGTTTCGGCGGTAGATGGCATAGGTTTTATCGAGTCGCTTTTTTTTATCCTTGAAAGTCAGGAAATATTCAGAGCCATTGAAAGTAGTTGGAATCCGAACACCTCCTTCAAATTCATAATCTTCAAACAGATCCTTAAAATTCGCTTTCAGCAAAATGCCCGGCGGCGGATAATTAAACCCTTCCGGATTGGCGGCAAAGCTCTCCAAACCTTCGAACAATAGACTGTTATCCAGTTGAGTGGTCACAAAATCCGTTCTGAATTGCAGGCGGTAAGGAATAATACGCCCCGGACGGAAGCGATACACTGGCTTTTGCTCAGGAGTAATAGTTACCTTTGGGAGTTGCCCCGGCATCACTATGCTGACATTGCCTGGCTGGTCGGCGGCTTGCTCGGTTTTCTTTTCTTCTTTTTTGGGTTCTTCCACAACAACTTGCGCCGGTTTTTCCCGTGCTTCAAATTCTGTTTGGAAGAAATAATTATCAATATCGATCTTACTGGTGTCTGATTTTTCTTCTTTGGGTTTTGGAGGTGCTTCTTCCTTCACCACCGGCGGGCGCGGTGGCGATTGCCTGGGTGCTACAGGCAGCAGCATATTGGAAATGGATTCCCCCGACCGGCGAAGCTGCGTGATTTCCCGTTGCTTGTGTCGGGTCAGCAGCGGCGTAATCACCGTACCTGTATCAATTTCCAGCCAATAGACATTTGGCATATCATTTTGGATGATGAGTTCGACCATACGGCCTGAGCGCGGTGCAGTGTGTTGGTTTTCAATGCTGCGATTGTAATTAGAACTGGTATGATTGATGGAGCGGGTTTTAATAACAGGTCGAATAATAATGGTATCAATCAGTGTTGTATCCAGCTCGGTTAAGGTAGAATCGGCATGTAAAATGATTTCTGTACCATCCTGAAGTGTAATGACCTGTTCCATGTGGTGCACATAATCTTCCAGGTAGCCCATTTCCCGATTCATAATGCCGGATCGGTTACTCAAAAAGGTAAAATAAGTGGAGTCCACAGCTCCGGGGTCACGCTCATCAGCAAAAGGCGAATGTGTTACTCGTACAAGCTCGCTGGGGCGCTCTTCCAGATCGTAATAAAAAATATCGAAATTGCCGGTTGGCAGAATTGTATCCAGATTCATCGGTCGGATCAATGAATCCGGGCGATTGGAGGCAAACAAAATGCCTTTTTTATTGCGCACATTTACGACTGCGGCATCGAGGTCATCATAAAAGTCATTGGTGATCCGCTGCGATTGGCGGGTGTTTTGGTAATAAATATAAATATCGGAGTACCCCCGCACTGTCGCCGAAAATAGCAGTGCATTGGGATCGATATAATCTACACTGTTCACCCTTTGAAATTGCGTAGAAAGATCTTCGCTTCTAAATTTTTTGGTGGTAATATTGTAAACCAGCAGGCGTGGTGCATCACGCTTTTCTGAAAGAATGGCAATTTCCTGATTGGTAGGGCTCCAGGCAATGATCGGGTAATTATAATCGGTTGCCTGAAAAGGATTACGGAAGCCATCTTTCAGGATCATCGTCCGCTCGCCGGAAAGCACGTCTTGGATATAAATTTTATATCGCCCGATTTCATTGAGCACATAAGCGATCTTCCGTCCGTCGGGACTAAGTTTGAGTTGGGTAATCGGCAGATTGCGCCGGTTCTTGATTTCTATTTCCTGCCCGGGCGGCTGATTACGCTGTTCTTCTTCGGTTGTGTAGCGTTTTTTGAAATATTGTAACCAACTCTCGGTGATGATATTGTAGGAACTGCCCAGTACGTATAAAAAGCCGCTTTCAATACTGCGGTTGATACGGGTCAGATAAAGCAGGTTGGAAACCGTTGATTTGCCAAAGTTTTCGGCGATGTAGTACCAGAGCGCATGGCCAGCCAGCTTCGGATTTTCCTCGGCGAATTTGTCGAAATTTTCAAAATCCTCACTCAAGATCGCGTCCCGCAAATCATTGTCCATCTCAGTATTCCATTCCTCGCCAGCGTAAGAAGCCAAACCATCCTTGAACCAGGGCGGCAGGTTCAACATCACGGCATTTTGTACAATCTCCTGAATATTGGAGCCAAATAACATCGCATCGAGATAAACCGAAGCGATACCTTCGCGCACCTGATGACGCAGGTGTTTATGATTGCCATCGAAATAGACAAAAATTTTGGTGCCGACAATTTTAGTCTGCCCGCCAATGTTGGTGAAGGTTTCTTCACTGCCGATGTTGCTCTGCTTAAGGTCGGTCAGATCCGTATAAACAATGATTTGAATTCTTTCATTGATACGATGCTCCAGAATGCGCTGCACGCTCTCGAATTCTTCCTCGGCGATCATCACCACCGCCTGCCCAATATTACGGGCTTCGCCGTACCAATAGGTGATAAAATTATCACTTTCATATTGCATCCATTCGTCAAAATCGCGGTGGTATTGCACCCGGTTTTTGCCAAAGGTGGTTTGTGTGCCTTGCGCCTGCGCCAGCGTAGCGATGAGTGAAAATGCCAATAACGGAAGGGCGTAGCGATATAGTTGCATATGGTTTCTTTATATCTGAAATGCGAAACAAGAGATTTGAGAACGAGGGACATTTTTCAATTTTCGCCTCTCTGATTTCAAAGTTTAACAAATCAATTAACTTTGGCTGCCTGTTTATACGAATGTAATGGCAGGTTTAATTCAGCATTCAATATAAATTTTTTCAGCGGAATAAACTACAGTTAAAACAGAAAAACATGGCACAGGTTGTCTGTCTGACATTTAATCCTTTCCAGGAAAACACTTATTTGATTTACGACGACACAAAAGCGTGTATTATTATCGATCCGGGCTGCCTCGACCAGGCGGAAAAAGCCGAGCTGACCAGCACCATCGAAGAGCTGAAACTCAGGCCGGTAAGGCTTATCAACACGCATTGTCACCTCGATCATATTTTTGGGAATCGCTTCGTAGCAGAAAAATACGGTTTGTCGCTTGAAATACATTCCGGCGAAATTCCAGTGCTGGAGCGCGCCCCTCAGGCGGCCATGACGTACGGCATTCCTTACCCCGAGCTTTCTCCCGCACCCGGTGATTTTATTGAGGAAGGCGATATTATTGAGTTTGGCAATACCAAATTGCAGGCGATCCTTACGCCCGGGCATTCCCCGGCAAGCTTGTCCTTTTTTTGTGAAGCACACAACTTTTTGATCGCGGGCGATGTCCTCTTTTACGGAAGCATCGGTCGAACGGATTTACCAGGCGGCGATTACGACACGTTGATTGAAAGCATTACCGAGAAATTACTCCCACTGGGCGATGATGTAGAAGTCTATCCGGGGCATGGCCCCAGCACTACGATTGGCTTTGAGCGAATAAATAATCCATTTTTAACAGACAATAGACTATAGATTTTAGACTGTAGATCAGCTAGTTATAAAATTTCAACTTTGTTTTATATCTAAAGTCTAATATCCATCGGCTAAAATCTAAAATAATTCCCCTTGCACATAATCGGGTAACTGCCTGAAAGACCGGCGGTGATAAGGTGTGAGCCCATATTTCTGGATGGCATCGCGGTGAGATTGGGTCGGATAACCTTTGTTGTTCGTCCAGTCGTAATGAGGGTAATCCCGGGCAATTTGCATCATATAATCATCCCGGTAGGTTTTGGCGAGTATGGAAGCGGCGGCAATGGACGCGAATTTCCCGTCGCCTTTGATCATGCAGTGGTATGGAATATCACCGAAAGGCTTGAAACGATTGCCATCTATCAAAAGAGAAGTGGGCTCGCTGGTAAGTTTTTCAATGGCCCGATGCATTGCCAGAAAAGAAGCCTGTAGAATATTGATCCGGTCGATTTCCTCGGGAGATACACTGGCGACCGCCCAGGCGATGGCTTGGGTTTCCACAACTATCCGGGCTTCGAGGCGTTGTGTTTCGGTGAGTTGCTTGGAATCTTTGATCAGATGGTGGCTGAAATCCTGCGGCAAAATCACTGCGGCTGCAAAAACGGGACCAGCCAGACAGCCCCGGCCGGCTTCATCACAACCGGCTTCAATCGCGTTTTTGTCGAAAAATGACAGTAAGTCTGGCATATTCTTTTGTAGTAATATTTGAATTGACGTAGTTTGGCAAAGGTAAAATTTGAAAAGTGAAAAGTGAAATCGGAAATATCCGGCTTACCGTCTTTTCAAACCTCAAATTTCATATTCGAAAAACGTGACATTTGATGCCTTTTGCGTCTGACATATTGGAAAAAGCGGAAAGTACAAGACCCAAAGACAAAAGAACCAAAAAGACATGAGTCGCTTTTATTGTATCCTGATTTTTATTTTCATCGGAACCCTTGCCTGGGCTCAGCCTTACACAATCAAGGGTCGCGTACTGGACGCTGACACCAAGGAAGGACTGCCATTCAGCAACGTCTTTTTTGCGGGTACGACCATTGGTGTATCTACCGATTTGGATGGGAATTTTGAAATCAGCACCGAGATTTTCCGCGATTCACTCTCCGCCTCCGCGTTGGGCTATCAGACTTTAAGAAAAGTACTTTCCCGCGATACACTGCAAACCATCGATTTTTACCTGGAATCCACCAACTTTGACCTGCAAGAAGTCGTGGTGCTCGCCGGTGAAAATCCCGCCAACCGCATCGTTCGCGGTATCATCGAAAATAAGGATAAAAACCGCATCGAAAGCCTGGATGCCTTCCAATATGAAAGCTACGCAAAGGTAGAACTAGACCTGGAAAACATCGACGAAAAGCTGCGCGATAGTAAGCTGATGAAGCCTTTCGCTTTTGTTTTTGAAAATATCGACAGTACCTCCGATGAGAAGCCTTTCCTACCAATTTATATCAACGAAGTATTAGAAAATATTTACTACGTAAAAGGCAAGGGCAATCCCAAGAATATTATCCGCGCACAACGCACCTCGGGTACAGATAATCCAACCATCGTAGAATATATTAAGAAAATTCATGCCCCGTTTAGCATTTATGACAACTGGATTTACGTGTTAGAAAAAGGCTTTATAAGCCCGTTTGCAAATGCTGGTCTGAATTATTACGAATATTATATCATGGATAGCACCGTGGTCGATGGTCAGTTGCGCTATCAATTGAAATTCAAGCCCAAACGTCGTCAGGAAACTACTTTTTACGGGGATTTCTGGGTGACGGATAGTACCTTCGCCATCGAGCGTGTGAACATGCGCATGAGCCCGGGTGTAAACATCAACCTGGTAAAACGAATTATCATTTATCAGGAGTTCAAACCCTCTGGCAAAGCCTGGATACCGGTTACTAAGAAAATGATCGTGGATTTCTCGCCGGCAGACAATGCGCCGGGCATGATCGGGCGGCGCACCGAAACGTTCCGGGATTTTGTCATCAATCACGACCAAACCCGAACCACTTTCGAAAAAGCCAATCCTGATATCAATCTACGCGATCCGAATTTTATCGACAACGAAGATTTCTGGCAGCAAGCTCGCCATGTGCCGCTCACCGAAACCGAGCAGACGGTCTATGCCATGGTAGATAGTATAAAAAATGTACCTGCGTATAAGACTTATACTCAAATCATTGAGATCATTTTCAACGGCTATTTTATTACCGGTTCCTGGGAGTTCGGTCCCTATGCATCTATCTATGGCGTGAACCCCATCGAGGGCAACCGCTTCCGCTTTGGGGCGCGCACCAGCACCAACTTCAGCAAAGACCTGCGCCTGGGCGCTTATCTTGCCTATGGAACAAAGGATGAGGAGTTTAAATATGGTGGTGATTTTGTATGGGTAATGAATAAATACCCCCGGATGGTGGTCGGCGGCGCTTATAAAAATGACATCAGCCTGAACAGCGAGAGCAGCGAGGATTTTGTGGAAAGCGACTTTTTCTCGGGTACGCTGCGGCGCAATATTCCGATGAAACTGATCCGGGTAAAAGAGGGGAAATTATACTACGAACGCTACTGGAATAAAGGCTTATCCAATCGTATCACCTTGTTAAATCGTTGGATGGATCCTTATGGCGGCATCCCACAAAGCGGCTTCAATTACGGTTTTATGAAGGATACCGAAGCCCCTTTTAATGCGGATACCACGCTTAGAACTACCGAATTTCTTTTCAAAACGCGCTTTGCCTATGACGAAACGGTGCTGGATGGTAATTTCGAAAGGGTGAGTGTCGGTACAAGATATCCGATTGTGGAATTGCAATACGCCCTGGGCGTGGATGGACTGCTGGGCGGCGAGTACAATTATCACCGGCTATCCTTGAGCTATCGCCATTATTTGAATGTCAACCCCATCGGTTGGTTGTCGTATCGCTTTGAGGCGGGAAAGGTGTTCGGAAAAGTGCCGTTTTTATTGATGGAAGTGCATCCCGGCAACGAGGGCTTCTTTATGGCTCGCGGTATTTTCAATACGATGAATCGCTATGAATTTGCGAGCGATACCTACGCGCAGCTAGTATTGGAGCACCACTTCGATGGTTATTTTTTCAATAAAATTCCCTTGTTCCGAAAATTAAAATGGCGGGAAGTGGCTTCTTTTAAAGCAGTCATCGGCAGTATTTCCGATGAAAACAGAGATGCTAATCAACTCAATTTATTCAACCCGCTGGAAACCGACAACTACAACGGCTTCCGGGCGCCCTCGCGCCAGCCGTACATGGAGGCAGGCGTAGGCATTGAAAACATCCTGAAAATCATTCGGGTAGATGCGCTCTGGCGATTGAATTACCTCGATAATCCACAGGCAACGCGTTTCTATGTAGTCGGCGGATTTTATTTCTTTTTCTAATACTCGTCACTGCCTACTGCAAACTGCCTACTGGTTACTCTTCTTGTACTGTCGCCAAAGAACCAAACATCCGGCAATTCCTATCAACACCAACACCACCGCGATCAGCTCCGCCTGGGTGTATTCGATGCCAAAATTGGAATATTTAATATTCACCCGGATTTTTTCTATAAAGAAACGCTCGATTCCATTTAGTATCATGTAAATAAAAAACAGCATCCCCGGAATAATTTGTAATGGTTTGCGCAATGCCCATAATATTCCGCCAATGCCAAAGGCCATGAACGTCTCATAAAGCGGCGTCGGATATACAGGTTTGGAGAGTTTCATGCAATAATCCCAGTCACAACCTTCGATCGGAATACTCGGCGCAGGGTCGGTGCGCACCGTATTTAAAACATGATGCGGATATTCATAAGCCCAGAGCCAATCTGGTAGGAACCACCAGCCCGGCTGCGCCGATGCCACGATACCCCAGTCGCCATCGCCCGAAAACTGACAACCCAATCGCCCGATACCGTAGCCAATGATGAGCGCCGGCGCCACCGCGTCCATCACGTGTTTGATCGGAATTTTCTTCTGACGCAGATAGACCGCCACTGCAATAAATCCAATAATCAAACCACCATAAATCGCCAAACCGCCCCCTGAAAGCAAGGTACCCAGCGGATCTTCAAAAAACTCGGGCAGGTGCTCCAGCACATCAAAAATCTTCGCGCCAATGACGCCCGCCACTGCCGCAATAATGGTAATATCGCCGATGCGATGGTGCGGATAAATATCTTTGAGGTAAACCTTATGCTCTTTCTTCTTGGCTCGTTGCGATTCCCAGTAGCGAAAGCCTGTAAATACAATGGCTCCAAGTATCCCCCCAATCCAGTTGCCCTCCAGCGAAAGTACCACGCCGGCCGCATCACCCTGGAATTCAGAAAAATTTTGAGCTATATATAACAACTTGAATCCCAAAATAAAACCAAAGATACCATTGGAAATAAACTCCCCAATCGTAGCGGGTTTGTTCTCTTCTACCTTTACTTTTTCCGGTAGGAATAAGCCTTCATTGGCTTTGCGTTTCAGCTCAATATACAGCAGATAAGCGCTGCCGAGGATGGCCAAAACCAGGAACAAGCCAAATGTTTTGAAGATCGAAGTCCAGTTATCGGGCTGCGTTCCAAAAATCGCATGAAAGAAATACGACAAGTCGGGATACATTTGCTTTGCTGATTGGTGATTGAGATTTTTACAATGATGCAAAAATAGAAAACGCCCGATGAAAAAAACGGCTTTGTGACATATTTCGCTAAGAAACAGCCGGTTCGTTCAAGATCATTTTTTTACAATTCATCCGATTTATCCTACAACCCACCGGAAATCGCTGGCGTACTTCAAGCTTTTACAACAGTTTTGCAACGTCATCTAAAATCATTTAACCCGAAAAATTGCTGCCATGTTTACGAAAAAGCAATCTACATTTTTTCTGTTTTTCTTTCTGACCGCGATGATTTTCGCACAAAATACACAGACGGTAAAAGGTACCATCACCGACCAGCAATCTGAAATCCCGCTCATTGGGGTAGCCGTTGAACTCATTACCGTGGAGCCGTCACGCGGCACGGTAACCGACGTGGACGGCCGCTTCTACTTGCCGGAAGTACCGGTGGGACGCCATGCCTTTCGCATCAGCTACCTGGGCTATAATACGATCACCGTTCCCAACGTCGTCGTGACGGCGGGGAAGGAAGTGGTGTTGAATGTCGGACTTGAAGAATCAGTGATTCAAATGAACGAAGTGGTGGTGACCGCCGAAACCGAAAAAGACAAAACCGTCAATGATATGGCGGCGATCAGTGCCCGCAGCTTCAACCTGGAAGAAGTGACGCGCTTCTCGGGAGGGCGCAATGATGTGGCCCGGCTCGCGGGCAACTTCGCCGGTGTGGCCGTGGCCGATGACTCGCGCAACGACATTGTGATCCGCGGCAACTCGCCTTCGGGCGTGCTCTGGCGGCTGGAAGGTATCCCCATTCCCAATCCGAACCACTTTTCTACCCTCGGAACTACCGGCGGCCCGGTAAGCGCTTTGAATCCAAATTTATTGGCAAATTCTGACTTTCTGACCTCGGCGTTTCCAGCGGAATACGGGAATGCAGTAGCCGGCGTGTTCGACGTGGGCTTTCGCAGCGGCAACCGCGACAATTATGAATATACCTTACAACTCGCGGCTTTCAGCGGTTTTGAAGCCATGGCGGAAGGCCCATTGAATGCCAAGAAGAACAGTTCGTTTCTGGTGAGTTATCGCTATTCTTTTGTACAAATTGCGGATTATCTGGGTATTCCGGTTGGAACCAATGCGACCCCAAATTATCAGGATTTATCTTTTAAACTCGATTTTGCCAATGGCAAGGCTGGAAAATTCTCAATCTTTGGGATCGGCGGATTGAGCGATATCGAATTCCTGGGCAATGAAATTGACGAAACCGACCTTTTTGCCAATCCAAATGAAGACGCTTTTGCAGATTCCAAAATCGGCATTCTCGGTACAAAACATAATATCATCGTCGGCGATAATGCTTATGTACGCACCGTAGCTTCCTGGTCAACCGCAAGAAATGGCTACACTCAGGATAATTTCTTCGATGAGGGTTCAAGAAAATTGCGGGTCACCGAAGTAAACGATATCACCGACACCTACCGTCTGTCTTCTTATTTGAACAAAAAATACAACGCCCGTTTCACCATGCGCACGGGCATTCTGGCGCAGCATTTCCAGCTGAATACAAAAGTGGACGACCGTGACAACCGTCCCGACCTGGATGAAGACGGCGAACCCGACTGGGTCACCGTACGCGATTTCGACGGCGGTATGAATCTGCTGGAAGGCTATGCCCAGGGGCAATTCAAACTTAACGAAAAATGGACGCTCCATGGCGGCTTGCACGCGCAATACCTCGATATCAACGAAACTTTTGCGGTGGAACCTCGACTCGCGCTCAACTGGCAATTCCGACCCAATCAAACCCTGAGCCTGGGTTATGGTTTGCACCATCAGATGCAGCCGCTGCCGGTCTTTTTCTTCGAAGAAGAAGTGAATCCGGGCGTTTTTGAACGCACTAATAAGGATCTGGACTTCATACAGAGCAACCACTTTGTGCTGGGCTACGATGTAAAATGGAACACCAACTGGCGCACCAAAGTGGAAACTTATTATCAAACCATCGACAATGCAGCGGTAGAAAGCACGCCCAGCAGCTTCTCGTTGCTCAATGCCGGCGCGGATTTCGTGTTCCCGGAAAGAGGTTCGCTGACAAATAATGGTACCGGCTCTAATTACGGTGTGGAACTGACGGTAGAAAAATTCTTCAGCCAGGGTTATTATGGCTTGCTGACGGCTTCGGTATTTGACTCCAAATACGAGGGTAGCGACGGCATCGAGCGGAATACGGCGTTCAATAATGGTTATGTGGTGAATTTCCTGGCTGGAAAAGAATTGAAGATCGGCAAAGACAAGCGCAACGCCCTGACTTTCGATACCAAACTCACCACCGCCGGCGGACGCTATTACACCCCGGTTGACCTCGAAGCCTCCAAAGCAGCGGGCGAGGAAGTATTGCAGGAAGATTTAGCATTCAGCGAGCGCTTCGATCCGTATTTTAGGTTGGATGTAAAATTTGGTTTCCGTTTGAATAGCAAAACCAAGAAGTTCTCACAACAGTTTTTCCTTGATTTTCAAAACATTACCGACAATGAAAATATTTTCCAAAGACGTTATAATGAAGTCACGAACGAAGTGAATAACGTGTATCAATCGGGCTTCTTCCCGGATATTTTGTACCGGGTGCAGTTTTAGGTAGGAAGATTAAGGTAAAACACAGGGCAGGAGCAGGAATTTTGCTTCTGCCCTATTGTATTTTATTTGAATGTTAAATTGATTCCCACTCTCACATTCGCACTATTGCTATCTTTTGGGCGCAAAGCGCTGAGCAAGTTGTCGGTCATCGTAATGAGCTGAATCGGTCCAAACTGCATGTTGGTATTCACGCCAAAATTATCAAAACGCTCACTTCGGAAGGCATAAGTCGCACCGGCATTCAGCCATTTGAACAGCTGCACATTGGCGCCAACCGCCACCGCCGGGAAAGACTCGTTGCGGTAGGTTTCGTTGTACAAAACTGCCCCGAGACGCAGGGTTTCATTGAGCTGATAAGTCCCGCTGAGGTAATAGCGAAGTGGTAATTGGGTCGAGTAGGTATTCCGGGTTTCTGTAAAATCGTAGATTTCCAGAAGTGTATCAATTGCATTGCCTAATTGAGCAGAATCCAACAGCAGGTCTTGCGCGACATCCAGACCCTGATATTCGTAAATACCGTTCAAAGAATAATTCCGCACATCTTCATCCCAATTAATGGTTCCACCCAAATCCAGCACACTGGCAGCAAGATCAAGATTTCCAAGTTTCAAATGCGCCCCCAGATCAAAGGCTACGCCGGTATTCTGACTAAAAAGCTCAGCGCTATCGAAATTGCCAAATTCATAATTCACCGCCAGATCACGGAAGCCGTTGTACTCAATCGAGCCGGTATTGTTTACCCGAAAATCCGCATCCAGACTGAGTTGATAAGCTTCTTCATTAGTAAAAAGGTTGAGCTGGGTACGATCGGTAGAAATGTCTCCGAAACCACTGAGATACTTGGCGCGACCGCCAATCGTTAAGCCTTTTACCACTTCAAAAGCGGCGCCGAGGTAAAATTCATTGTAACCAAAAACCTGCATATCACTGCTGAAATCGACGTTCTGCCCCAGGAATTGCGCATTGCCCTGCCAAATGAGCTGGGGCAAGGTTTTCGGATAATTCAAAAAAGCATTGAATCGCACGGTATGCCCCAGACTAAGGAAAATTTTGCCCACCCGTACACCCAGGCTAAGGGTTTCTACCTCCAGATTTTCCCGGATTTGATTGTTGGTTTCCAATTGCAAAATAGCGTTGTCGATATCCAGTACATTTTCTCCGTTTTCCTTGATAAACAGATCGTTATAGGTAATATTTGTAATATTCAGATTATTATAAACCCCAGGCAACCCGATTACGAAACGACCTTCGGGCAAAAGTGCGGGATTGGTTTTATTGGCTTGCCAGGCGCCGCGCATCAGTTGCGTGCCCAGCTCCTGCTGCGCGAGCAAAGGCAGCGTGGCAAAAGCGAAGATGAGAATGAATATATTTTTCATATAATTTTATTCTTAATTTGTAATAAACCGGTCTGTTCTGACCTGATTATTAATTTCGAACGCCGAGTTTCACGCCCATTTTGATTTTCACTTCCTGATCGCTGTAGATTTTTACGGAAGTATTGCCGTTGTTCAGGGTAGAAAAACTCGTCACGAGGGCGATACGCCGGGCATTGGTTTTAATGTTTTTAAACCGGTCTTCAGGGAACGGCGCGAAAGAAATCTTGCGGGTGGTGCCGGTTGCTTCACCCTGAGTATTGACAGGGGCGGCTTCTACAATACGTTGCGGCGCATCAAGCAGGGAATCAATCACAGCATTGTTGTCATCCAGGAAATAAGCCTGCACTTCCACATCGAGGGGTATGGCGTTGTCTACAACCAGCTTGAATTCTGCATCGTCCACATCCTCATAGCTGTCAAATTTCACTTCGAAAGTATCGCGCGCCACAAAGCCCGAAGCCTTACCGTACAAGGGAAGTTCCACTTCCATATTAACCTTGTAATAACTGCTGTCGGTGATGTATCCTCGAATATTCGGATTGTTGTTGGGGTTGGTGATGGCATCCACATCATAATCAATGGCGGTAGGGCCCGCGCCCAGAATCACATCGATATTGGAATTTTCTTTGGTAAAAGAGAAAGACCCCCTCTTCACCTGCCCTATCTCGCTCATCGTCGGGTATGGAAATTCGATACCGTTGTCCACAAAAGGGCTTTCAAGCGATAAAATATTTTGCTTTACCGTAATCACATCCAGCACATTCACTACTGCGCTGGTCGGAATGCCGAAGGAATTCTCCACATTCAAG
Source organism: uncultured Saprospiraceae bacterium (assembly GCA_964523725.1). Taxonomy (GTDB): domain Bacteria; phylum Bacteroidota; class Bacteroidia; order Chitinophagales; family Saprospiraceae; genus JADJNW01. The sequence continues at coordinate 19,629 of CAZGAU010000004.1, forward strand.
GTAATTTTCGGTTCTTCAAAATAAATATCACCCCGAATCCAGTTGTCAAAAAAGTCGATTACCAGCGTATCGCGGCTGCCTTCGTACAGGAAATTGCCAAAATAACCTTCGGCATAACTGAACGCCAGATCCTGCAGGCGGATGACAAAATTAGAGAGTGGAGCCTGCGCCCCCCCCGGAAGCGTGGCTTCGTACTGCACATACACTGAATCGTTGAGCGTTTGAATGCGGAAGCCCGCCAGGGATGCGGGTGCAAATAAATTGGTGCCCGTGGGCGGATTGCCGCTGCCACTGTAGCCGGCTACGGTTTGCTGAAAGGTAAGCGGCGTAGCGTTTTTGGTCACCTGTGGAAAAGTAATGCGCACATTCACACTCTCCGGATTACGATTTTCATAATAGTAGATCAGAGAACCGCCCTTCAAATCCAGACGATCGATCTGCAGCCCATCCGGATTGGAAAACGGAAGCGCCATATTCGGGCTGGTGATCGGGATCAGCGGCGGCAGGGATTCATTGATGGAAGCGAAAATATCGTCGCTGGTTTGTGTAGTCACTTCGTCCACATACCGAAAGCGGATCAGACCATCAGGGTCAATAAAAATGGTGGAATTATCTTCAAAATCTTCCAGCACCTCGCGCAGTGACGTTTTGGTATCCACCAGTGGAATAGCATACTCTGCGTCGTAAGCCACCCGGTCGAGATTTTCCAGTTCATCAAACTGATTACAGGAAAAAAGGGTCATCGCCAAAGCCATGATCCCCAAAAAGTACAATTTTCTCATGTATATTGGATTGTAGTTAAATGCAAAAGAATTCATATGCTTTGTTTCATTCGAAAGCATCTTCTGTTTTGAATAAAAAAATTACCTCCACCTGATGAAAGTCAAGTGATTAACACTTTAAAACCGGGCTTTATTATTTGTTCAAAGGGCAAATTGGTACGGTAGCTGACAAATGCTATGCTCCCAGTTCGAGCAGAACGTCGTTCACTGCATCCTGATTGATACCGGGCCAGGCAAGCAAACCGCGCAGTACGATGATCGCCTGGTTCCGGTCGGGCAGAACGCGGCAAACTTCCAGGAGTGTCTGAAGATAGGTGCCATTAGAGGGTTCAAGGTGTACAGCTTTTTCCAGCCAGGGCAACGCTTCTGCCAGGCCTTGTTGTGTTTTCAGGACGTCGCCGATGCGATAGTGAAAGAGCGGATGCTCCGGCTCCAGCTCCAGCGCACGCTTGTAAGCGTTGATGGCTTTGTCCCATTGCTGCCGCTGTTCAAAAACAAAAGCGACATTATCGTAGTAAACGATATTTTGCGGATTATATGCGATGGCTTGCTCAAAACTTTCGAGCGCTTGGTCTTCTTCGTGCATTTTCAGGTACAATTTCCCCAGCAAATTATGATAGACATCCTTTTCTTCCGCCAGTTCTAATGCCTTTAAATACGCTTGTTCTGCATCCTGCAACCGGAAAGCTTGCTCGTAAACCAAACCAAGATTATCAAAATAAATGAATTTATCAGGATTGAGCGCAATCGCTTTTTGATAATTTTCAATTGCTTTATCGGTTTGATATTGGCGGTAAGCCAGCACGCCAATGCGATTGTACAAAGCATCTTTGCCATCATCGGGCGCCACTTCCAGTGCTTTCAAAAAGGCGTTTTCGGCATCCTGCGGCTGATTCAATTGTTCGTGCGCCAATCCGACATTTTCCCAAAAAATTGGGTCTTCCGGTGTCAATTCCGCGGCACGTTTGAATTGTTCCAATGCCTCCGCATAAGATCCTTCCTGATAAAAAACCTTACCTAACCGATTGATACATCGCGCGTTATCAGGCTCCAGTGAGATCGCTTTGGCGAAAGCCAGCCCGGCATCGGTGAGGTTGCCCAGCCCTTCCATGGCCAGACCGAGATTTTCATGATAAACCGCTACCTCCGGATTGGCTTCAATAGCCTTTTGATAAGCCTCGGCGGCCTTGGCATCATTGAAATTGCGGTACCACAAATTACCGATCTGGTTGTGGTACATATCTTTATTTGGCGATAATTCCAGCGCTTTGTTCATCAATTCGATCGCTTCCTCATTCTGCCCTTTCCGACTAAGCGCCACCGCTACATTTTCATAGCCAATCGGATCATCGGGCTTAAGCTCTACCGTGCGCCGGAACAAGCTCTCCGCCTGATCCAGTTCATCCCTGTTTAAATGAAATAAGCCGAGTTTATTGACGTAAATCGCATTATCCGGGTCAAATTCAACTGCTTTTTCATATGCTTCAAAGGCTTCATCCAATCGCCCCAGCGCTTCCAGGGCGAGTCCCAAATTATCGTAATAAACGGCGTGATCCGCTCGTTGCTCAATGGCTTTGTAATAAAACTCTACTGCTTTAGCATGCTGTTCCAGTCGGTAATAATAGACGCCCAGACGATTCAGGTAAATATCCTTGTCGCTCTCGGGTGAAAGCTCCAGCGCTTTGTGATAGGCTTCGCCCATTTTTTCGTTGTCCTGCAATCCTTCGTAAGCCAGACCGAGATTTTCATAATACACCGCTTTAGGCTGGATTTCTATCGCTTTTTTATAATATTCAATTGCCTCTTTATCACGCTGTTGCCGATATAAAAATACCCCCAGCCGGTTGTAATAAATATCCTGATCCTTGTTTGCTACTTCGATTGCCTGGCGGAAAGCCTTTTCCGCATCTTCGTTTCGCTGCATTTTTTCCAGCGTCAGCCCCAGGTTTTCAAAACCAACCGGATCATCGGGCTTATTTTCAATGGTTTTGTTATAAAATTCGAGCGACTTGTCAAAATCGCCCTTCTGGTAATAAAAAATGCCCAGCCGGTTCAGGTAGATCGCATTATCAGGTTCCAGCTCAATTGTTTTGAGGTAAGCCGCCTCGGCTTCGTCCCATTGCTGCGTCATTTCATAGGCCAATCCAAGATTGTCGTAATACAAGGCAAAATCGTCGCGGGTTTCAATGGCTTTCAAATAATGCTCGATCGCCTGATCATATTCCTGTTGGTTATAATGTAATAAACCCAGATTATTGAAAAACACATCCTTGCTTTCTTCACTCTTGCCAATGGCCTTTTGCATAGCTTCTTCGGCTTCTTCCGCTTTGCCGAGTTTTTCGAGCGCCTGAGAGAGGATATCGTAAGCCAGGGAATTTTCGGGATTGGCAGCCAGCGCGCGCCGGGCGTGATATTCAGATTTTTCAGCGTTGCCCAGTTGCAAATACAATTTTGCCACCTTCACATGATTCGAGGGGTCGAGGTTGGCCGCCTGCAAATAGGCATTGACCGATTGCTCGGTTTTGCCCAGCATTTCAAAAGCGTAGCCCAGATTGCTGTAATACAAGGCTGTACCGGCATTGGCGGCAATAGCCTTATTGTACTGCACAATCGCTTCTTCGTAGCGCTCCTGATTATGGTAAAAAACGCCCAGATTGTTAAAGTAGCCGGCATTGGTGGGTTCCAGTTCGGTCGCTTTTTTGTAGGAGGCTTCGGCTGCGGTCGTTTCACCTTTATATTCCAAAGCCAGGCCCAGATTATCATGATAAACCGCGGTTTCCGGCGATAAACGAATGGCCTCGCGATAATGCGTGATGGCCTGGTCGTAATCCTTTTGGTTGTAGTAAAAAATTCCAAGGCGATTCTGGGCAATTGGATCTTCCGGAGCCAGTTCCAGGGCCTTTTTATAAGCAGCTTCGGCTTCCTTGAATTTTCCAACCGCCTCGTAGGCTAGCCCCAAATTTTCGTGATAAACCGCAACTTCCGGATTTATTTTGATCGCAAGCTGATAATGCTCGATCGCTTTCTCGTTTTGTTCGGTATCATAATACACAATTCCGGTGCGGTTGTGGAAATTATCTTCGTAGGATTTGCCTTTGATGGCGCGGATTTTCTCCAACAGGTCAACGGCCAGCTTCCAGTCGCCGGCGTCTTTGTAATTATTGACAATCCGGTGCAGCGAATCGGTGGTTTTGGAATCCTCTGGGTCGAGTTGTAAGGCTTCCAGCAGGTTGTTCCAGGCAGCTTTCTGATTACCAAGCTGGCTCTGCATATCGCCAATCGCATCAAGGATGTATTTTTGCCATTGGGGGCGCAATTCGAGGCATTTTTCAAAATAAGTAAGCGCTTCCTGCCATTTTTCTTGGTTTTCGCAAAGCCAGGCGTAGCCCCAGTGTCCGTCGAAGTTTTCGGGATCGATTTCAATGACCTTTTTATAAGCTTTGCCTGCCTCATCGAAACGCTCCATATCCCGGTACAAATAGCCAAGATTCACATACGCCAGAATCCGCTCCGGATGCAATGCTGCTGCCCGATTGAACCATTCTTCGGCCGATTCATATGATTCATTTTGCTGATGTGAATACCCCGCTTCGATGTATGCCGGATATGCCAGTTTGGGATCGAGGCGCTCAATTTTATGGACCCACTCGGGAATGCTGGCGCTCTGCTCTTTGAAAAAATCCGGTTTGCCGCAGAGTTTGATAAACCAGAAGTACACATTGGGTTCGCCCGGATTTTTGCGCATCGCGTCTTGGTACCATTCGGCAGCCACCTTGTATTTCCCCTCCTCGGCGTAGGATTCGCCCATATAGAGGAGGTTCTCGGCGTCGTCGGGGTCGAGTTGCATCGCTTTTTGAATGTGCTGACGCGCTTCGTCAAACTTCAGGTCTTTGATATAAAATTCGCCCAGGCCGCGTTCCACCAGGCTCACGTCCGGCGCCAGTTCAAAGGCTTTTTCATAGTATTCCTTGGCTTTTTCGGTATTTAAAAAATGGTATAATTCGATTTGCCCGCAAGTGACCAGCAGCTTCGCGCGCGTGTCCTTCGGCAAAGCCTCTTTTTCCGACAGTTTCAAGAAAAGACGGTAGCATTGCGTCCATTGCTCGGTAACAACGTAAGGTGTTAGTTTTTTATAATATTCAAATTCTTCTTTTTCAGCACCTTTTAACGGGAATGAATCTTCCGTCAGCTTTGTATAAATTTCGCTGCGCCATTCGGTAAGGGCATACGCAAAGACCCGAAGCCAGGTTTCCCAGCCTTTTTGTTCATTTTCAGTAAATGCTGCTGAAATTTGCTCGCGCTCTTTTTTCCGCAACAAGTCCACAAAACCGTCTTCCAGCTTCAGCAAAGCCTGTAGAATAGCGTCCTGTTCCAGCACTTGCCCCTCCATACGATCCAGGCGAAGCCAGGCGCCATAGAGATCCTGATTCTCCACGAAACGCGCGCGCAATTCTTCGAGCATTTCCGTAGTTGTGCGCATGGGCGCTCCCGCCTTCGCTGCATGGAAGTAGGCATCAGCCAACAGATTCGTTATATTTTCGGCGTTCCACATAAGAGCCAAGCGCTTAAATATTAAGTTTTTCTTTTATTTTTTCAGCCCTGTCTTCCAATTCTTTGATTTCTTCATCGAGATCAAAACGTTGACTTGCATCACTGGTTTTTGACTTTTCTTCCCGAAGAAAAATCAGTTTTTTGATGAGGTATTCGAGCTCTTTTTTTAAGCCTTCCTGCTCCAGGTTTAAAATGGCTTCCACGGAAACCGTAGTGGTTCTGCTCTCGATAAATACTGCATTTTGCCGGGTTTCATTCGCTTGTTTATCCGCGATATTCAGACTGAAATCCTGGGCGCTTTCTGCCTTGCCGCTGGATTTGGAAGTACGGTTGAGTATTTCCATGGAAATATCAAAATTCGATTCTTCCGATTGACTGGACTTGTCAGCTGATTTAGGTTGTTTGGCATCGGCGGCGCTTTCGGGCGCGGGCTTTGCGCTTCCCGTTACCTGAGAAGGCAGCACCAGTTTTTTGCCGCAAACACTGCACCAGTTGTCCACCAAACTATATTTTTTATCGGGATGCTCCGCACAGATTTTGTAATCATCTTTTGGTACGACGACCTCTTCTTCAGGATGGTTCAGATCAAGCGCAAAGGGCTTTTGCACCACTGAAAACAGCACGACACTGCCAAAAACCTTGTGTGCATAATTGTCATATTTGCTGCCCAGCGCATCCACCAGCTTGCGTGCCAGAAAAAACCGGGCTTCGGTGACCGCCATCGCAATGTCTTCACCTTCGAGGAGGTTATCATAGATTTTTTCCACCAGTACTTGGGCCATCCAGTCGAGGGTAGGATTTTGCAGGGCAATCACGAACGGCACGCCTTTTTTGGCAAGCTTAATCGCAATGCCTTTATCTTCTTTGTAATTGCCGATAGGAATGCTGTCGCAAACATGCAGTATAACCAGATGTGGCAGGCGCGTCCACTCTTCAAAATAACCGGCAAAGGTTTCCTCATTGATCCAGTTTTCTGCGTATCGATCTTCGCCCGTTTTTCGCACAAAACAAATCTGTCCAATGTTACCATCCATCCGGCTGTAACCAATAAAATGGATGACATGTGGAAAAAATTCGCCGTCGGCAGAATTGACAATTTGATTCAGCTTCTCACCAAAAGAGTCTACTTCTGGCTGGTAGAGCAGTTTAAATTTAATAATGTCCCCGAATTTGTCCTCCAGCTGCTTGAAATAAGCCAGAGCGCCCTTGGGGTCAATGCTTTTCTCGGCACGATCAGGATCAGCTACTACGACCAGTACTTTCAGCGGCGGCGCGATGCTTTGCTGCGTTTTATCAAATTCTAGCCAATTGCCCTTGAAAGGCAACTGCCGGATCAGGTCGATACATTTTTTGGGATGCGCGGCCAGAAATGCTTCCTGCGCTTCATCATCTTCGTAATAGAGATATTCCCAGGGGAGGGTCGCCATTTCAAAAGCTTCCCGGTCAAATTCCAGGATCAGGCGATGCCGCATTTCCGGGCTACTAACCGCTTCTTTATAAAAAGCGTTGAAATGCATACGAAGTCCATCATCATTGAAAAGTAACTTGAAAAGCGTAGAACCGAGTACTTTGAATTCATCGCGGCCCAACACGCCGGTTTCATCGGCGGAAAGGCGCATGTTGAGTACTTTGTGCAAAATTCGGGCGATGAGCCGGTCTTTTTCGAGTCCGCTGGCCAGTCCATAAGGTACTTCTTGTTGGTTACCCCAACTTAGCAGGATTTTCTCGCGCTGCACGGTGATATGAAACTCGCTGGATTTCACAGATTTTTGTCTGGGTTTTAGAATTATAAAGTTATCACAATTTTATCGTCAAATCAAAAAACCTTATTAGATAAGAAATTTATCACAATTTTTTCGCCTCTTTGGAACGAATTTTTGTAGCAAAAACTTTTAGAAAAGGAAAATTAAAAAACGTACCGACATACCATACACCGATAAAATCCTAAACCGTTAATAAAATCATGACACCCAAAGTAAAAATCTGCTGCATCAGTAGCGCTCAGGAAGCTCTCAATGCCATTGCCTTTGGCGCATCTGCGCTGGGTTTGGTAGGGCATATGCCTAGTGGCCCCGGCGTCATTGCGGACGAAACCATTCGGCAAATCGCTCAAATCGTCCCGCCACCCATCGGCACTTTTTTGCTGACCAGCGAAGTAGAAGCCTCTAAAATTATCCAACACCACCAGAAAGTGCATACCAACACGATTCAAATTGTGGATGCTTTGTCGGAAGGAACATACCGCGACATCCGGAAAGCCCTGCCCGGCGTGAAACTCGTGCAGGTGATCCACGTCGTGGACGAACGCTCCGTGGATGAAGCGCTAAGCATTGCTAATGAAGTAGATACTATTTTGCTGGATAGCGGCAATCCCAATCTGGCGATCAAGGAGCTTGGCGGTACCGGCCGAGTGCACGACTGGACGCTGAGTCGCCGCATTTGCGAGAGTGCAGGAAAACCGATATTCCTGGCGGGCGGGCTTCGCCCCGATAATGTGCGCCGCGCGATTGACTTGGTGCAGCCTTACGGACTTGACCTGTGCAGTGGCGTGCGTACCAATGGGCAACTCGATTTGCAAAAGCTGGAAGCGTTTTTTAAAGAGGTTGAAAAAATTTGATGCGGGTCACTGCAAACTGACCACTGCCTTCTGCCTACTGGAAACAGGAAATATTCAAAACTTTAGATTGAAAAGACTGCCCTTTTATCAAAACTTTATGAAATTTGCCGCGTATAAAATTGTTGAACAGCGCACGGAAGGTTTATTTTACTGCAAATCCCTTGCGTTTCCTTCCTGTTAATACCCATACGCATTATAAAATATTAATACAAATTACAAAATGAAACCAACCCTTCTGATCCTGGCAGCCGGCATTGGCAGTCGTTATGGCGGCCTGAAACAAGTAGATTCCATTGGTCCCAACGGCGAAGCCATTATTGAATACTCCATTTTTGATGCGATCCGGGCCGGATTCGGGAAAGTCGTTTTCGTGATCCGAAAGTCCATAGAAGCCGATTTCAAAGCCAAATTTGGCGGAAAATTCGACGATAAAATCGCGGTGGATTACGTATTCCAGGAAATGGATACGCCAATCGAAGGGGTGAGCGACCTGCCCAAACGCGAGAAGCCCTGGGGAACCGGGCACGCCGTCCTCGTGGCAGAACATGCTATTCATGAGCCTTTTGCTATTATCAATGCGGATGACTACTACGGCATCACGGCTTTTCCGGCAATGGCTAAATTTTTGGAAAATGATTGCACTGCCGATCATTACGCGATGATTGGTTATATTTTGAAAAATACTTTGTCAGATCATGGTTCGGTGTCACGCGGCGTTTGCCAAATGGACGATCAAAACAGGCTGATTGCGATCAACGAGACGCATAAAATAGAACGTACCGGGGATGACATCACCTATCAGTCCGAAGACGGAACCCGTAAATCATTGTCCGACAGTACTTTAGTTTCTATGAATTTCTTTGGTTTCCATCCAAGTGCATTCCCGGCACTACGCGAGCAATTCATTGAATTTGTTAAAGAAACCGGCGATAATCCCAGGGCTGAGTTTTATATTCCTTTGTTTGTTACCAATCAAATTCAGGCAGGTAAGCTGAAAATGACTGTGATTCCGAACGGCGAGCAGTGGTACGGCGTAACTTACAAAGAAGACAAAGAAACCGTGCAGGAGGCTTTCGCCAAGCTGACCGCCGAAGGTAAGTACCCAAAAGGTTTGTGGAAATAATTTTGAAATAGCGCTGCGCCCATTTACCAAAGCGGATTACCAAACCCTGATCGATTGGGTGGACACGCCCGAGTTGCTATTTCGCTTTTCCGGGCCGGATATTGATTTTCCTCTGACTGCCGAAAAGCTGGATCAGCACATCCAAAACCATCCCGACCGGCATTATTATATCGCCGTTGATCCGGAGCTGGGAGATTACGCTTTCGGGGAAGTGATTCCTCAGGATAACAATGTACCGCGCCTGGCGCGGTTGCTAGTTGGCAGGCGGGACTTACGCGGCAAGGGTTTGGGCGTTCAGTTTATCCGATTACTTCTTGACGAGTGTGTCCGGCTTTATGGTACCAATCGGGTTGAATTATATGTCCTTCTGGATAATGATGCCGCCATTCGCTGCTATCAGAAGGTTGGTTTTCAGTTCATTCCCGGCTCTGAAGTTCCAATGAACTTTGAGGGAAAAATGTATTTGGCCCGAAAAATGTTTATCGATTTAGATCAAAATCCTGCCTCTATTTAATTTCCAGCACCGAATTATGATGCCCGTTTTCATAAACGGTCTTGGGATTGGTTTCATCCAGAATCCAAATGCCGTCCACCACAAACTTATACTCGTAAGTGCCGGGCTCCAGGTCGAGTTGACAAACCCAGGCTCCATCCTGTCTTTGCATAATATGATGCCACTGGCTCCAGTCGTTGAAACTGCCCGCCAGACTGACAAACTTGGCATTGTCATACCCTCTTAATTCAATTTTCACTTTGCCCGACAATGGCTTGGTCAATTGATCTAGCACGTTTTGCGCAAGCTTGTTTTCAGGATTTAATTCCAATAATTTTCGGCATGCTTTGATCGCCGCTTTGTGGTCACCCGCATACATGGAAATTTCAGCGTAGCTGTCATACACATTGGAAGAATATGGGAAAGTGCGCATGTTTACCGCCAGTATTTGCTGGGCTTCCCAGGTCCGCTTTTGGCGGGAAAGCCGATAGCCCAGGCTATTGATCGCGTTTTCGGTGTAAGCCAGGGTATCTTTCAATGTGCCCGCTTCGGTCAGCAAACCTTCGGTCGCCTTTGTAAATCCCTGATTTAGAATAGCTTTGTATAATTGTCGAGCCGGCGCATCGTAGGGAACATAATTTAGCCAATTGAAAATGGTGTGCGTATCGCCAAAAACTTTTTGCAAGACTTCGGCGGTGATCGACAAACCGTTTGAGCCATTGGTAAAATAAACCAGGCCCTTTCCGGTAGCCTTATTGCCTATGACAAAGGCTTTAAATGTGCCGTTGTCGCCCCATTGCCAGAAATATTGTCCGTTAGCATTGTATTCGAGTCCCAAACCCAGGCCCCAGGCGATATCCTTGCGCGTCGGCGATTCCTGTCCCCATTTTTCGGTCACGTACAGGCGCGGCTGTAGCATTTGATTAAAATTGGATTTTTTTGCGGTTTGCATTTGTAAAACTTCCAGCAGAAACTTGCCGTAATCCTGAGCCGTAGTTAGCAAAGAGTATGCCGTATTGCCATTTTCATATTTATTGAATTGCCGGGACTTCATGTCTTCATCGTGCGGCAGGGCGTAGTCATTTTCAAAGGATTCCTGCCAAACGTAGCTGCTTCGGGTCATGCCCAGAGGTTGGAAAACCTGCTTCTGCATCCATTCGTCGAGCGGCTTTGCGGTAATTTTTTCAATCACTTTTTGCAAAAAAACAAAACCCTCCCCGGAATAGCTGTAGCGCGCCCCGGGATCGAAGTTCAGTTGCAGCTGACCATCGCGCCAATTGGGTAAACCACTGGTATGGCTCAGGATCATGCGGGCGGTGATCTTTTTGTAGCGCTCGTCGTGTTGCAAATCTTCATACGGAAAATATTCGTACAAAGGCTTATCCAGATCAAATTTTCCGGCATCGGCGAATTTCAGCACCGCATAGGCAAAAACAGGCTTGCTCAAAGAGGCCGCCGAAAAGATCGTGTTTTCGCTGACTGGTAGTTTGGAATCTACACTGCGGACGCCCAGAGCGCCGAGGTATTGAATCTTACCCTGATCGAGCACGGCAACGGAAATGCCCGGTATATCTGCTTTTTGGAGCAGGTTTTTGAAATAAATATCCAGATTGGAAGTTTGCGAAAAAACAATATTTACCACACATATGAGTAGCAATAGGGTCAGAATAGCGTGTCGCATTTTTTCTTTTTTCTTTGAAAAGACATGGATTTTACGGCAGGGTTGCCCCAAAACAAAAAGCGCTCTGCCTTTCGACAGAACGCCCTGTAAATAAGTCTTCAAGCGTATATTTTACTGGAGTATTGGAGGAATGGAATGATGGGATAAATTGCAAAACTCCAATTTCCAATACTCCATCATTCTATTCTAAAAACAGTATTCATTTGCTTCTATCAGCGCATCCGCAATCTTGCGGCGATTCTCCTTCACATTCTGCGCCGGATATTTGGTAAAACGTTTCACCCCCATCAGGAAGGTACGCAACAAATCACCTTCTGCAAAGGAAGCCAGCGCATCAGTTGCATTTTTCGTAATACGGGCGGTTGCATCGTGCAGGAAAGTGCGCAAAATAGCATCGTATAATTCCTGGTCTGCTGGTTTGTTGTCCATCTCGGCAAGTTTTTCCACTCGCAGCAGCAGCGATTCCGACAGATACATATCAATGATCATATCCGCCACGTTCATCACGATTTCCTGCTCTTCCTTTAGGTTTAGTTTACCATCCATTTGCATTTTGGCAGCGCCACCGGCAGTCATCAGTACCAATTTTTTGAATTCTTTCACGGCTTTTCGCTCTTCACCGTAAGCGCCTTCTGCCTGCTCCATTGATGGCATCGAAGCCAGTTCTTTCTGTACTTCCCAGGCTGGGCCAACGATATCCAGCTTGCCTTTCAAGGCGCGACGGAAAATCTGATCCACCAGCAAGAGGCGGTTGATCTCATTGGTACCTTCGTAAATCCGGTTGATACGCGAATCGCGGTAAGCGCGCGACGCGGTGCCTTCCTCGCTGTAGCCCATACCGCCATGCACTTGCACAGTTTCATCCACTACGTAATCGAGTACTTCCGAGCCAACCACCTTGATAATGGCGCATTCTATGGCGTATTCTTCTGCTGCTTTTAATTTTGCATCTCCAAAGGACGAACCTTCTGCTTCATATACTTTTTTCTGGTCTTCCAGCAAATCGGATACCCGATATACCATACTTTCAGCAGCGAAAGTGCGGATCGCCTGCTCTGCCAGTTTGTATTTGATCGCACCAAAATTGGCGATGGGTTGTTTGAACTGGATGCGCTCGTTAGCGTACTTAATTGCGGTGGTATTACTCATCTTGCAACCACCAATACAAATGGCGCCCAGCTTGAAACGCCCGATATTCAAAGCATTAAAGGCAATCAGGTGCCCCTTTCCGATTTCTCCCAGCACGTTCTCAGCCGGGACTTTCATGTTTTCAAAAAACACTTGACGGGTGGAGGAACCTTTGATACCCATTTTTTCTTCTTCTGCGCCCAGGGTCAAGCCTTCCGAATCGCGTTCCACAATGAAGCCCGTGAATTTGTCACCGTCCACTTGCGCAAATACAATAAAAATATCAGCAAAGCCGGCATTGGAAATCCACATTTTCTGACCGTTCATGACGTAATACTTGCCATCTTCCGAAAGGTCAGCGCGGGTTTTGGCAGCCAGCGCATCTGAGCCGGAAGCCGGTTCGGTCAAGCAGTAAGCTGCTTTCAATTCGCCCGAAATGAGGCGGGGTAAATATTTCTTTTTTTGTTCTTCATTACCAAAATAAAGAATTGGGAGCATCCCGATACCCGTATGCGCCGCATAGGAAACTGTGAATCCACCCGAGGGACCTAGGGTTTCGCTGATCAGGGTGTTGGTATTGGTATCCAATGCCATTCCACCGTATTCTTCAGGCATGTGCGAGCCAAGCAAGCCAAGTTCAGCCATTTTGCCTAAAAGCTCGACGGTCAGTCCATGTTCCTGTTTTTCAATTTTTTTGGCAACCGGCAGAATCTCATTGTGCACAAAATCACGCACCGTTTCACGAATCATCAGTTGCTCTTCGTTGAATTCTTCAGGAATAAAAATATCTTCCGTAAGGGCATCTTTTACAATAAATTCGCCGCCTTTGAGTACCGATTTTTTTTCTAATGTATCTTGCATAATCGAGGATTTATTAAATGTAAAAAGAGAGTTAGCGAAAATTCGCTACGAAGTTATACCATTTTAACGATTTTGTAAAGGCTTTAGTTTGGAAATTTTGCGAAAATTCGCTGGAAAAGTATTTTTGAGCATTAAACCCGTTTTGAAGTAGGCATTTTTAAGTCGATTATTCGAATTTGAGTGTTTATATTTTTAAAGCACAAGTAATTATCCCCATTTTTAAAAACAAGAACCATGACCAAAAGCCATATCCACGCCATTCCTCGCTACCAGGCGTTGCTCAATACTTTTCGTTTTGTGCGTGATCCCTTTGGTTTGATCGATGATAATATTGCCAAGCATGGCCCAAGTTTTTATACCTATGTCGGCGGAATCTACCATGGCGTGGTCACGATTGATCCGGAATTCATCCAATACGTCTTGCAGAAAAATCACCGAAACTACCGTAAATCCCCCATGCACTTCGACAAAGTTTCACACTTTCTGGGCAACGGCTTGCTCACCAGCGAAGGCGATTACTGGCTCCGGCAGCGGCGCCTCATCCAACCCGGCTTCCACCGCGCTCGACTGGCGGCTCTGACCGAACTGATGCAAAATATTATTGACGAGTTTCTGGAAAACTTTGATGATGAAATTGCTAAAAATCAATCCATTGATATTGCTTCGCACATGATGCAACTGGCTTTTGATATCGTGGCGCGTTCATTGTTCAGTGCCAACCTGGAAGGCGCAGAGCTCCGGCGGTTGGGAAAGACGGTCACCCAATTACAGGCATTTGTCATCCGCCAGATACGGCAACCTTTTCTGGAACCCTGGTTCAAAATTTCGGGGCAACTACGCCAACATGAAATGCTGGCAGCAGCATTCAAAGCCAAGATCCTGGAATTGATTCATCAGCGGCGCACCTCGGGTGAGCAGCGCGACGACCTGCTGCAAATGCTCCTCGACGCCCGCTACGAAGACACTGGTGAAGGTATGACCGATCAGCAATTGTTTGAGGAAAGCGCCATTATGTTTGTTGCCGGCCACGAAACTTCCGCTAATGCGCTGGCCTGGACCTGGTATCTGCTCGCGCAGCACCCGGAAGTGGTGGACAAAGCCAGGAAAGAACTGGATGCTATACTTGGCGACCGGAAGCCGGGGTTTGAAGACCTTCCAAAACTAGAATATCTCACCCAAATCATCGAAGAAGCCATGCGGCTGTACCCGCCGGCCTGGATCACCGATCGCATTGCTGTAGAGGAAGACGAATTTAAGGGCATAAAAATTCCCAAAGGAGCCGTGGTGGTTACCTACTTTTATGGCGCGCATCGTTCGCCGGATCTTTGGGAAAAACCAGCGGTTTTTAATCCCAACCGTTTCAGCAAGGAAAATAAAAAACAGCACCAGCCTTTTGCTTATGCGCCCTTTGGGGGTGGGCCGCGCCTGTGCATCGGCAATAATTTTGCTATTATGGAAATGCAGCTAGTACTAGCAGCGATGCTACGTCGTTATAATTTTGAAAACACGCCAGGTCATGAAGTGAAACCGCAGCCGCTGATTACGCTGCGCCCGGCAAATGGTATTCAGATGAACTGGCAATTAGTGTAATTTTTTATCATTATCCGCCCCGGTTATTTATTTTATCTTGTTTTAGAAATTTTCCTTGTTATTTTGACCTGATTTAGGTTAGTTTTGCTTAAATCGAAGAAAGTAATACCCTCAAAGCGTTTCTGCTTTGAATTTTATTGTTTAATAGTATCAAAGACGCCCCGATAGAAATGTAAATATTTACACACTTTTAAAACAGCCCAAATGACAATGGCGTCTAACCCGGTAAGCTCTGACTTACTGCGCATCTACATGGATGCAATGGAAATGATACAACAAGGGGTGATATGGCTCAACCAAGATGGACATATTTTGGGGGTCAATAGTCATTTTGCCCGTGAATCGGGCTATTCCAGGTTCGCATTCAATTCCAAGACTATCTTTCAGGTCAGTCCTAATACGAGTTTTATTAGCTGGCGAAACTTCTGGCGGGATCTGCTCGAAAAAGAGCAGCTAACCATTGAAACAGAGCATATTACAGCCGATGGAGCCATCTACCCGGTACGCATGCGCGGTGTATTGATAGATACGGGTGAAACACCTATTTGTTGCTGCATGATTGAAAATCTATTAACCGCTCATCCTTTCAAAGATTTACTGGAACTTACCGCTCAGGTCACCAAAGTAGGAAGCTGGCAATGGAATTTGATTCAGCAAGATCTTCTCTTTACCGATGAAATTTATGATTTACTCTGCCTGCCCCAAAAATTTGCCACAGACATTCCCAATCTAAAAAAATGGCTTGAGCAAAGACTAAATGCTCAGGAATTCGCCAATTTAACGTCAAAAGTTAAACAAAGCCTGAAAGCGGGCGAGCGGTTTGAAACAGAAATTTCAGTAAAATTACCTGACAGTGAGCAACACCGGCAACTACGCATTATCGGTATTCCGGTATTTGTGGAAGGACGGACGGTCAAATTATATGGAACCCTTCAGGATATTTCAAATATCACAACCCGAACCGATGAGCTGTACCTGACCCAATATTGCCTCAACAATGCCCGCGAAATCATCTATTGGCTAACGCCGGAGGGGTCTTTCCGGTATGTGAATGACGTCATGGCGCTCACGCTAGGCTATACCAGGGAGGAATTGCTCCGAATGAAATTGATGGACGTTCGATCGAATTGCAGTGAAATACACTGGCAGTATGGCTGGGAACAGGTGAGAAAAGATCGAACCTTGGAAATGGAGTTGGATTTTATATGCCGAGACGGTAAAATACTTCCTATCCACGTGATAGCCAATCATATGCAGTATCGGGGCGAAGAACTGCTTTGCGTTTTTGGCAGAGATTTGAGCAAAACCAAGCAGCGAGACGAGCTGATCAAACTTACCTACCATTCGCTCAATCAATCAGATGACATGATCTACTGGCTTCGGCTTGACGGTTCTTTCATCTATTTCAATAATACCCTTTGCGAAAAAACCGGCTATCATGCCGAAGAAATCAATCAAATGAAAATGCAACATTTTTTCCCGGAATATTCGGAGGAGGATTTTCAGCATGGATGGGAACGGCTGCGCAAGGGTCAGATTTTAAATAACGATAAATTGGTCATCACAGGCAAAAACGGCAAAAAAATCCCGGTTGAATCTTACGTTACGTTAGTGGCTTATAATGGAGAGCAATGCTGCTGCGGCATCCTGCGGGATATCAGCGAACGCAAGCAAAAAGAGCAGGAGCTTCAGGATGCTTTTGAGCAAATAAAATTGCTAAAAGATCAGTTGGAAGCCGACAATAAAATCCTGAAGGAAGAAATTGAGTTGGAGTATAGTTTTAACAACATTATCAGCAAAAGCTCTGGCTACAAAAAAGTGCTCCGCCAGGTAGAGCAGGTAGCCGAGACGGCTGCCACTGTGCTGATCCTGGGTGAAACCGGTACCGGAAAGGAATTGCTGGCCCGCGCTGTGCATCAGTTGAGCAATCGTGCCAACCGGCCAATGGTAAAAATCAATTGCGGCGCCCTGCCCGAAAGCCTGGTCGAAAGTGAGCTCTTTGGCCATGAAAAAGGCGCCTTCACCGGAGCTTACAAGCGTAAAAAAGGGCGTTTTGAGATGGCCCAACATGGAACTATTTTCCTGGATGAAATTGCTGAATTGCCGCTGAACCTACAAGCCAAGCTGCTGCGCGTGCTACAGGAAGGTGAATTTGAGCGGATCGGCAGCACAGAAACCATCAAAGTGGACGTCCGGGTGATCACCGCCACCAACCGCGACCTCGAGCGACTGGTAAAAGAAAAGAAGTTTCGCGAAGACTTATTTTACCGGCTCAATGTGTTCCCGATTTATAATATCCCGTTGCGGGAACGCCCCGAAGATATTCCTTTGCTCGTCAGGCATTTTGTGGAAAAATTTGGCAAAAAAATGGGCAAGCAAATCAACGAAATACCACAAAGCGTACTTGAAAAACTTCAAAATTATCCTTTCCCGGGCAACGTTCGGGAGTTGGAAAACCTGATCGAGAGGGCAGTTATTCTATCTAAAGGACGAACCCTGAACCCTGATACAGCTTCTCTGAATTTCTCTGTTTCCGAAATAATCAATGGTTCTTTCAAAAGCCTGGAAGAAATTCAGCGCGACCACATCCTGGAAGCGCTCCACTGCACGAAAGGCAGAATTTCCGGCGAAAATGGGGCTGCCAGTTTATTAAAGATGCACACCAAAACATTGGTTTCAAGAATGAAAAAATTAGGTATCGAACGCAAAGATTATCTACAGATCGAATGAACCGCCTTTCGTCTTTCCCGTTCTAGGTAGGAAAAAATTGAATCGCTCCGACAGGCTTCAATCAATCAATGATTGATTGTATTTAGCGTAAAAAAACGGTTCGATTATCCTATTTTATGATGAAATCGTTACTCGTTTTGAAATCATCTCCGGAATATCAGAAGGTCACCGATGCCGAGTTTGAACAAAAGGTGTTGAAGGAAGGGTTGCCTGCGGTCGTCGTGTTCGCTGCCGAATGGATGGGCGGAGCAATGATGATTCACGCTATCATCGAGCGGCTTTCGCAGTTGTACGAAGAGGTTTGCTTTTTTCATATGGATTTGGGCGAAAGCAAACTGGCCAGGGAATTTGTTGTCGATCACACTATTACCATTCTTTTTTTTAATGATGGAGAAATGGTAGATCATCAAATCGGATTAACTTCAAAAGCTGACCTGAAGAAAAAAATAGAAACTTCTTTTTCACTTAATGCCTAGTTGAATGGCTGGCTTTTAAAATAAAAATCCAACTAATATATACACCCAACTGAACATCGCAAATATTCGCCCGTTTTATTTATACAAATCATCTTAACACAAAACCTTACGTACTATCATAATATACTTACACTGATTCATGCTTTTTGTTTGATAGAATAACTATAGCACAAGAAATTACATTTTTTCAATAGTTATGCTATTGAATGTAATAATTGTACTCGTCACAATTTTTTTTATGGGTCGGAGTAAGTTTTTTTTTAAAATCAAAAACCAACAATTATGAAACGTACATTAGGTATTTTATTGATCGTGCTGGGTATCGCACTTGGCATTTATGGATTCACCAAAATGGAAGACAGCGGCGGCGATATTCAAATCGGCGATCTGGAAATCAGCGCGAAAGATCAAAGCAAACAAAACCAGGCTTACATCATGATGGGCATTGGCGGCGTAGGCCTGATAGCCGGACTGGTGCTCGTGAGCAGCAAGAGATAATGATAAAGCAAGAAAATACTGGGGTTTAGTATTTTTCTCTACTACTGTCACGTGCATGTAAAGTGGAAGTATTCAACATGGTTCGTGGAAAAATTCCGCTTCACGCTGGCAGTAGTAGCTTTACATCAGCACTAAATAATTTCAATTATTTTATAAAAATATTTTCAGTTTGTGCAATAAAATGCTATGTTTTTACATTTTTAAAAAAACTATCAACAAAAATAATTCGCTTTTTTTAAGTTGCGGATCTAACCTTCATCCATTCGAGTTTTTACATGCCTGCCAACAGGATTAAAATTTCAAAACTTTTTTCGAGAACACGTGATGTGTCCTATCGGGGCTCGTTCGACGGCGGCTGCCGGCATTTGTCTGGCGCTGCTGTCTTTTTTTTAAAAGCTTCTTTCTTTATAAGCTCTAAAGTATCTTCCCTGTCTTATGTTGCATTATATTTGCCCAATCACATTTCCCGACTGTTGACGAATTAACATCATGGATTTAAAGACATTTTATACCGAAAAAAAAGATTATTACAAACAGGTAAATAAATTGCTCAATACCCGGATTTTCTGGCTGGGCTGGTCACGGTTGCTCATTTTCCTGGGATTCGGCGGCTGCATTTTTCTTTTTTTCAGAAATAATGATCCATACGGCTGGCTGGTGCTGGGCTTCATTTTACTGGTTATTTTCCTGTTTTTGGTCAAAACACATATTCGCCTTTTTGACCGGCGCGAAGCGATCCGGCATTTGATACAAATCAATGAGAATGAGCTGAATGTACTACAAAATCAGCCATCCTACCTGGATGACGGCGCCGCCTTTCACAACGATACCGGCTACCTGCCTGATCTGGATGTGTTTGGTCACCGCTCCTTATTTCATCTGCTCAACCGCACCGCCACCGCACTGGGCGAAAACCGCCTGGCAAGCCTGCTGCAAGCTCCACTTTCCGACAGAAAAATCATTGAAAATCAACAAGTTGCCATCGCCGAACTGGCACAAACCCCCGATTTTCGGCAGCATTTTCTGGCACAAGGACTGCGTACCCGCGTGCATCCGCCCGATTACAAGCGCCTGCTCGCCTGGATCGACAGTTCATCGGAGTTTTTAGGCTCCCGGTTTATTCGATTTGTGCGAATCGCCATGCCGGCTCTTTTTCTTATCGCTTTGTTTGTGAGCATTTTCAGCAAAAACCTCAGTCCGTTTTTGTTTATGTTTTTTGCCAATTTTGGCGTGTCCGGTTGGTACGGACATCGTATTACAAAAATTCATGCTGCGATTTCCAAAAACGTAGAATCATTGGGCGCTTTCGCGGAATTGTTCAAGCTGGTAAATAGTGAGAAATTTCAATCAAACCTGCTTAATCAAATCCATCAGGAAACTACCGAAGCCCACCGGCAATTATCAAAACTCGACACCATCGCCCGCTTTTTTGACCAGCGACTCAACGTGGTGGTCTATATCTTGCTCACCGGCAGTATTTTGTACGATATTCAGTGCGTTTTTTGGCTGGAAAAATGGAAACAACGCAATCAGCACCGCCTGCGTCAATGGCTAAACGGTATTGGTGAGCTGGAAATGCTGAACTCTCTGGCAACTTTCCGATTCAATCATCCCGAGTACGCAATGCCGACGGTCAGTGATGGTGCGCCATTCATCGAAGCTACCGACCTCGCGCATCCGCTTATCCCTGCGCATGAGCGTGTCAGCAATGACTTTAAAATTGGAAAAGACAAACGATTATACATTGTAACAGGCTCGAATATGTCAGGAAAAAGTACCTTCCTGCGCACCGTAGGTGTAAATGTGCTCCTGGCGCGTTGCGGCGCGCCGGTATGTGCCGGCAGCTTTTCATGCAGCCCAATGGCGATTTACTCTTCCCTGCGGCAGTCGGATTCCCTGCAGGATCATGTATCCACTTTTTACGCCGAATTGCGCAAACTGCAAGGCATCCTGGAAGGTTTGGAGGAAGACGCCCATGCGCTGGTTTTACTGGATGAGGTCTTGCGCGGTACCAATTCTGATGACAAATTGTACGGGAGTCAGCAACTGGTGAAACGTTTGATCGATCTGGGCGCGGTGGGTTTGCTGGCCACGCATGACATCGAACTGGCAAAAATGGAAGCGGAATATCCACAAACATTGGGTAATCTGTGTTTTGAAAGTACGATCACCGGCGGCGATTTGTTGTTTGATTATAAGATTCGGGAAGGGGTGGCACAGAATCGAAATGCGACTTTTTTGATGCAGAAAATGGGAATTATTGGGAGAGTGAGTGACTGAGTGACAGGGAGAGCAGAAGCCCATGAGACATCGTATTCAAACTAAAAACCAATAATCTATGAATATTAATAAAGTGAATTTGACAGATAAATTCGATTTGTTTTCCGACTATTGGAATCCCAGGATTGCGGGCGAATTGAACGGACAGCATGTCAAACTGGTCAAGATTCAAGGAGAATTTGTCTGGCACAAGCACGACCACGAAGACGAGCTGTTTCTGGTGGTAGCGGGTGTGTTTATGATGGAATTCCGCGATAAAAACATTCCTTTGAAAGCCGGAGAATTTCTAATTGTGCCGCGTGGCGTGGAGCATCGTCCGGTGGCGGAGCAAGAGTGCCATATCTTGCTTTTCGAACCAGTCAGCACCCTTAATACCGGCAATCAGCATAGCGAACGTACCCGAGAGCATTTGGAGAAGATATAAAATTGGAAGTGGGAAATCGGAAGTGGGAATTTCGAATAATTCATAACCAAATTGCTAAAAACCTTTTGATTCAGCATCTTTAAATTTAAAGTAATCTTAAGGTTGCGCAAAGCGTCTGGAACAAGACAATCCGCAGCGCCGTTCCGGGTGTATTTTTGAAGTGAAAACAATCTTTTTTTGAGATGAAAACACTTCAGAAATTTGGTGCAATGGCCATGCTGTGGCTGGCGTTTTCCAGCTTTTTTCCTGCGGAGAATCAAGGTAAACTTGTGCTCGAAATCGGCAATATTGAAAAAGCCAAGGGTAAAATCTGGGTGGGTGTGTACGACAAACCCGAACATTATTTTGTAAAAGAAAAAGCGATCGTAAAAGCAGTACCTGTATCCCGAACTGGCAAAGCAGCCCTGGAAATCAACCGATTACAATACGGCACTTACGCTATAGCGATGTTTCATGATCTGAATGGCAATGGCAAGCTCGACCAAAACGCCCTTGGCGTACCCACCGAACCTTATGCTTTCTCAAAATTGCCAAAATCGAAATGGCGACTGCCGAAATTTGAGGAAGTGAAATTTACTTTTCATCGGAACAATCAAGTGGTACACGCACAGCTGAAGCGCTGGTGGGAATGAATTGCCGGTTTTGGGTTTCTGGTTAGGAGGTTTGGGGTTTGCAGGTTAAATTTGTATTTGATTTCAAGCAAAAGCCAATGAACATACTTGTCATCGAAGATGAGCAACCCGCCGCTAAGCGTCTGGCGAACCTGATCGCCGATTTTCGTCCGCAGGCGCACATTCTCAGCATGATCGACAGCGTGGAAGGCGCTGTGAAATGGCTTCGCGCGAATGCTCCTCCTGATTTGATGTTTCTCGATATTCAGCTCGCAGATGGATTGAGTTTCGATATTTTCAATCAGGTACCCGTACAATCTCCGGTCATTTTTACCACCGCTTACGACCAGTACACGCTTAAAGCATTCAAAATGAACAGTGTAGATTATTTGCTAAAACCGATTGACCCGGAGGAGCTGGCGCAGGCTTTGAGTAAATTTGACCTGCTTTTCGGTAAAAAAATAAGCTACGATCTGCAATCCATTCAACAGCTGATTCAATCCATGACGCAGCCAACGTACAAAGAGCGTTTCCTGGTGCGCGTTGGGCAGCAGATGATTTATATTTCCGTTTCTGATATTCAGTATTTTTATTCGGAAGACGGGCTGGCTTACGCCAAAACTACTGATAATAAAAGGCATTTGGTCGATTACACGCTGGAACAACTCGACGAATCGCTCGACCCCAAGTACTTTTTCCGCATCAACCGCAAGGTCATCACGCATGTCAACGCTATCCAAAAAATTGCCCCTTATTTCAACAGCCGCCTGAAACTGGAAATTAAACCCAAAGCAGATTTTGACGTCATAGTCAGCAGAGAAAGGGTGAATGATTTTAAAAAATGGCTGGATCGTTAACTACTGATAGCCAGGTAAATACAAAATAAACTACTGTTAATCCATAGATTTTTTCTAAAAAGTACTGGAACGGTAAACCAAATTACTCTAGTTTTGCGTACTGAAAAAAGGAAGGAAAAATTTTAATCCCATTTACTCGATTAAAAACACGCACCCTATGAATGTAAAGAGTCCCAAGAACTACGATGTAGTAATTGCTTTTGTAGTATTTCTGTTTTGTATATTCTATGCCTTGTTTTCAAATGTTGCGAAAATAGCGCCTACGGTGGTAAGTCTCCATTAAAGTTTCCGGAAACGCGCAACAATCAAAGGTTTATTAATTTAGGCTCATTGGACGGCAATTCTTCCAATGAGCCTCAAATCGTTATTCTTCTCTGTCTCTGTGCGCACCGTTTCCTACGGTAAACTGGCAATCACTGCAAAGCTCCTCACCCATTATTTCCCGAAAAATTTTCCGGTATTTGTCGGCAACGGCAGCAGACATTGTTTTACCGTTGACTTCCATCGTTTTGCCGCTAAGATTCAGGCGATAATGCGCTGATTCCTTGATGTAGCCATCTTTTACCAGCTCCTGTTCTATACTGGTTTTCAGCTTTTTATGCTTAGCTTCCATAAGCTCTAGCTCCACTTTCAGCTTTTTGAGTTCTTCCTGATGTCTTACCATTTCGCGCTTATGGTCCGCCAATACGGTTTCATGTTCTTCCCTGATTTTATGTTCCATTTGCCGCAATCTTTCGGCTTCTGCCTTTAGCATTTTCTCGTTCATCTCGAGTTCCTGACGCCAGTTTTCGCCGAGTTCGCTCGCCAATGCCTCGTGCCGTGCCTGTAATTCTACCATATGAGCTTCGATTTCGCGTTGCGCGGCTTCCACCTCATGAGGCTCATGATAAAAATAACCTCCATCCGGAGCCGGTGGTGCAGGCGGAGCGCTAATTTTTCCCGGGGCTGGTGGCGCGGGTGGCGCCGGCGGTGCACCTATACTCTTGGGAGCGCGGGGAGTCGGTGGCGGCGGAGGGGGCGGTGGCACGTTTTCCATGATTTCCTCTACCAGGGGTTGATATTTCTTATAATCAGATTCTGGAATTTCCTTACCATCGATACGCAGGTACTCGATTTTGCCATCTTTTACAGTCGTTTTTACATCCTGACCTTTGTGGCGGCCAGTAAAATTTAATCTGCCTTTGGGCAATGTATCCAGGGCGGGCAAGTTTGCTGCTTCAAGCATTGATATTTCTGAACTTGCTTCCGGGTAAAAGTCATCTTTCTCAGGTTGGGTGGCGCTGATCGACAGCCCAAGTATCACTGCCAGTATGAGGCAGGTAGCTGTGAATTTCTCCATCATGTCAGATTTATTTTGTGGGTGATTTAAAATGCGTTTTACTCGGTTCAAAAGCTGGTGTTTCTTCTTGCCAAAAGCCATGGCAAAATTGGGCGCGGATTGATTCATCTCTTGAATGGCCACCAATGCTTTGGCGTATTCCAGGGAATTGCCACAAAGCCTTACGGCAGTATCGTCGCAACAATTTTCACGCTCATTACGAATATTGGCGGAAATCCACCAGACCGCAGGATTAAAGTATAACAGAGCCTCTATGACCGATTGTACTACGTTTAAAAAATAGTCGTTACGGGCGATGTGCGCCAGCTCATGTGCCAGAATAGCTTCCACTTGTTCCACCGTGAGCCCGTTGACGGCGCCTACCGGCATCAAAATGATCGGCTTGAAATGGCCTACTACTACAGGTACCCGTACCAGCGCAGATTCCATTAGTGTTACCGCTCGTTTAATCGGGAGTTTTTCGGATAAAAATTCCAGCATGTCTTCCCAGTGCGTTTCCACCTGATAAATATGAGCGGTTTTCAAATGTTGCAGGTAAGCCAGCCCACCTAGCAACCGCAGCAGAAAAAACGCGACCCCGAATAACCATAACGACACGATAAGCGGCATATGCTCATTGAAATAACTGGTAAAGCGCTGAAGCAGCGGTGGTTCTGTGGCAATTGCAGGTGACGCGGACATAAGGTCGGCGGTGGCTTGTATCTTTGTCAGCAGGGTGATTTCCTGCGTATTTTCAAGTCGGGCGAATTGATACAAGTCGATAAAAGTGATCACCGCCAGTGTCAGCACCAATATCAGGGCGGTATAAGCCAGCTGGTAACGTACTTTTGCCGGTTGCTTTTGCAACACCAGCATCAGTCCGGCCATGACCAGCGCAATGCCTATGCCTTGCCAGAGCGAGTGAACCACCGTCCAGCCCAGCGCATAAACCAGTTCTTCCGATATAATGAGGTTGATGAAATCCATAATGTCAGGTGTTATGGTGCGATGGTGTTATAGTGTGATGGCACTATTTTTCCTTTTCCAGTTTTTTAATCAAAGCTTTAATTTCTTCAAGTTCTTCAGGGGATGTTTGGTGATTGCCCAGGGCTTGCATGACCAGTTTCATTGCCGAGCCCCGGAAGGTAGCATCCACGAATTTTTGCAGCAATTGTTGCTGGGTATCTTCTTCTTTGACAGCATGGGCATAGATGTGCGTCCGCGTACTTGTGTCGCGGGTAGCCAGGCCTTTATCTGCCATAATCTGCATCAACTTTAGCGTGGTGGTATAACCAACTTCCTCACGATCAGCCGCTTGACGGGCTTCTTTCAACTGTTCATGTACCTGACGCACCGAGGAAGGTCCATTTTTCCACAGGATTTGCAATATCTCGAGTTCTGCCTCTGTCGGTTTGGGTATTTGACTCATTTTCGCTGCTTTAAACTTCTACGATAAATTTCGTAATGCAAATATGTACGAACATTTTCGTAAAAGCAAGTTTTTAATACGATTTTTTTCGTACTTTTGAAATATTCTAAAAAATAAATACAAACTGCTTTGAACTATGGTTAATTCATAGTTTTTTTGACAAAGAGTAAAGATTTGCCGTACGGTTGTAACTTTTCAGCCGTTTTAGATAAAAAAATGTATAACTTAGTTCTCAAAAACCAGCATTTCATGAGATTTCTGATGCAAGTATTTCTGGCGATTGTATTCCTGAGTATAATTGCCTGTGGCTCTGACCAATCCTCATCAAACCAACAAGAAACCGCCACCGAACGTGGGGTAGATACAACGGTTACACCTTCTTCATTTGACAAGGCCATGCCCACTTGTGACATACAGGGTAGCGTGCTGGAAGGCAACAAATTCTGGGCTCGCGACGCACAGGTAATGGTGGTAATCAAAGCAGATTCTTCCACTTACAGTGAAGATCTTCAAGCTGAAGGTCACCGAATCCTGGAGGTTTACAATACCGAAAACTGCCAGCGCATTGATCGACATGTATTGCCGGTGGATCAAAGTCCGGATTTTGCCTACTTCATTGCGGAGATTACTTATAATACGGTTACAAAAGTTGTTGCCATCCGGGGTGCCACCACTATTTACTGTTATGATGTTGCGAATAAAAAGCTGTTGCCAAAGCTTACCCCCAAGTTCCGCAGCGAACGGTACGCTGTAGATGCGCAATCGGGTCATATTCAGCGACTGGAAGTCTGGGAAGATTATTTACTGGGCTATGCTCAGGATTATGGCACCTTTGCCTTTAGCTTGAAAAACCGGCAAAGCCCGGAAGCGATTCTGCCTTTTGCGGAATATGCCATGAGCGAGGTAGAGTTTGCCCCCCTTTTCATGCTTTCGGTGCAAGGCGGGGAGCAGGCGATCATGCCGGAATATAGTAGAGAAACAGGCGAATTTGCTATCAATCCTGCCTTCGATCAGCCGATTGACCTGAATATGAATGTGCAAAAGAGTGCCACCAACAACCGCTATCTGGTACTCCGTCAGCAAAATAATAATCAGGCGGTCGCTTTTGATTTGCAGCAGCATAAACGAGTGGAACTCCCGGCAAATGTAGCCACGAAAGGCACGCAGGATGTACTCAACTGGATGCGATCGAATGTGCAATAAATTTCTTGTCCTACTGTTTCGTGGCTCTACAGTTTCATTGTTTCCAACTGTGGAGCCATGAAACAAGGAAACCATGATACAAAAGGAAACCATGAAACTGATCATTATCAACGGACCGAATCTCAATCTCCTGGGCACGCGCGAGCCCGATATCTACGGGCGCGAAAGCTTCGAAGATTTTTTCGTGCGCCTGCAAATCGACTATCCATCTATTACATTGCACTATTTTCAAAGCAACCATGAGGGTGAGTTGATTGACAAATTGCACGAGGTAGGCTTTAGCTATGATGGGATTATTCTGAATGCAGGGGGCTATTCGCATACCAGTATTGCCCTGGCGGATGCCATTTCCGCTATTCGTACGCCAGTGCTGGAGGTACACATTTCCAATGTTTTTGATCGGGAACCCTTTCGGCACCATTCCTACCTCACGGCGAGTTGCGTGGGTTGCATCGTCGGGCTTGGGTTGCGCGGCTACGAGCTGGCAATAGAATATTTTATATAAAAATCAAAGTTTCCCGGTCGCCGCGTCACCCCCTCTACAAGTCTCTTGGTCTCTACACTCAGGCCTTGATTTTACCTCCGGGCACCGGGCTCAGGTCGAGTACTCTCAAGCGGCGTTTTTTGCCAAATTTTAAGGTGCGAAATTTAAAAATCTTCGGAATGATCCAGCCTGTCAACCAGGATACCCCGGTAACAATAGCATCTGACCAACGATAGTTAGTATCGGGATTACCGTCTGTGAGTGTACCAATCAAAGCATTTGCCGACCAGGAAGCACCAAAAAGGTAAAGCGAAGTTCTCGCACCTTTGCTCCAGCGTATAGGGCGACGCATTTTTTCAATTTTGGTTACATCCACGTAGCGGTCTTTCATCACCAGCAGTTTTTTTTCCACGTCAATGTCCTCAATATAACCCGAGTACCACACTTCGTCGTCAAAGAGTTTATAATTAATGCTTTCGCCGATGTAAATTTTTCTTGTTTTTGCTTTGCCGTATTTTTCGATTTGCAGGACTTTCTGCGCCAGCATGGAGCCGCCAAAAATGGTCAATAACAGCAGGGTTGTAAAAATTCGTATCATGTGGATGTTGCTTTGTGCTTCCAGTTTGTTGCTTTTTGAGTTCAAACCGCCAATATTCCCAGAAATTTAAACAATAAAGTCCTAAAAGATATCACTAAAGAGGAGAGAAAACTCACTTTTGGTTGCCCGCCCGATATTTTTTTACAAAACGGCGCAGCATGTCGCGCATCGCTTTTTCAATTTCCTGAAAAGATAAAATCTCGGAACCGGTGTAAATGACCATCAGAGCGAGTTGTTGGTAACTGGTTTTATCCGCAGTAGCCTCAGCGGAGGCGAGTTGCTGTTGACTGTTGACTGGCGACTGGCGACTGGTTTCCAATCTCTCGTACAAAATATGTTTATTCAGCCGATACGCCTCGCGCATGAGCCGCCGGATTCGATTGCGATCCACCGCACGTTTGAATTTTTTCTTGGAAACGCTCAGGGCAAATTGTGCCGGAAATTCGCCATTAGGTTCATCCATGATTGTCCAGACGATGCGCAAGGGATAATGCGCAAACGACTGCCCGCCCTTGAACAGTTGCTCGATCACTTTGCGACTCTTGAGCCGCTCGCCGCGCTGGAAGGTAAAATCTGGCATAGCCGCAAAGTTCATGATTTTTTCCTCAAAACATGTGGCTTTTTCAAAACTTCCGCGTCTAAATCAGAAAACAGGTTTGCACATGGAACCGTATTCCAAAAATAATCTCACCATCAAAAGCTGGGCGGAAGAAGATCGCCCACGCGAAAAGCTGCTGGCGAAAGGCAAGCAAAATCTCTCTGATGCAGAATTATTGGCAATTTTATTAGGCTCCGGCTCGCGAGATGAAACGGCAGTTGGCTTGGCACAACGCATTTTAAAATCGGTGGAAAATGACCTAAATGAACTGGGGCGGCGCTCCATTGCGGAATTGACTAAATTCAAAGGCATGGGCGAGGCGAAGTCAATCACAGTAGTCGCAGCGATGGAATTAGGCCGCCGAAGGCAACTCACCGACGTAAAGGAACGCCCCCAAATCCGCAGCAGCCGGGATGCCTGGCAGGTGATCGCTCCCATTCTGATGGACTTGGCCCATGAAGAATTCTGGATTTTGCTACTCAACCGCGCCAATAAAGTGATGAGCCGAGAACAAATCAGCCTCGGCGGCGTGGCCGGCACTGTAGTAGATGCAAAAATCGTTTTCCGCAAAGCGATTGAAGGCATGGCATCGAGCATTATTTTGGTGCACAATCATCCTTCGGGAAATTTGCAACCTAGCCAGCAGGATATTGATCTGACCCGGAAACTGAAAAAAGCCGGCGAAACGCTGGATATTGCCGTGCTGGACCATTTGATCATTGCGGAAAGCAGCTATTTCAGCTTCGCAGATGAGAATTTGTTATAAATAAACATGGTGAATTTTGAAAACATGCCGCATCTTATTCCGGATGTATAAAACTATCTTTTGTAATTTGCGTTTTTCAAAAGGTATGTACATTTTTTCGGATAAATAGACGCGTTCGGCATGAGTCGGCGACAAGTTACACCCGATGGCTACACCTCCAAACAAAAAATTCGATATTTCTCTGCTTGCTAAGGTCATTGCTTTAGCTAAGCCTTATCGTCATATCTTCATTTTTGCAGCAGTGCTGGCGGTTATTCTGGCGCCGTTGTCTGTTGTGCGCCCGGAGTTGATCCGCATTATGGTGGATGAGTACATTTTTGTGAATGATCTGGCAGGGCTGGGCAGAATGGCATTATTGCTCGTGGGGCTGCTGCTCCTGGAGTTTGTTTTACAATATATTTTTCAATATTCTACCGGTTTGCTGGGGCAATCCGTTATACGGGATTTGCGTGTGCGGGTTTTCAAGCATATCACCAGCCTGCGCCTGAAGTTTTTCGACCGCACGCCTATTGGTACAGCTACCACCCGTACTATCAATGACATTGAAGCCATTAACCAGATTTTTTCAGACGGTGTCATCACCATGATTGCCGACATGCTCACGGTTATTGCCGTGCTGGGTTTCATGATTTACACCAGTTGGAAATTGACACTGGTCTGTATGCTCGTATTGCCATTTTTGATTCTGGCAAGCTACATTTTTCAAAAGAAAGTACGCGCAGCGTTTCAGATTGTGCGGACACAGATTTCAAAGATGAATGCCTTTTTGCAAGAAAGGATCACCGGAATGCGAACTGTGCAGATTTTTAATGCCGAAAAGCAGGAAGCAGATAAATTCAGAGCGATCAATCGTGAATATACTCAGGCAAACCTCGATTCCATTCTTTATTATGCTATTTTCTTTCCGGTGGTGGAAATCATCTCGGCGGCGGCCTTAGGCTTGATGGTTTGGTATGGCGCACGCGGCGTGATTGGCGGCGAGGTGACCATTGGTGCGCTGATTGCATTTCCGATTTACATCAATATGCTGTTTCGTCCGATCCGGATGCTGGCAGATAAATTTAACACCTTGCAAATGGGACTGGTCGCATCTGACCGCGTTTTTGCGGTCTTGGATCAAACCGATAGAATTGAAAGCCAGACTGATTTAAAACCGGAAAAATTCAATGGCGAAGTCGAATTCGACCATGTTTGGTTTGCTTACAATGAAAAGGATTTTGTGCTGAAGGACGTTTCTTTCCGTATCAATCCGGGCGAAACGCTTGCCATTGTAGGCAGCACCGGCTCCGGAAAAACGACGATTATCAATTTGCTCAACCGCTTTTACGATATTCAAAAAGGGCACATCAAGGTGGACGGCACGGATATCCGGGAGTTTGACTTGTACGCTATGCGTCGCCGAATTGCCTTGGTTTTGCAGGATGTCTTCTTGTTTTCGGGTTCTGTTTTGGAGAATATTACCCTGCGCGACAGTGATATCAGTCGCGAAGAAGTGATCGATGCAGCTAAAATGATCGGGGCACACGAGTTTATCGAAAAACTGCCCGGAGGCTACGATTACAAAGTAATGGAACGTGGCGCCACGCTTTCTATGGGCCAGCGGCAATTGATATCATTTGTCAGAGCTTTGGTCTTCAACCCTGATATTCTTATTCTTGACGAAGCGACTTCTTCAATTGATCCTGAATCGGAATCCATCATTCAGTTTGCTATTGAAACGCTGATCGCTAAAAGAACCTCAATCATCATTGCACACCGCCTGAGTACGATTCGCCATGCCAATAATATTCTGGTTCTAAAAAAAGGCGAAGTCCTGGAATTTGGTCCACACGAAGAATTGATCAAAATCGAGGATGGAAATTATCGAAAATTGTACGAAATGCAGTTTTTACAATTGGAGGAGACAATGTAACTTCTCTTACTTTAAGCAGTTGGACAGTTTTAAATCGAAAATCAACAACCAAAGAAAAGTACTGAAAATCAGCACCTTATTAAACACTTGGTTTTAATCTAAAAATGTCTTCCTACTTATTTTATAATTTCTGCTTTTAACCACTCTTTCAGATGCTGAATAAATTCACCACGAATAGCCCTTCGGTCATCTTCATACATGCCATGTCCAGTTTTGTAAACTTTCATTGTAAGATTATTTTTTCCATTAAATGCTTTTTGTAAACGATATACGCTATCCCAAACAGGCACATTGTCTAGCTCGTCTTCTGAGCCGTAGGCTATAAAAATAGGCTTGTTGACCAGTTGCCAATAATTCAGCGGGTCATATTGGATATTTTGTTTAATCCAGTACCAATTCCAGGCATCCTTTTTATTTGGGAAACTTGCCGCGAAGTCGCTCCAACTACTGTTTTTTAGTTCTTCCAACCTATCAGCATAAGGTTGCCACTCGTCATTTTTAATATAGTTATTAATCAAAATATGTAAATCGAGCATCTCCCGGATTTCATCTACTTTTAATCCTGCTTTCCTTGCAGTGTTCACCATTTCATGGATGATCTGATGCTCCAAGGTTGTTGAAGCACTTGAAACGCTTACAACAAAATCAACTTTTTCAGACATGGTTTGTACTTCCGCAACATACTTCCCTCCCTGGCTCAAACCCATTATGCCTACATACTGCAGGCCAATGTAATCTGAAAAGTGATTCACCCCTGCCACGATATCCCTCGACAAATCGTGAAAACTAGCCGTTTTCCAATCGCCCTCGGATTTATCGCACCCCCTTTTGTCGGTAAGCAAAACATAAATACCCTGATTAACAAGCGTCTCCGCAAAGGTGTAAGACCAAACATTTGATCGCCCCGAAGTGCCAGAACCTTGAACAATAACGATACCGACTTTGGATTGCAAGGGTTGATTAGGTTTGAAGATAAGCCCCGATAATTTTACATCTGATTGGTAAAAAACTTCTTCTGTTTCAAATTTTTGTGCTTGCAACTGAGTCAAAATGAAAAGAGACAAAACAGGCAAGAGGATTTTAATTTTCATAGCTAAAACTTTTGCAACGAATTCATTCTGAAGACGAATCGAATGCAAAAAAGTTACAAATAAATTCGAAAGCTGAGTACAGGACAAAACTTGAAAAAGCTAATTTGACTTTGAAAAATTGGCTGAAATCGACTCGAATTTTATCGATTTTATCTAAAAAACGCCTAAAATGAGCCATTCAAATTATAGAAAAAAACTTTTGTCCTGTAGTTAGGTTCGAAAGATAATGTGATTTTTTAATATAGGAAGGTAATAAAATTAGCACTAGGAGTTATCCTTCCACTTCCACAAATACCGGCAGGCATAAGTGCGGTAAGGTCGCCATACTTCGGCAATTTCCATCAGGCGCGGCTTCAGTGCTCTGCCCGTTTCTTCCACTTCGTATAATTTAATCATTGCATTCCGGATGCCCAGATCGTCCAAGGGCAGTATATCCGGGCGGTTGAGGGTAAACATCAGGATCATTTCCACGGTCCATTGCCCAACGCCTTTTATTTGGGTAAGTAATTTGATAATTTCCTCATCTTCATGCTTTGACCAATTGTAATCCAGCAAGTTTTCCTGCTTAAAAAACTCGGCAATGTTGCGAATATAGCTTGCTTTCTGGCGCGATAAACCTACCGAGCGAAGCCGTTCTTCATCAAAACCAAGCACCTGTTCCACATGCGGATAGCCATCATCAAACAGGTTGAGAAACCTCTCCTGAATTGTAGCGGCTGCCCGCACCGAAATTTGCTGGGAAATAATCGAACCGAGAAGGTCGGAATACACGCTACCACCTCCCGTCCACTTGTACAGCTCAGTGGATACTATGACTTTTTTCAGTTTTTTGTCTTTTGACAAATGCTGGATGATCTCTTGCGTTGCCATGATCGCAAGATAATAATTTTACACGAATTTGTTTGTAGAGGCAAAAATTTGTTTCAAGAAATGTTCAAGGGAAAGATAAAAACGGAGTTTAGTGTTGCATGGCGTGTTTCAAGAAGCGAAAGCTGCCCGTTTATCGAGGCGCAGCTCCAGGTATTGGGACTTAAAACCCAGTTTTTTGTAGAATTTTAAAGCCGGATTTCCGGGCTCTACGTGCAGGGCAACGTCGCCGTCGGTGCGGTCAATTGCCTTTTTCATTACTTCGCGTACCGTTGCTTCGTCATTGCGATAATCTTGATGGAAGGTCACATACACAAAAAGATTGTTGGGACTGTAGCCTTCCATGCCGGTACGATTGACTACCACCGCTGCAATGATTTGCCGGTTTTGATGGACAGTAAGGACAAAACCACCAAAAGAGGGCTTATGCTTGATCGCATACTCTACTGCCTCTCGTGCTGCTTGCCTGTTTGCGTTTCCGCTGTACTCGCACAAGAAATTTACCACCGCACTTTTTTCTGCGGGGTTCATTCCGGTGAAAGCATCGTAAAGGGTCGTCTCGTGAGTCATGTAATTTGCTTTTAAACCGGTTTCCTTTATTTCCATTAT
Source organism: uncultured Saprospiraceae bacterium (assembly GCA_964523725.1). GTDB lineage: Bacteria > Bacteroidota > Bacteroidia > Chitinophagales > Saprospiraceae > JADJNW01. The sequence goes on from CAZGAU010000004.1 coordinate 53,206, forward strand.
TACGCTTAAATTTAAATTAAAAATCCTTTACAAAAAATTTATCGAGTAAAATTTTTTGTAAAAATCAATTGATAATCAGTCACAAAGACGTTTACATTTTACTATATTATAAAAAACAACTGAACCTGCTTTTATAAAAAATTGTCAACATCACGTCAAGGCTGCAGTTTCTCTTGCAATGAATTGATTTTTAAGCCAATTTCGCAGGTTGAAAATATCCTGACATTATCCTGAAAACGTTGATATGAAACATTTCATCTTCTTGTTGATTCTTAATTTCGTCTTCAACATTACAAATGCGCAAGTCAGCGATTGGAGAAATAAAATAGACGCTTCGGTGCTATCCAAAACCGAATCCGGAGAAAAAGTAGAATTTATAGTTGTGATGCGTCAGCAGGCTGATGTTTCGAGAGCTAAATCCTTGAAAATCAAAGAAGAAAAGGGCAATTATGTTTTCACTGCTCTGCAATTGGTCGCCCGCCAAACGCAGAAGAAAGTTACCGAAATTTTGGCAAAAGAGCAAGCGACTTTTCATTCTTTTTTCGTGGTAAACGCGATTTATACGAACGGAGATGCCAAACTGCTGCAACTGCTCGCTAAAATGGACGAGGTTGCATACATTACTTCCAATCCCTGGACTTCACTGGATATGCCCGCAGATTTGCAAAATGCCAATACCCTTGAAGCACGGGCGGGCGTGGAGTGGGGCATCCGCAGGATCAATGGCGATGAGGTTTGGGCACTTGGTTACACTGGTCAGGGCGTCGTTGTCGGCGGTCAGGATACCGGCTACGACTGGCAACATCCGGCTATCAAACAAACCTACCGCGGCTGGAATGGCTCTACTGCTAATCATAATTACAACTGGCACGATGCAATCCATGCGATCAGCCCGGTGCACGGCGATTCAATTCCTAACCCCTCGCTTAACCCCTGCGGTTTGGATTCTAAAGTACCCTGCGATGATAATAATCACGGCACACATACTATGGGCACGATGGTCGGCGATGATGGCATGGGCAATCAGATTGGCGTAGCGCCTGGCGCTCGCTGGATCGCGGCTCGCAATATGGAGCGTGGCTACGGCAGCCCGGCTACTTATATCGAATGTTTTGAATGGTTTTTGGCGCCGACTGATTTGAATAATCGAAACCCTGATCCAAGCAAAGCCCCGCATGTGATCAATAATTCCTGGGGTTGCCCGGATTTTGAAGGATGTAATCCGTCCAACTGGGCACTGATGGAAGCAGCGATCAATAACCTACGTGCTGCTGGCGTAGTGGTTGTACAATCCGCCGGAAATAGCGGCTCCAGCTGTGGTTCTGTCAATAACGCTGCCGCTATTTTTGAAGGTGCTTTTTCTGTAGGCGCTTCGCAACAGAATGATACGATTGCCGGATTCAGCAGCCGCGGTAATGTCACCGTTGACGGCAGCGGTCGTCTCAAACCCAATGTGGTCGCGCCTGGTGTAGGGATTCGCTCGGCGGTGCGGGGCGGCGGTTATCAAAGTTGGAACGGCACCAGCATGGCGGGTCCGCACGTGGCGGGCGTTGTGGCTTTGATGATCTCTGCAAACCCTGATTTGGCAGGTCAGGTGGAAAAAATTGAAGATATCATCGAGCAAACGGCAAAACCCATGCTCAGCAATCAGTCCTGCGGCGGACGCTCGGGCTCAGAAGTTCCCAATAACACCTACGGCTACGGTCGCATCGACGCGCTGGCAGCGGTAGAAAAAGCACTGCAACTGACCACCGATGTGGACAGCGTTTCAAAAAATGCCGGAATCAAGGTATTTCCAAATCCAGCCCGGGAGGAAGCCACTTTGCAACTCACCGGTTTTTATGGCGAAGTGGTTTTCAATCTTTTCAATGCGACAGGGCAACTGACGCAGAGCTTAAGCTGGGATGCCCGTGTGATTTCATTGAAACCCATCGATTTGAGTAATTTGCCAAAAGGCATTTATTTTTATCAACTGACCAGCGGCGGAACTGTACTTGGTGGTAAGCTTGTTAAGCAATAAAAACGTATCTTTATGGTACAGAAAAGTAGTAACATGATTACCAGTCTGGACCAACTTTCGATGGATGGCACTTACAGCTACGCCGATTACCTCACGTGGCGATTCGAGGAACGCGTGGAGTTGATCAAAGGCAAAATTTTTAAAATGTCGCCTGCGCCAAGTAGGAAGCATCAGGCCATCGCGATGGCCTTGGTGCGTCCAATTTCTCAGTATTTCAAAGGCAATCCCTGCCAGGCTTACTTCGCGCCATTTGACGTACGATTACTGGATTCTAAAAAAAAGAAAAAATCAAATAAAGAAATTTATTCCGTCGTACAACCGGATATCTGCGTGATTTGCGACCCGGAAAAACTCGACGATCGCGGTTGCATCGGCGCGCCGGACTGGATCATTGAAATTCTCTCGCCCGGCAACAACAAAAAAGAGGTGGACAATAAATGGCGTTTGTACGAAGAAAATGGCGTCCGAGAATACTGGGTCGTGTATCCTTCCGAGCAGCACGTATTGGTTTTTGATCTGGTGGACGAAAAATACCAGCTCCGCAAAATCTACACCGGCGAAGACGCGGCGCCCGTCGGTATTTTCTCTGATTTTCAAATCAATTTACAGGAAGTCTTCGAGGACTGAGCTTTCCACAAAATGTCTTAACTTTGCGCCTTCAAAAAGAAGAAGTCAGATGAAAAATAACGGACTTCGCTCATCGCATTACTTCTTCTAATTATTCGTAAATCTAAATCAGTCAATCGTATATCATCATGAAGCCAGGCATCCCCAAGGGTACACGCGATTTTGGTCCTGAACAGGTGTTCAAACGCAATTATATTTTCGATACGATCAAACAAGTATTTGTCAAATACGGCTATCAGCCGATTGAAACCCCTACGATGGAATTACTTTCTACCCTCACCGGCAAATATGGTGAGGAAGGCGACCGCCTGCTCTTTCGCGTGCTCAAGCGTGGCGATAAGCTGGAAAAAGCCTTGAAAAATAATCCTTCTGAAGCCGATCTCGCTGAAGAAGGCTTGCGCTACGACCTGACCGTGCCGTTTGCCCGTTTTGTGGTGATGAATCAAAACGATATTGCATTTCCGTTCAAACGCTATCAAATTCAGCCCGTTTGGCGCGCCGACCGTCCGCAGCGCGGGCGTTACCGCGAGTTTTACCAATGCGACGTGGACGTGGTTGGCTCGGATTCTTTGGTGTATGAAGCGGAACTGACGCAGATCTACGACGAGGTTTTTTCAAAATTGGAGATTGGTGTAATCATCAAAATCAACAACCGCAAGGTGTTGGCAGGCATTGCCGAAGTGGCGGGCATCAGCGATCGCTTTGTGGAAATGACCATCACGATTGACAAACTGGATAAAATCGGCATCGAGGGCGTGCGTAAGGAAATGCAGGAACGTGGTATTTCTGATGAGTCTATCACCAGAATTGAGGAAGTATTGCAAGTAAAAAACCTCGCAGATTTGAAGCCCTTGCTTGCAAATAGCGCCACAGGCTCGAAAGGCATCGAAGAATTGGAAGCTGTTTTCACTTTCCTGGGCGATTCTGTGAAAAATGAGGCAAAATTCGATGTCACTCTGGCGCGGGGCTTGAATTATTACACCGGCTGCATTTTCGAAGTCCAGGCAAAAGGCGTGCAGATGGGTAGCATTGGCGGTGGCGGGCGCTACGATGATCTCACGGGCATTTTTGGATTGAAAGGCGTTTCCGGCGTAGGCGTGAGCTTTGGTGCGGAGCGAATTTACGATGTCATGGAGGAATTGAAGCTTTTTCCAGCGGACGCTGCATCGAGTTTGCAGGTATTATTCGTGGCTTTTGATGAAAAAACGCATCATTATGCATTTCAATGTTTGAATAAAGTACGCACGGCGGGTATTAATTCTGAAATTTACCCTGATCCGGGTAGCTTGAAAAAGCAAATGAAATACGCTAACAGCCGCAACGTACCTTATGTAGTGCTTATAGGCGACGAAGAAATGACCAGCGGGCAACTTTCACTGAAAAATATGGCAAGTGGCGAGCAGGAGAAAATGAGCCTGGAACAGATTATCAACCATCTTGTGTCGTAAAGCGTTTTTTTGTAAATTGCTCGAAATCAGAAGTATGACAACGCATACCTTTCATATCAGGCTCGACAGCAATGTGATCCGCCTGCAAAATGTGGACGATCTGCTGGGCAAACGAGTTGAAATTACCATCCGTGAGTTGGCAAACGGCGCCATTAGCAATGTGGCTGCTATTCAGCAATTGTTGGAAGAGCAGGGCTCGCCGGCGTTTTTTCAATCCGTCCTAGATCCTGCCCAGTGGCAGCAAGACCTCCGGAATGAATGGGAATAAGCTATTGCTCGATAGCAATATTATCATTTACCTTTCGAATAAAGTTTTGAAAATCAGCGACTTCGCCAACGCGAATGATACGCTTTATATTTCTGTGATCACCTATATGGAAATTCTGGGCTACCGATTTGATTCAAAAGAAGAGGAAGATTTTATCAAAAATTTGTTTTCTTATCTGCCTGTTTTACACATCGACGAACTCATCGCTGAAAAGGTCATCGCCTATAAAAAATCCAGTAAAATCAGGCTCCCCGATGCGATTATCCTCGCAACAGCCCGCGAATATGAGTGCAAACTGGTGACCAAAAATATTGCAGATTACAAAGGCATAGATGAGGAAATCGAACTGATTCAGCCACTTTAGTTGCCATCTTTCCAAATTTTACCCGATTTTTGCGTTTTTACCAAAAGAACGAACTGTGCCAAAATATACCTCGCTCACCCAAATTCAAACCGCGCTCCGCAACGGCGATACCACGCTGGAAGCCATTGTACAGTACTATCTTGAGCAAATCGAAAACGCTCAGGAATTAAATGCGTATGTGGAAGTTTTTGCGGAAGAAGCATTGCAACAAGCAAGAGAATTGGATGCAAAATTCAAGGCCAATCCTGATTCCGTGGGGCGCTTGTACGGCATGGTCGTTTCGATCAAGGATGTGTTGTGTTACAAAAATCACCAGGTAACGGCGGGTTCCAAAATCCTGGAAAATTTCACCTCGCTTTTTTCAGCCACGGCGGTAGAAAAAATTGTAAATGAGGATGTTATCATCATTGGGCGCACCAATTGCGATGAGTTTGCGATGGGCTCCAGCAACGAAAATTCTTATTACGGTCCTACCAAAAATGCGGCGGATCCGAGCAAAGTGCCTGGCGGTTCTTCGGGTGGTGCGGCAGTGTCGGTGCAGGCGGATACCTGTTTGGCAGCCTTGGGCACGGATACCGGCGGTTCGGTGCGGCAGCCGGCGGCGTTTTGTGGGGTCATCGGCTTGAAGCCGAGCTATGGCCGCATTTCCAGGCATGGTTTGCTGGCTTATGGCTCTTCTTTCGATCAGGTCGGTGTTTTTTCTAATAGCGTGGAAGATGCAGCATTGCTGCTGGAAATTATGGCCGGCGCGGATGAATTTGACAGTACGGCGAGTTCTGAGCCGGTGCCTGCTTATTTTCAGCAATTAAATCGTAACAAAAAAGTAAAAATTGCGTATCTACAAACAGCGATGAACAGCGAAGGGCTGGATGAGGGTATCAAAAATGCCACTTATGAGCTGATTGAAAAATTGAAAAAAGACGGACACGCGGTAGAAGCAGTTGATTTTGAGTTGCTAGAATATATCATTCCGGCATACTATGTTTTAACGACCGCCGAGGCTTCGTCCAATCTGTCGCGTTACGATGGCATTCGCTACGGTTATCGTAGTCCGAGTGCGATCAACCTGGAAGAAACGTACAAGAAAAGTCGCACGGAAGGTTTTGGCACCGAGGTGAAGCGCCGGATTATGTTGGGTACGTTTGTACTAAGCGCCGGCTACTATGACGCTTATTACACCAAAGCGCAGCAAGTGCGCCGATTGATTTTTGACAGAACGAAAGCCATTTTCGAAGACTACGATTTTATTCTGATGCCGGTTGCACCAACTACCGCTTGGTCATTAGGTGAAAAAATGGACGACCCCGTTACGATGTACCTCGCGGATATTTTTACCGTACAAGCGAATATGGTCGGCATGCCTGCGATCAGTCTGCCTGTGGGCAATCATGCCAATGGGCTACCGATTGGATTGCAGCTGATGGCAGACCAGTTCCGCGAAAGCGAGCTGCTGGCATTTTCCAATCACCTCGTATTAAAACTTCTTTAACATTTAAGGTTTGCTGGCATCGTTTATTTTGTTAATTTTGCAGAAGCGTAATTTTTTTGAGAAAATTACAAAAACTCGAAATTTCATTTTTCGACCCTTGTTATTTAGAAATTTATCTCATCCGAATATGGAGCCATCACATTTACGAAAGATCATTACTACATCGGCCATCTTCCTCTTAATTTCTTGTTTTTCAGCCTCTTTTGCCTACAATGGCTTAGATGAAGCTGTGATTACAAAACGTCTGAAAGAGATGAAGAGCGAGGTCGTACCACCCCGCTATGATGTAGTTGTAAGAAGTTATCTCAGAACTTATCTGGTGAATAATCGCCCGAAAGCAGAGGAGATCGTCGGGAGAAGTGTGGTCTATTTCCCGATTTTTGAAAGGCATTTGCGAGAAAATAATCTGCCGCAGGATCTAAAATACCTGGCTGTAGTGGAGTCTGCACTTAGTTCTAAGGCAGTTTCTCGCGCGAGCGCAGTAGGCTTGTGGCAATTTATGGCGCCTACAGCCAGAGAGTACGGCTTAACCATCAATCAATATATTGACGAGCGTTGCGACCCGGAAAAGTCAACCGATGCCGCCATGAGATATTTGAGCGATTTGCACAATCGTTTTGACGACTGGTCATTGGCGCTAGCTGCCTACAATAGCGGTTCAGGTCGAGTGAGCAGAGCCATCAAGCGCGCGCGTAGTAAAAATTTCTGGAATATCCGCCGGTATTTGCCAAGAGAAACCAGAAACTACGTGCCGGCATTCATCGCGGCTACGTACCTGATGCATCATTATCAGGATCATGAAATAACACCCGCTTATCCTTCGCTGGATCTTCAGATCACGGAGACCGTCATGGTTTATGATGAATTCAAGTTTGAAGAATTGGCACAGTTTACCGAATTGCCCATTGAAGTAATTGAAACGCTGAATCCGGCTTATCGGAAAAATTTCATTCCGGCTAACGAAAATGGGAATTCTTTGATTTTGCCCAAGCGCGTGATAACTGCGTTTAAGGATTACCTGGCATCCCAAAGACCGGACAGCCGTTATACCTCGATTGCATCGTCTCCTATATATGTTTCCAGGATCAAAGAAGAATCAAACGCCAATTATATAAAATCGGTTTATGTCGTACGGGAAGGCGAAACGCTGGAAAAAATTGCAAAAGCCCTTGATTGTTCGGTTCACCAGGTAAAGGCCTGGAATCAGCTTAAATCGAGCAAAGTTGTAGCCGGACAACAATTGATTATTTATCATCCCAAGGAGATGTTGCAATTCCGTAACCGAAAGCTGGAAGAAGTCGCCGCACTGCCGGCAGCACCCGTAACACCGCTGCCCCCGCACGAAACTTCCGCGCAAAACCTGAGCGCCGATAAGGCTTTCCAGCTCGATCAGTTTGTACAATACATTGTGAGAAGAAGAGAGCGATTAAAAGATATCGCCACGAAGTTGCCGGGTGTGACTATTCAGGATTTGGAACGTCTAAATAATATGCAAGGCAAACAAATGCTGAAACCAGGTACTATTATCAAGCTCAAAAGAATGTGATATGTTTGTCCTGCTGTGCAACTTTTCCTTGTGATTATACCGTATTTATGAGTATATTACTAGGGATAGTTTCAAAAACCTAATTTATCAATTTCGAAAAACACCAAACAATGGCAATGGATTTAATGGACTTACTTCAGGGGCAACTCTCTGACAATATGGTTGGCTTTCTCAGCAATCAGGTAGGCGTAGAGGATAAACAAAAAACGCAGATCGCTGCAACCGGTATCGTTTCTACCCTGATCGGCGCCCTGGCTAATAACGCTTCCACTCCCGACGGCGCACGTTCACTCGACAACGCATTGGAAAGAGACCACGACGGCAGTATTCTGGATAACTTGACAGATATGCTCTCGGGCAGCACACAACCTCAAAATCAAAAGGCATTGGATGGGTTTGGAATCATCTCTCACATCCTGGGGGATCGCCAATCAGGTGCAGCGGATATGATCGGTAAAATGAGCGGCTTGGATTCGAGTAAGGTAAGCGGCTTAATGGCATTACTTGCGCCTATGGTAATGGGTGCATTGGGTAAAACGAAACAACAGCAGGGTCTGGATGTCAGTGGACTTGCGGGCTTGCTCACGCAAACCAAAGTACAACAAGCAAATCAAAATCCGACAATGGCATTGATTACACGTTTCCTGGATAAGGATGGCGACGGCAGTATCATGGATGAGGTGGCGGATATGGGCATGAAAATGCTAAGCGGCTTTTTCCGTCGCAAATAAATTGCAATTCTCACTGTAAATTCTGAAAAATATCGCTCTATTGAAGGCATTGCTGCTATAAATAGAGCGATATTTTTTTTCGAAGCTTAATTTAATTCTGGCTTTGAGTTGATGGCTCCGTTTGTTGCGCTTCGTTGCTTTTCGAATCTTCAACGCGCTTCTGCGGCTGCTCCACTTCACGCATGCCTTCCCGCAATTCGGATTCGATCGAGGTTCGGGCGGCGTTAAACTCGCGGATACCTTTCCCAACTCCACGCATCAGTTCCGGAATTTTTTTACCGCCAAACAGCAACAAAACGGCGAAGAAGATCACCAACCATTCTGTACCACCTAACATAGTACCTGGATTTTATTATGAAAAAAATTAATTAGACTGCTCTTTATCTGCTTTTTCTTCGATTTTTTTACGATCGGCTTCGCGCATGCCTTCCTTCAGCTCCGATTCCACCGCGGAACGCGCCGAGTTGAACTCCCGGATGCCTTTACCAATACCACGCATCAGTTCCGGAATTTTTCTACCGCCAAACAGCAGCACCACCGCAAACAGAATCACAAGCCATTCCATGCCGCCTAACGTAAATAAAAAAATGGTATTCATAATTGAAATATTTGATGATTACAAAAAAGTCTTTTTCAAAAATCTTGTTACTTAAGATACTGTAATTTTCGTAAGGTTTAAAGAGATTTTCACAAAAAAGCGCGAATTTATTTCTTCAAACCAATTTCCCGTAAACGTTCGTCCAGATATTCGCCGGCAGTGATGGGTTCGTATGCCAATGGATGTGCTTCATCCACGCAGGCAGGCAGACAACTCAGGTCCATGTCACTCTTCGGATGCAAAAAGAATGGGATCGATAATCTCGGCAAATGCCATTCTTCACGCGGTGGATTGACCACCCGGTGCGTCGTCGATTTCAGGTAATTGTTGGTCAAACGTTGCAGCATATCGCCCACGTTAATCACAATTTCGTCTTCTTCGGGCATAATGTCCACCCATTCATCATCTTTGTTTAACAACTGCAAGCCCCCGGCGGATGCGCCCACCAGCAAAGTAATTAAATTAATATCCTCGTGCTGCTCGGCACGTATAGCCGATGCAGGCTCCTGCGTGATCGGCGGGTAGTGAATGGCGCGCAGAATGCTGTTGCCATTGTGAATGTTCTCGTCAAAATATTGTTCACCCAAATCCAGGTGGATGGCAATCGCGCGCAGCAACTCAGCTCCCGCTTTTTCAAAGGCTTTGTACAATTGGATACCCAAATCAGTGAACTGCGGCACTTCCGCTACCTGTACATTGTCAGGGTAAATTTCCTTGATGGGGTCATTGTCGGTTACTTCCTGACCAAGCTGGAAAAACTCTTTTAAATCGGCTACTTTCGACTGCTTGGCGTGTTCCTTGCCAAAAGAGGTGTAGCCGCGCTGCCCGGCTAAGCCCTGTATTTCGTATTTGCGCTTCACCGCCTCCGGCAGGGCAAAAAATGCTTTGGAAGCCGCGTAAAAATCGTCAATCAATTGTTTGGAAACACTATGATTAATCACCCCCACAAAACCAATCTCATGAAAAGCCCCACCGAGCTCTTCCACGAATGCTGAACGCTCCTCTGGCGTCCCCTTTACAAATTTGGATAAATCAACTAAAGGTATTGCTCTTTTACTCATTGGTACTGATTACTAAACTTTTATGCAATTTACAAAATTTGTGCGTATTGTGTTTTAAGGTTTAATGGATCTAATGGGTAAAACAAATCGAAAACGCCCAGTCATCCATTCTCCCGGTCTCCATTTCTAATGGCCTTCTTATCTCCTCTTCGGTCGGTATTTGGATTGATCCAGTAAAGTCTGCGCATCTTTCAGATTGATCAGATCTTGCATCGTCGCTTCTGGATGCCGCTCCATATAAGCTTCTACGATTTTCCAGCCCAACCAGTTGGCGGTGCGTCCCGGCGCCTGTTCAGGCATGCCCGGCGAGCTCGGACTGTATTCAACGTATTTCCGAATGGCTTGCCAATCACTTGAATACAACAAATTTTGATCTGAAAAACCGGCATTTTCTTTCAAAAAATAAGCCCACATTTCCAGTTCGTTATCCTCCAGCCACTTGACTTGTTCGGATGTAATTTCTAATTTGACGCTATCGGGCGCGAAAGGTAACAACTTATCCAGTATAAAAAGTTCTTTGCCATTGTGTACCATCAGATCGAGCAGGCGATTGCCCTGAGGCAGACCAATCAGATCAGCGATCAGCGGCTGCAAAGACTTGGAAACCAGGTGGTCTTTGTTGAAAGTGCGCACCAGATAAGCCGAGAAATTGGTATTGTTGGGATTGTATTTTTGATACGGATAATTTTCACCCAGGAAAAGATCGAGCCCCACCGCCAGTTGATTGTCGCCATAAATAAAAGCGGCTACGGAATACTCAGAAATAAACGTAGTCACATCCGGGGTAGGCTGATCCGGGAAATAATATTTCAAAAACTGAAACGCCTGATGATACCGATCCCGGATGTCGCTGAAGTCGCCAAAAATAATCTGTGTGGTGTCATACAATTGCCGCACCGTCGGATACCGAATAAAGCCCTTCACGTAAGCAGGATGCCCTTCGGGTGCGATGAGCGAATCGGTGGAACCAAGGATTTGCCCAAAATAAATGTTGCTGAATTCCGGGTATTTGCTTTCCAAATTCTCCAAAGCCTGAGCCATGTGGGCGGTATCCAGCGAAAAAAGATCCCGTTCAAAGCGGCGCACCTCCACGTCCGCTTCGATATCCGAAACATCGGGAATATTTTTATCCTTGCCGCAGGAAGCGACAATCGTACTCGCAATAATCAGAAAAAGAAGTCCTTTTTTACAACTCATGTTGTCAAAAACAATATTTTTTGTTGCCCAAGCGCTAACTTTACTGCAAAGTTGCACGTTATAACGCACAAAGCTCGTTTTATTGGGTCAACATTTGGTCAATTCTTTGAAATTCAAAACCAAAACAATCGAATTATGAAAAAAATTGTAGCGATAGCGGCATTTTTATTTGCATTGAACACAATGGTTTCAGCTCAAACCGATGTTCGCTTTGGTTTTCAGGTAAGCCCCGTGTTTTCCTGGATGACTACTGATGATAATCGCATCAATCCGAGCGGTACCAATCTTGGACTCAAGCTCGGCATGGTCGGCGAATTCTACTTTCGCGAAAACTATGCGGTCAGCACCGGGATCGGCTTTGGCTTCAATCACGGCGGTACTTTGCAGCACGACTTCGGTGGTTCCTACTGGACGCGCTCCGGGCTGGGCAGCGCACTGGACACACTTCCCGCGGGTACCAATTTGAAATACAGCATTCAATACGTAGAAATTCCGCTTGGCTTGAAACTGCGGACGCGCGAATTCGGCTACCTGCGCTATTTTGTAGAACCCGGCATTACCATCGGTTTCAAATCGCAGGCTCGCGGCACCATTCAGGGCAGGGGAGTTGGCGATGAAGCCGAAAAAATCAATATTCGCAAGGAAGTCAACAGTCTCAACCTCTCCTGGGGTCTGGGCGCGGGCGTAGAATACAGTCTTTCAGAAAATACTTCGCTGGTGGGCGGTTTAGGTTTTCAGATCGGCTTTACTGATGCTACGGATGATAATGGCGTCGTTTTTGACGACCGGCGAGGCAACCGGGAGGAAGATTCCAAAGGCAAAGTCAGTGGGATTATTATAAGGCTTGGCGTCATGTTTTAATATTGGAATGCCAGAATAATGGAGTGAGTAAATAGTTTTGTAATAAAATTACCTATTTATTCACTCCGTTATTCACCTAATCATGCACTAAATTATATAAACATAAATGAACCTCAGCACAGAAGTGAATATTATACTTGAAGAATTTATTGAACGTGCCCTGCGTGAAGACGTAGGCGGCGGCGATCATACTTCTTTGGCCTGCATTCCTGCCGATGCCCGCAATCGCGCGAAACTACTCGTTAAAGATCCTGGTATTATCGCCGGCGTAGAAGTGGCACGCCGCATTTTTCAAAAAGTGGATCCATCCGCTAATTTTAATTTAAAGATAGAAGACGGCACCGCAGTTAGCTATGGTGAAGTAGCTTTTGAGGTGGAATGCAATACCCGTGCCCTGCTGATGGCGGAACGCCTGTGCCTCAATACCATGCAGCGCATGAGCGGCATTGCCACGCTGAGCAATCGCTTCAAATTTGAAGTGGAAGACCTTCCGGTACAAATTCTCGATACCCGCAAAACCACGCCCCTCATCCGTTTCCTCGAAAAATGGGCGGTGCGACTGGGCGGCTGCACCAATTACCGCCATGGTTTGTACGACTGGTTTATGATCAAAGACAATCACATCGAGGCTTGCGGCGGCATCAAACAAGCCATCGAAAGGGTTCTGGAATATAAAGCCGCCAACGGACTCCAGGATTTGGGCGTCACCATCGAGGTGCGCAATCTGGTGGAACTCTACGAAGTATTGGAAGTAGGCAATATCAATCGCATCATGTTGGATAATTTTGAACTGCCTCTCCTCCAGGAAGCCGTAGCTATTGTGAACAAACGCTTTGAAACGGAGGCTTCCGGCGGCATCAACATCCACAATGTGCGCAAGGTTGCGCTCACCGGCGTGGATTTTATTTCGGTGGGCGCGCTCACGCATTCGGCTACGAGTCTGGATTTGAGTTTGAAGATTGTGGACTGAGTTTTAGACAAGGCTATAACATATTTTAAAATAATTATAACGTCTCTCATGAATTAACCGATTGTTAATTATGAGATATTTCTTGTTAAAGTTCTTGACAACTATTACATAAACCCCGACTTTTGTAAAGAA
>CAZGAU010000005.1:0-66426 GCA_964523725.1 uncultured Saprospiraceae bacterium
TTAGGGAGCATTATCTCATATACATTGTTGTAGCCAGTTTTTCCCTGTATTTTTCGACCAATGCACTCGCAAAAGCTGCTTTGTCATTCCGCAGTAATTCCATTGATTCTCCATTTACGATGGTTGGATGGATGTCCCTAAGGTGATTATCACTCCAGGTTGCCAGTTCTACAAGTATAGGTGTCAAAGCCAGTCCCTTATCAGTTAAAAGATAGAGGCTGGTCTTTTTATTATCCGGTCGTTTTGTTTTGATGATAATTCCCACCTCCTCCAGCAGCTTGAGTTTGGCAGAAAGAATATTGGTCGCAATGGCTTCCTCACTTTCCGTAAAGTCCTTAAAGGTCTCTTTGCCTTCGATGAGCATTTGCTTTACGATAACCAACATCCACTTGTCACCTACAACATCCAAGGCTGAAGTAAACGGGCAATTACATCTGAAATCCTGTCGCATATGTTAACGTTCTATTAAATATTACTTGCAAATTGAAATTAATTTCCAATATTACTTGCAAATTAAAAGTTATTCCGTATTTTTGCTTGCGAAACAAAAGTAATAATTATTCGTCAAACGACAAAATCAATGAGAAAAGTAATCGGCGTATTTCTGCTATTAGGTATGCTCGCTTCCTGTGGCATCAATAAAACAACATCAACAAGCGAGGTAAATTCATCAAAAACAATGAGTAACAAACAAATCGTAGGCGCTTTCTTAGGTGCTGTAGCCAAGCAAGATGTAGAAACCATGCGCAAATTTGCCAATGCGGATTACATTCAGCACAATCCGTTTGTTCCTACAGGACTTGAGCCTTTTATCGGATTACTTCCAGTTTTAAAAGAACATGGAACCTATGCCGAAAACGTGCGACTATTTCAAGATGGCAACTATGTGTTTATGCACAACATCTGGAAAAACGCCAAACCTTTTGGGGCGGATGAAATGGTAGCATTTGATATTATCCGTGTAGACAAAAACGGCAAAGTAGCCGAACATTGGGACGCGATGACCGCATTGGTAAAAGAAACTGCCAGTGGAAGGTCTCAAACCGATGGACCTGCCACCGTTGAAGACTTAGACAAAACCGAAGCGAATAAAGCATTAGCTGTTGCCCTCATTGAAGATGTTTTAATGGGTAAAAACCCAAGTAAGATCACCGAATACATTAGTGCCGAAGAATATCACCAACACAACCCACAAATAAAAGATGGATTGAGTGGCATTGTAGAAGCCGTACAATACCTCACTTCACAAAACAACATGTTCAAGTACACCAAAATCCACAAGGTATTGGGTGAAGGAAATTTTGTGCTTACGGTGAGTGAAGGCGAGTGGAAAGGAGGTAAACCACACGCGTTTTACGACTTATTCCGAATGAAAGCGGGTAAGATTGTAGAGCATTGGGATGTGATTCAAGCCATTCCTACTACGGGATTGGCGAACAATAATGGCATGTTCGGAGGATTTTAATAATAACCGTTAACACCAATAACAAGAGTAATCATGACTGAAAATTCAATTTCTACACTCGCTCTGGTACTGTGTATGATACCAGGCATTCTTCACTCATTGGAAGTAGCTTTTCCCATGTTGGCTCGTTTGATTGTCAATTATGTACTTCCATTGTTTGAACCGGGCTTGCCCAAGGGTAAGCATCAAATGACTGCGCATGAGCAGACGGCGATGCTGGATGCAGCCATTGCAGCTGCGCCAGAAGGGAAGAAAACAGCAGCGAAAGATTACATATTTCTCCTACTTTTTGAACAACGCCAAAATTCTCTGGCTTTATGGGCGGTTATAGCCGGCATCATTTACGCCTGGCAGCTGCCCTTGGATGAGCGTGCTACGCTGCATTTCTTATTAATAGTGATGTCTGCATTGTTTATGCTGATCAATGCCAATCATGCGGGTATTCCTTTTTTGGGTCACCACCCGAAAGTATCCAGAAATGGTCGAAATGTAGGTATCGTGTTTGTTCCTTTCTGGCTCGCTTCAACGGTGCTTAATTATTTAGCTTTTACTTATGCTTCTAATTAACCACACATTTTTAATCAATTTCAAAATAAAATAAAATTGAAAAATATAATCATCACCGGAAGCAGCAACGGATTTGGCTTAAAAGCCGCTAAAGACTTTGCTGATAGAGGCTATCAAGTTTTTGCTACCATGCGTAATCCTGATGGAAAAAATGCAGCAGCAAAAGCCGAATTAGAAGCACATTCTGCCCACATCAAAGTGGTGGATATGGATGTTACCAACGATGCATCTGTAAAAGAAGCGATGGCAAGTATCCTTGCAGAAGCAGGAAATATTGACATCCTCATCAACAATGCCGGGATTATGTACCTGGGCATAACCGAAGCTTTTAGCGTGGCTCAGGCACACCAGCAGATGGAAACCAACTATTATGGCGCGATTAGAGTCATGCAAGCGGTTTTACCTTCCATGCGTAAAGCGGGTTCAGGCTTAATCATCAATACCTCTTCGTTGGTGGGTCGTATGTCGCCGCCATTTTTTGGCACCTATACCGCCACCAAACACGCCTTAGAAGGCTACGCACAAGCGTTACGCTACGAGGTGTCTCCTTTTGGAGTTGATATTGTCATAGTAGAGCCAGGTCCATTTGGCACAGGATTATTGGCATCAGGTCAAGCTCCTGCACATAATGAAATTTTACAAACTTATGGCGAATTAGCTGGGGTTCCAACCGCAATGGGCGAAAATTTTGCTCAAATGTTACAAAGCGAAAATGCCCCCGACCCACAATGGGTAGTGGATGCGTATTTGAAATTAGCTGATTTGCCATTTGGAAGTCGTCCTACAAGAACGGTTGTCGGTATCACTTGGGGTACTGACGAAATCAATACACTAACACAACCTATTCAAGACAGAATTTTGAAAGAAATGCAACTCGACACAGTTTTGGGTGGTGTTTCTGCTTAATCATTGAACGTACTTTCAATTTAATAAAGTCACAAGAGTTTCGGTTCTTGTGATTTTTTTTTGTAAAGTATTTTTTAGTGCCGTTTCGTCCTAAAATTGGCTACAACGGTCGGTGTATGTGGCGTAGCTGCGTTTAGCAGCTATGAACATCATAAAAGCAGCAGAATTTAATTTACACTGCCGAAACAAACGCACGGTAGTTTTTTGCAAACGCACGCTTGCTGGAAGTAAACGCACGCATTGAACTGGCGGATGCACGCTCCAACTTCAAACCTTTGAACTTCAAACTCCAACCTTAAACTATTAAACTTTCCAACCTCCAACTTTTAAACGCTTTCCCGCTCAATTGGGCAGGTCATGCAATGCGAGCCGCCCCGCGCGCGCGAAAGTTCATTGGAAGGTAAGGTAATGATCGTGTTCTCCAGCTTTTGCGGATCCAGTCTGCCTTCTTTGTAAGCCTTTAGAAAATCATAGGCATGCAGGATGGTGTAACCCGCCGCCTGGAAAGCTTCTTCGGTTTGCACATTGCGGTCGTAAGTGATGGCTACGCCGGGCTTGATCGCCACGAGATTGCAACCGTCTGTCCATTGCTCGCGCTCCTGGTAGGGCGATTCACCATTGCCACTGAGGATAAAACGCATGTTGGGGTTGATCTCTTCAAGCATAAAGTCCCTGATCGAATGGTAGAAGCCGGGCTTGCCCTGTTGGCGATGTACTTCCACATTGGAGGCGAGTCCGTCAATCACGATCGGCTTGAATGCCACCGTGTGATCCTGTCTGATCTGTGTGAAAATGGTATCGATGTGCATGTAGGAGCGATCGTTGGGGATGTTGATCTGCACGACATTCTTGACCACGTTTTTTTCAAACAATACATCGCGCAAAGAGCGGATGGCGTGCGCGGTGGTGCGTTCGCTACAGCCGATGAGCAGATAATCTTTGTTGATGATCATCATATCTCCGCCTTCGATGGAGATCATTTCGCCGCGTTTGGAAGGCGGAAACTCTTCTACTTTGTTCATATTGATCACCCGGCCTTCCTCGCGCAGGCGTGCAAAGATAGGATGCGCCCAACAAATAAAGCGGGTGAGGAAGTTTTCGCGGAAACGCGCTTCCTTGGCGGCTTTGGTCACGACTACATGGTCGTTGACGGTTACCGCGATGTCGCGGGTGAAGATGAAATTCGGGATGGGGTCAAATAACACCCGGTCATCATCAGCGTAATAGCCGGAGATCAGGACTTCCGCGAGTTTTTCGTCATCCAGATCGAGGAGCATGTCTTCGTAACTGGTGGGTAATTCTTCGTAATCCACGATGAGATGGATCATTTCCTTGCGGCTTTCGTCGCCGGATTGGAGAGCTTCGATGAGCAATTGTCTGGTTTGCAATACATTTTCTTCCCCGATGAATGCTTTCAGGATACTGGTAAAAACGTCGTGTTCGGCCTGCATTTGCGGCAGGTAAACGATGTCGTCAAATAATAATTCTTCGGCGTCTTTCGGGGAAATACGTGAAATGCCTTCGTCCGGGCGGTGTACGATCACGCGTTTCAGCATTCCGATTTCTGAGGATACGTGTACTTTGCTGTTGGTCATATGGTTAGGTTTATTTTGCCCCATGGTTTTCTGGTTTCATGGGCTCAAAGTATTAATCATTTAAAAATGAAACAATGCAACACGGAAGCCGTGCAACCATGTTTATTTATTCGTCCAAAAATAAAAATTTACTGAATTTTCCAATTCAAATCCGGTGGCCGGATATAATTGATTTCCGATGTGATTGTCTTTGGTGGTTTCCAGCAGTAGCCCCGCGGCATTGGTTTCCCTTGCCAGTTCCTTGCAGCGCTCGATCAGTTGTTTGGAAACACCCTTACCCCGGTGTTCCGGTTTGACATAAAGATCATTGAGTATCCAGAGCCGCTGCATCCGCGTGGAAGAATAGGAGGGGTATAATTGCGTAAATCCAACAAATTCGCCGTCAGGGGTTTGGGCTAAATAAATGATGGAGTCTTTTCGGTCAAAAATACCTTTGAGAAACTTGCCAGCGCCTTCGGGATCGGAGGCTTTTTTGTAAAACACGCGATAAGCATCGAACAGGGGAACGAGTGCGTCGAGGTGTTTTGATGCTGCCTGGATGATTGTAATCATGGTTGATCGGTTGAAGGGTTGAAATGTTGATACAGAAAACAGTTTATTTGAGACCATTAATGGATCAACTTTTCAACTTCGTATATGGAATTGATCTTACCGGCAAATATGCAATAAAAACGTGGATTTTCCCGCAAAATGGAAATTTCGGTGGGGCGGCCGTCGTCGATATAATTGGCTTTCAATTTCGACTTAATAGTGAAAAGCGAAGAAAAGTATTGGAAATCAATATTTTCGGAGAAATACTGCTTCATTTGAGACAACATTTTTCGATAGCTTGATTCGGGTTGTGCCGGACAGTTGTTGCAATTGGCAGGAAAATCGGGCCGGCAGTTGGTATTGATTTGCTGACAGTTGAAAGTGGGAAGGTTATCATATGATACCTTGTGATGCGTGTAAGCCACGGAGGACAGGGACAGCAATCCAGATAATCCGTAGGGCATCATAGAGCCAAACGGTCCGTCCATGACGGTGAGCCCGAGATTTTTAACCTGAGGTGAGGTAACAAACGCAATCTCCGAGATTTCGTGCATGAGTTGAATATCGGAAACACCGAAGAGCCGGTTGATGGCGTTGCTGCCGGAGTAGGTAGCGTTGATGACTTGCGCAGATGCGAGATGCCAGATGTCAGATGCCTGCCGGTGGACGTCAATAATCCATTGATTTTGCTGGGTTTCAGCTGCAAATACTTCTGAAGATGTAAAAACTGTAATATTTTTTTCCCCAGATATTTTTTGCTTATAATATTCTGCGATTAAAAAAGGATCAAATGAATATTCTACCGTTTTGTATAATGCCTCGATCCGGTTGAAATTAAAAAGCGGATGATCGCAGATGCGCTCGCAGGGGATGTGGATGTATTCGCAGAAGCGCTCGAATTGCTGGGCATCGGTGAAAGAACCAAATTTGTCGATTGCGTAGTATTTCTCGAAATGGAAGTTGATAAAATCCTGATGTTCAGCGGTAAAGCGGGCTTTATTGTCGTCCGACATGAGGGCGGTCGCTACGCTGCGCGGATAATGATAGCCTCCGTGCAGCCGTGCCTGATTCACGATGGACGCTTTTTTGAATAGCTCTGCCTCTTTTTCGATGATACAAACCCGCTGTCCCCGCTTCGCCAGGTACAGAGCCGCATACGCACCAAAAATGCCACCGCCGATCACCACCGTATCAAAATATTCTCTTTGCATTCTCTTCACATTCAGGCATTTGAAGTAAGCTTTTGCAAGCTTGAAAACACATCTGCGTAGTCGTAACGTTGAAGCTGCTCAAAAAATTCCACGGTGTCCGCCAATTGTTCTGATTTCGAAGGACCTATGAGAATGCTGGCCACGTCTGGGCTGTACCAGGACAAAATCATTCCGAGATGGTTCATTTTACTCAATTTCGGGCGATCTGGCACTTGGTTAGCTTCGGTCAAAATTTGCCGCAATGGCACTGCGATGGGATGTTCGGCGGCTACGTCTCCGCCTCGGGCTTTGAGCGAGCTGCCTGTTCTGTAATCTTCAGGATTTAATTTGATGCCGCCGGCATTAATGCCATATGTAATAAATCTTCTTTTTCCATGAAAAAATTGATATTTTTGATAATCTGATTGTAATAAATTGTGTTTAATTTGAATAAAAAAATCAAACTGGAAGGTTTTATTTAGTTGCGCATAAAGTTCCGGATGGCGAATGCCGGAGAGTCCGGTCTGCAAGTTATGGGCACGCACGATCTCAAAGGCTTCCAGCGTTTGCCGGATTTCGTTGCTATCATCGCGATTATCCCAGTGGATCATGAACATGGCGAGGTTGGAGCCATATTTAAAACGGTATTCATCCAGGTTCATCAGGATAAAGCTCTTGCTCAGGTTGTGTTCGGGGCTGCGCATGTTGTTAATGCTGCCGATTTTTACGATGACTTCCAAATCCTTGACTCCGTGAGTTTTAATCCATTCGAGTAAAATATTTTCTGCTTTGCGGAAATCTTCGGGACGTTTATTGATCGGGTAGTTGGTGGCTGTGTCTATTTGGCGAAAGCCAGATGCATAGAAATGATCCAGCAGTTCAAAACAGGTTTTTTCGGGGATTGTCCAGCCCCACATGGCGGTGCCGAGGGTTAGCATTTCATGATTTTCTTGTTTCATGGTTTTCTTGTTTCGCTTGGTCTGTCGTAATGATGATTCTGACGATAAATTTCAGTAAGATTCCAAAATTAGGGCTAAATTTCATGATTTAAAATCAATACCATGATCGATAAAATTAAACAAACAATCAAAGAACTATCAGAAGCCGTTCAGGAACAAGCTTCTACCTTTGGCGCCGGTGCAAAAGAAAAGAGCTATGAAATCATTGAAGACTGGTTACAGATTTTCCCGAAACTGGAATTGTACAAGCTGAAAATTACGAGTTTTTCCTTGGGCGTGGCGATTAGCCCTTCGCTGGAGGTAGAGCTCGTGGGGGATCACAAGGATTTCACGCCGGAGCGTTTGCAGGAAATTCTGGCAGAAACGAAAGGCAGTACCGGGCTTCATCTGGTTTTTAATACCATCAAAACCGCGTACTCACTACATCGCCGGACTTATGCCACCTTAAGTGATCCTTTGATTGTAAAAATTAAAATCAGGATATCTCCGGAAGTGCGCGTATTCATCGGGGAGCCGCTGATTCAGTAAATCAATGTTTCGGGAATGTGAATATTTCCGGGTTTTTATAGGAAGGAGTTGAACCATATTGGAATAGTTCATAACTTTGACTATTTGGGTATTTACAAACCTCTTTTACATTAAAGTGTTCTAAATATTTACCAGCGTATAAATATGAACTTTCCATTACAAAATATAGAGGCGCACCTGGACGAGACGTCGCTGCTGCTCGGCGAGCAATTGCTGGAAGAAGGGCGTGTACGGGATTTGCGAGAGCTGGAGCGGCATTTTTGGGTGGCGCAGGTACAGGAAACCGGAATTTTTGAGGTAGAAATAAAAATTACACCTTCCAAAGTAAAGGCGGCAACTTGTGAATGTAATCGGTTCCAAGAATTGGGAAAATGCGAGCATATCGCAGCGGTTTTACTTAAACTCAGACAGCAACTTACCAAGCCGGAGCCGCCGGAAGAACCCAGCAATAAAGAAATCGAGGAGGATAGCCCGCGCCGCCTAACCACGGGCGTAGTACTGGAACAAGTAGATCATGATGAATTGGTCACTTTTGTAAAGCAATACGCCAAAACCAACCGGAATTTTGCGCTGGCCCTGAAAGCCCGTTTTGCGCCGAATGTGTCGAGTATCGATAGTCGCGAAAAATACCTTCAGCTTTTGGAAAGCACGATTAGTGCAGCTCGTCGCCCTGACCGGACGTTCACGCAACGCGGTGCGAATAGCATTTATAAAGTGTTGCTGGAAATTCAAAGCCAGATTGATGATGCGATTGCACAAGGCTATCTCGCCGAAGCGGTGGTCATGGCGCAAAGTATCATTGAAAAAATCACACCACTGTTGCGCAAAATGCAGGCCATGCAGGAAGAAATCCGGGAACAGATACGCGAGGCATTTGACGTCTTGCACCAGGTATTGGCGCTCTCTCCGCCGCCGGCGCTGAAGGAGTCGATCTGGGAATACAGCCTGCAGGAGTGCAGGAAATTGTTGTACCGAAACGCCGAAATCGACCAGTTTTTTTTCAAATTATTGATCCGGATGGCAGAAGAGTCGGTGCATGCCGAACAATTGCTGGAACTACTAGACGAACAAATTCACCGGTATTATTTTGAAAAACGAGAATTGGCGAGACTTTTGCTGGCAAAATTGACCTTGCTTGAAAAGCTCGATAGGGTAGAAGAAGCCCAGGAATTTATCCACCGCTATATCGCCAATGATGAGGTATTGCTATTTGCTATTCGGCAATCGATGAACAAAGGCAATATCAAACGCGCCAAAAATCTGGCAAAATCCGGACTTGAAAATTCGGTTTCCAAAGAAACCAAAGCGCTGTTGGAAGAAACCCTGCTCAAGATCGCGCAATTGGAAAAAGATACAGCGGCAATTCAACTCTACGGGGAAAAACGATTGATAGAAACTCTTGATTTTGAGTATGTCGAACTATTGAAAGAAAATACGAAAGAGCATTGGTTTGAGCTTTTTTCTGTTCTGCTGGAGCGCATCAGGGAATTACCCTTCTCGGTTGAAAAGCAACGGCTGATTGGGGCAATGTTGTACGAGGAAGGACTTTATAGCGACCTGCTGGTATACCTGCGTGAAACGCAGTCGCTGGATCTGGCGAGCGAATTCGCGCATTTGCTGTTGCCTTATGAACGACTAAAAGTCAGCCAGTTTTATCAGGAATTATTTGAATTGTACCTGAGTAATCACATCGGGAGGAAGCCTTCCGCGAAAATCAGGATCATCATCCGGGCGCTTTTTGAAAACAATGAAGAAGAACTGGCGGAAACTTTAGTGGAAAACCTGCGCAATAATTTCCCGGAACGGCATACTTTAATGGAAGAGTTGGAATTGTTTTAGCTACTTGAATTAAAAGTACATGAAAATCGAATTTTGGGTCATTGGAAAAACCAACGAAGCATATCTTGAAGAAGGTATTTCTATATATTTGCAGCGGCTACGGCATTATGTGCCTTTTGAAATGATAACCTTGCCGGATGTGAAAAATGCAGGTAAACTGGAGAGTGATCAATTAAAAGCAAAAGAAGGCGAGATCGTGCTGAATCGCTTAAAAAAAGAGGATTTGCTCCTATTGCTCGATGAAAGAGGCAAATCTTATACTTCTGAAACATTCGCCAAGTTCCTGGAACAAAAGCTGCAAATGCCCGGCAAAAAGCTTGTGTTTCTGGTGGGAGGCGCTTATGGATTCTCCGATGCAGTGTATACACGTGCGGATAGTAAATTGTCGCTTTCAACTATGACTTTTTCGCACCAGATGGTACGGCTGTTTTTTGTAGAACAACTTTACCGCGCGATGACGATTTTAAGAAACGAACCATATCATAATAGCTGAAAAGGTCTTCAATAAACGACGAAACTTCTCAGCATTCTAAACGCAAGACAAAAATGATAAGTCTCACCCTCGTACTGATTATTATGACAGGACTCATTTCCTACCAGGCTTTTGCTCGCCCGGAAATGAAGGCCCGCCTGATGTTCTACCCCGTACAAATGAAAGCCAATGGCGAATGGTATCGCTTTATTACTTACGGATTTATTCATGCTGACTGGCAGCATTTGCTAGTGAATATGTTCGTTTTGTATATGTTCGGCGAATACCTCGAAGGTGCAATGCTCTCCATTTTTGGAGCAAGCCTGGGACGATTGATGTATTTGCTTCTGTATCTTAGTGCAATTGTTGCTTCTTCTGTACCATCTTATTTCAGACAGAAAGACAACCGGGGCTATGCAGCTGTTGGTGCTTCCGGAGCGACCTCGGCGCTGGTTTTCGCTTTCATTTTGTTTGACCCCTGGCAATGGTTCCTGTTTCCGCCGCTGCCGGCAATTTTATTTGGAATTGCCTATCTCTGGTACTCCAATTATATGGAAAAAAAGGGTATGGATAACATCGGTCATAATACGCACTTCTGGGGTGCAATTTATGGTTTATTCTTTATGATCCTTACGGCTTATGCTTTTCAGCCTCGCCTGTTAGAATATTTCCTGGATCGTCTGTTGGCAGGACCCACCGCACCAGGCTTTTTGCAATAACTTAATAAGGGCGGCTCATTTCAAGAAGCCATGAAACCGTGAAGTAATAGAATATGGAAGAAAATCCCTGGAAAACCCTCAGTATCAAGGAAGTATATGACAACCCATGGATAAAGATTACGCATCGGGAAGTTATCAATCCATCCGGGAATCCGGGAATTTACGGACTGGTTCACTTTAAAAACCTGGCCATTGGCATTGTACCACTCGATGAGAATATGAATACCTGGCTGGTTGGGCAGTACCGCTATGCGCTTGGTCAATATAGTTGGGAAATTCCGGAGGGGGGCGGGCCGCACGGAACACCGCCACTAGAAGCTGCGCGGCGCGAATTACTGGAAGAAACCGGTATCACTGCTCAGCGCTGGACGAAAATCCTGGACTTGCATACTTCCAATTCGGTGACCGATGAAACCGGCCTCGTCTTTGTGGCTCAGGAACTTAGTTTTGGAGAAGCCATGCCCGAAGAAACCGAGCAATTGCAGCTCCGAAAGCTTCCATTTGCGGAAGCCTTGGCAATGGTAATGAACGGTGAAATCACAGATTCCCTGTCGATGGTTGCCCTAATGAAAGTTAAGCTACTCCTGGATACCGGCCAACTCTGATCTTCCTGCCAACTGATTAATTGTAAGCCTTATCAATCGTGCGTCTTAGCGCTTCGTACAAACTTATTTTCCGATCCATATAAATTTCCATGTTATCATTTAGTACATTATAATAACGTTTGGCAATGCCGTGCATTTCCATATGCGGCTGATGCTCAATGCCTTGCTTGGCTAATGCTTCTTGCGTGGATTTTCCTACGATATAAAACAGCACCATATGCCAAAAATCGTAAGGAGGCTCCTTACCCAAAATCTTGCTTGCGCGCGCAATATTACTACTGATTGCACCGCTATCCTCACTGATAATGGTATGACTGGCTTCATGGAACAGCATTTCGATAAACTGAGTACCTTCCACGCGCTCATTGGCTGTGGAAACCAGAATAATCGTCGGGTTCAGAAAATTATATCCACCGCTACGACTGGCGTGCACCGACAAATCCACCCGCATTTTGCCTTCGGGCCATTCTGCCTGAGCTGATGTTGCAATGTTTTGGAAGACCTCCGATTCAATTTTTTTGATCGTCGGAAGATATTTATTTAGCACTTCTTTATTACGGTCGCTGTGTAATTTCCAGAAATGTTTTTTGTAAACCGGATTAAAATTCTTCAGCAATTGTACATAAGAAGCCTCAATGGAATCGCTTGCCGGCGTGTCTTTCTCACCGAATTGAATCAGCCAGCGACGCAGATCTTCCATGACTTCATCTCTCACCAGCGTACGTTTCGCGAGGTATTTTTTATAAAATTCCAGGGATTCGTCGTAAATCTTTTTTTCTTCTTTGCTTAAACCTGCAATTAGTTGATTTTCAATACTATCTGTAACAACGGCAGCATGCGCGGTTTGGGATTTTTCGTACAAAAAATGATGCAGGTTTGTCCAGTAATTATTGAAAAATTCAAATTTAGCGGTGGTTGCGATTGGCTGCTCCTTAGCCGCAAAGAGCGTAGCTGTTGAAAAAAAGAGTGCCAAACAAACGGGGGTAATGGATGTAAAGCGTTTCATCGGTTTGTATTTGTATATTAAGATAAGGCAAATTAAATTTGTAGGACATTGATTTTGAAATATTTACAAACAATCGGTAACCAATAACCAATAACAATATTTACCGGGCACAATTTACACAAAAACTGCTTTGTGGCATTAATAAAAGTCGACCAATTGGAATCGATTTTCCGCATCTTGCGCACAAACCAAAGTTGGGTTCGCCTACTTTATTGAGCATGACTTGCAAGCGTCCAAGCTTCTCCTCTGCTTGGCGCAGCGCGGCTTCGGTCACGGCTTTATTGTTGATCGCATCCATGCGCGACACCCGCCCGATGGCATTATCCGGCGACACCGGCTGCGACATATCCCGGAAGTCCAGGATCATTTGCTCGGTTTTGATGATCTCCGATTCGATTTTTGCCTTTATTTCCTGCAAAGTAGATTCGTCCATGAGACAGCTTGTATTTTTTATCATTTAAAACAGACCCTAAAATAGAAAATAACGACGAATCCAGGGAGAGAAGCTTGATAAAACGATAATTAGAAGTGGATTGTTTTTAGGTCAAAAAATTATTTTACTCAGTTGAGATTTTCTGAATATTTTTTAAACAAAAACTATATTAAAATAGCCCCTTCTAATCATTTCAATGCATCCGATCTCCCCTCAACTCCAGCTGCCTCATGATCTTCGCTTCATAGTCCAGGTATTCCTGCCAGCGGGTTTTTACTTTTTCCTCGGGGGCGTAGCGCTTGGCGAGTTCGATGAAGAGCACATAATGTCCGGCTTCGGAGACCATGAATTTGTGGTACCAGTCGCGCAAGGCAGGGTCGCTGATGTGCAGGCTCAGCAGGCGGAAGCGCTCGCAACTACGGGCTTCGATGAGGGCGCAGGTGAGCAGTTTTTCCAGGAGATTGTCTTCGCGGTTGCCGCCTTTTTGCTGGAATTTGAGCAGTTCGTTCACGTACTCGTCTTTGCGTTGCTTGCCGAGCTGGAGCTGGCGTTTCTTGAGTTCGGTGAGCACCATGCGAAAGTGCCCCCATTCTTCGGTAACGATAGGCGCAAGTTCTTCCACAAGCTCGGTTTTATCGGGGTACTGCTGGATGAGTGAAATGCACGATGTGGCGGCTTTCTGCTCGCAGTAAGCATGATCGGTCAGGATTTCGGTAAGGTCTTTCTCTGCCAGATTTACCCAGCGTGGGTCGGTGGGGAGTTTCAACCCTAACATTTGTACGGCTCTGAGTTCCTGTTCTTTGGTTTGCATCTTTGTAAAGGTTCGTCCACAAATTTCGCTGATTTCCGCAGAGCGATCAGCGGGAATATTCATTGAATTATTTTTCCAGACAATTCAGTTGGTTCATAAAAAAGTCAAGATTAAACACTTCATATTCTTCATAGCCGCTGCTCCAGAACATGATCATGCTATCCAGCTCGCCCCGGCGCAAAATACTGAGCTGGCTCCGGTCGATTGGGTAGTGCACACGATAAGTCAGGAGTTCCTTTTCGGTATCATAACTTCCCTGATCCATGCGTCCGGCATTTAGTGTAATAAAATCTCCATTTAGTAACTTTATAATAAGTACGCTATTTTTTTCAATAAAACCATAAGCCTCGCGGGCATTCGGGTACGCAAAACTAAATTGTAATGATAAAAACCGGAACCCCGCCATTGAAGTCATAAAACCCTCGCAGCGGAGATATTCCTTGTCTTTGAGATACACGCGCAGGCGCTCGTCGGTGTAAGTAAACAGCAATTCCTGTTGCATATCGCGGCGCCATTGGCTGGTGGTTTCATCTTTTCCTTCAAAAGCTACATCGCAGCCCTTATCCGGCGGATTGACCATGACGTTGTTAGCTTCCCGGATCGAACCGGTTGCTTCATCCAGCGTGACAACGGTTTTGTAAAAATCCTCGAGCAGCGGCTCTACTGTTCCGTTTGGACCCGGGTTTGTTTTTGCTTGTGCTTTTAATTCCTGCAAAAGCCCGCCTTTACGAGTCAGTTCATCAGCTTTACCGGCTTCCTGGCGCGCCATGCCGGCTTCGCGCATGGTTTCCTTTTCGGTGTTGCGGGCGGCGGTCAGGCGGGTATTCAGATTGCGTAAAGTTTCTTCGGGGGCGTTATTTATCTGGGCTTCCCGGAGTTCCTGCTCCAGTTTTTCGCGTTGCTGCGTAGCTTCCCGAACCCTTTGCTGAGCGATTTGGGCAGCCTCCTGAGCGATTTGGGAGCGTCGAATAAAGATTTTGCGGGCGTCTTCGTCGGTATTGGCGTACACATTATCCATCGGGAGCACCGTACCGGCAAAAGTAGGATATTTGTCGCCGGTTTCAGCGGGTGTGTAATTCGGATCATCTTTGGGATCAAATAAAGCACCGGAAGACACACCGAAATTAGTGAAATATTGCCAGGTGCCGTCGGGGTACACAATAATTTTTTCTCCTTTTTCATTCACTCTTAGTTCCTGTGCCTGTAGCGAGAGCGAAAGCCCCATGAATAGTAGGGTGAGCGGTAAAAAATGTTTAAATTGCATATTCATTAGGATTATGATTTTATGTATTTGGGTATTAGTACATGTAAAGATCAGACTAAGAAGCCCTTTTATTTAAATTAACCCGAATATTAATACAAAATGCAAAAATAAATAAAACCTTAGTTCCATGCCAGCTTTTTAAGCGGCGAAACCCTGTAAAACTAAAAACGACTATGAGCAAATTTCAAGTATGTTTCCTCGGAGGCCTTTTGATTCTAACGGCCGGTTGCGAATGGTTTTCTACGAACCAGTCGAGTTTCAAAACAATCAAAGTTACTTACCCAAAAACGCCGAAGGACTTGTCAGTAGTGGATACTTTTTTTGGAACGTCCGTTCCCGACCCTTACCGATGGTTGGAAAACCGCAATTCTCCGACCGTCAAAGACTGGATTACAGCGCAGCGACAAACGACTCAGAGTTATCTGAAAAAAATTCCTTTTCACGATGAGATCAAAAACCGGCTGCAAGAACTTTGGAATTATGAGCGTTATGCTTCCCCCAAGCGGGTAAATAATTTTTATTATGCATTGAAAAACAATGGCTTGCAAGATCATGATGTGCTCTATCGTTTTCAAAGTTTGCAGGATACAAACTGGACCATCGTGCTTGATCCCAATCGTTTTTCAAAAGATGGCACCATTGCCCTGAGCGATTTCAGTTTTTCAAGAGATGGTTCCTTGCTGGCTTATGAGATTTCAGAAAACGGCTCGGACTGGCGCACGATTTTGCTAAGGGATTTGAGTAGCAACCGTCCTTTGCTTGATAGCATCCGCTGGGTGAAATATTCTAATATTTCCTGGTTTCGCGATGGCTTTTTTTATAGCCGGTTTGCAACACCAGAACCTGATATTGCTGGTTTCGGGCAGGTTCGCTTTCAGCAGGTGTACTATCATCGGGTAGGCACACCGCAAGAAAATGATGTGCTGGTTTTTGCCGATCGGGCACACCCGCAGCGCAATTTTTCAACTTATACCACAGAAGATGAGCGTTTTTTGATTTTGTACGCAACCGAGTCTTCTGCTGGGAATGCGTTATATTTTAAAGATTTAAATACAAATCCCATTGAATTTACACCGATTGTGGAAAATTATAATTCAAGTTTTGAAGTAGTTGGCAATATTGGAAATAGCTTGTTGGTTCTGACCGATTTTAAAGCACCTAAATATCGGCTGGTTCAAATTAATACGATCCGCCCGGAAGAGCGATACTGGGAAGAGATCATCCCTGAGACGGAAGATGTGCTACAAAAAGTGCATTTTTTCGGTGGAAAACTGGTGGCAACTTATATTCATAACGCTTCAAGTTTGGTAAAAATATTTAGTCAACGTGGCGCTTTATTACATCAGCTGGAAACCCGGGGAATGGGTAGTGTTAGTGATTGGAGCGGTGATCCTGGTCAACAGCAGTGTTTCTTTTCATTTAGTTCATTTACTCAACCTTTAACTATTTTTGAACTGAATCTGAATAATTATGATGCCCGCATTTTCAGAAGCTCTGCTACGCCTTTTGACAGTAATAATTACGAAACAAAGCAAGTGTGGTACAAAAGTTATGATGGTACTGAAGTGCCTATGTTTATCATTCACAAAAAAGGACTTAAAATTGATGGCAATCGTCCGGTATTATTATATGGTTACGGCGGGTTTAATGTAAGTATGTTGCCGGATTTTAATATCACCGGTATGCATCTTTTCCCGGTTGTGCTTGAAAATAATGGGATTTGCGCGGTAGCGAATATCCGCGGTGGCGGTGAATTTGGGCAAGCCTGGCATCGGGCAGCAACGAAAGTGGAAAAACACAAATCTATTGACGATTTTCAGGCGGCGGCCGAATATTTGATAAATAATAATTATACATCTTCCAAGAAACTGGCAATTTACGGCCGCTCGAACGGTGGCTTGCTTGTGGGTGCTTGTATTACGCAACGTCCTGATTTGTACAGAGTTGTCATTCCTTCGGCGGGTATTTTGGATATGTACCGGTATCACCAGTTTACCATTGGTTGGGCTTGGGCTGGCGAGTATGGTACGGTACAAAACCGTGAAGAATTTGATGCTTTAAAATATTATTCACCTATCCATAATGTGGTTCCGGCAAATTACCCGGCTACTTTTATTACAACTACAGGCGAGGATGACCGTGTGGTTCCGGCACATTCTTATAAATTTGCAGCCGAACTACAAGCGAACCAAAAGAGTGATTTGCCTGTACTTATTCGTATCGATACCCATGCCGGGCACGGTGCGGGGAAGTCAATGAACCAAAAAATTAATGAGGCAGCTGATATTCTGGCTTTTATGTTTTATAATTTTCAGCAAAGTGTAAATTATCAGTGATGTTCCGGAAATATTATGGTTATTCCCTGCACGTTTCTATGCATATAACAACAGCAATCCTGAATTGACGAAACCATGACATTACTGTTTAAAATAGGATTTTTACCGATTCGCATCTGGGATATTCTCGACATCCTGATCGTGGCATACCTTATGTATCAATTGTACCGGCTGCTCCGGGGCACCATTGCATTCAATATTTTTATTGGCGTACTCACGCTGTACGTCATTTGGTGGATGGTGGGGCAATTACAAATGGATTTGTTGTCGCAGGTGCTTACGCAATTTGTAAATGTGGGTGTGATCGTGATCGTGGTCGTTTTTCAGCAGGAAATCCGGCGGTTCTTATTGTTTTTAGGCAATACCACTTTGGAGCGACAGGTCGAAATCGCGGGACGTTTTTTTGGAAAAAATGAGGCCGTAACCGATGAAAGGGAAAGGCAGAAAATAGCCATTAGACTTGCTATACAACGGATGAGTCGCCGAAAAACCGGGGCTTTGATTGTGTTGGCCAATGGTGCCAACCTGGAGGGAATTGTCTCTTCCGGTATTGAATTGGATGCCGATATCAGTGAAGCGCTGCTGGAAAGTATTTTCACCAAGGAAAGTCCTTTGCATGATGGTGCGGTGGTCATCGGCGACGGGAAAATTCAGAAAGCAAGTTGTGTGTTGCCTATTTCTGAAAATGCAAACCTGCCGGACACAGCGGGCATGCGGCATCGCGCGGCTGTGGGTATTACCGAAAAAGCCAATGTTGCCTCTTTTGTCGTATCTGAAGAAAACGGGCGCATTTCGCTGGCTTATAAAGGTGAACTTCACGAAGAACTCACCGAAGAGCAAATCGTGGAAGCATTGAATAAACATTTGCAGGAATAAATAAAACATTGATTTTCAGACTGATTAGATTTTTTACTTATAAAAACTATCCGACTACTTATTAATCATGGAGCTACAGCGGATTGAAGAATACCAGATTGACAAAACGACGCACCTTGCGATTCAGGGCTTGTTACAATGTTGCTTTCCGGGTTATCCCGTGGAGCGTTCTTTTTTTAAACAGTTGCCCGATTTTCGTTATTTACTCAAAAAAGACGGATTGCTGATTGCGCATATGTCGGTGGAGCATCGTTTGATTAACAACGACGGACAGTTGATCTACATTTTTGGTGTGGCGGATCTCTGTGTGGATGAAGCCTATCAGCATCAGAAAATAGCTACCCGCTTGTTAACAGAACTGGAAACCTTAGGTAAAATTCACGATATCGATTTTATCGTTTTGCAGGCAAAAGATCATGAGTTATATCAAAATAATGGTTTTTTATTACAAAATAACCTCTGTCAGTGGCTGCTCGTTAGCGGAAATAAGACCTTGGGCATTGCCCGGCGCCGACTGGAACAAAGCCTGATGGTAAAACCGCTCGGTGAAAAGCATTGGAAACCAGGCTTGACCGACTTTCTGGGGCATGTTTTTTAACGAATACCAATTGATTTTCACCCGGATTGTTATCTTTACCGCCTGAATCCTAACCATTACAAATAAAGCAGATGCAAGCAATACAAAGCTATATCAATGACCATAAACAGCGGTTTCTGAATGAATTACTTTCGCTCTTGCGTATTCCTTCTATCAGTGCTGACCCAAAATACAAGGATGATGTGCTGAAAACCGCCGATACGATCGCCGATCACCTGCGCAAAGCTGGTCTTGACCGTGCGGACGTGATGCCAACCAATGGCTACCCGGTGGTTTTCGGGGAAAAAATGATCAATAAAAATTTGCCGACGGTGCTGGTGTACGGGCATTACGATGTGCAACCGCCCGATCCGCTGGAATTGTGGGATAGCAAGCCTTTTGAGCCGGTCATAAAAAAGACGGCGATCCACCCGGATGGCGCGATTTTCGCACGGGGCGCCTGCGACGACAAAGGGCAGTTGTTCATGCATATCAAAGCAGTGGAGGCGATGATCGCTCAGAATTCACTATCGTGTAATGTGAAATTTATGATAGAAGGGGAGGAGGAAGTTGGTTCGAAGAACCTGCACAGCTTTGTAGCTGCCAATCGCGATCTGCTTGCTTGTGACGTAGTGCTGGTGTCGGATACTTCAATCATGGGTAATGATACGCCCTCCATTACGGTAAGTCTGCGCGGCTTGACCTACATGGAGGTCTTTGTAACCGGACCGAATCGCGATCTGCATTCCGGCGCTTATGGAGGTGCAGTGGCAAATCCGGTAAATATTTTATGCGATATTATATCGAAATTACATGATGCCGATCGTCGCATCACAATTCCGGGATTTTATGATGATGTCCTTGAACTTTCAGCGGAAGAACGCAGAAAACTCAATCAGGCACCATTTGATGAAAAAGCTTACAAAAAAGACTTGGGAATCAATGCGTTGCTCGGCGAAAAAGGTTACACTCCGCTAGAACATACCGGCATCCGCCCAACCCTGGATGTGAATGGTATTGTGGGTGGCTACATTGGCGAAGGCGCGAAAACCGTGCTTCCGGCGAAGGCAAGCGCCAAGATTTCCATGCGTCTGGTGCCGAATCAGAATCCGGATAAAATTGCCGAATTATTTACCAAATACGTGCAGGAACTCGCGCCGCCAAGCGTAAAAGTGGAAGTGCACAAGCATTCTACGGGCATGTACAGTCGCACGCCGGTGGATTCAATAGAATATAAAGCTGCGGATAAGGCAATGGAAAAGGCATTTGGCAAAAAAGTGATCCCTACTTATGAAGGCGGCAGCATCCCGATCGCACCAATGATAAACGCCGAACTGGGCGCCAACACGGTATTTATGGGCTTTGGGCTGAATTCTGATGCGCTGCATTCCCCCAACGAGCACTATGGCTTATTTAATTATTATAAAGGAATCGAAACCATTCCTTACTTTTATCAGTATTATGCTGAAATGAAAAAATAAAATACATGGTTGATAATGTTGGAGGTTAAAATTTAAATTTCTTCCACTTTTCAAGCCTTTAAACTTAATAAAAACATGAAAAACATTTCTTTAATTTTAAATATTATTTTAATCCTTGCGGTTGGCTTTTTATATATCAAGGTATTTTCTGGCACTAAAGCTACGCAACCTGCTGCTGCCACTGAAGCTGCTGAACCTCTGAATGTCGTTTATGTAAATGCCGATACACTGTTGGAAAATTATGATTATTTCAAAGAACAGCGCGAAGCTTTGCAAAAAAAAGAATCGGATGCTGATGCCAGCCTGAAAGCCAAGGGCCGCGCGTTTGAGAATGAAATGCGCCAGATTCAGCAAAAAATCCAGCAGGGCTTGCTGGCGCCCAGCGACATTCAAAGGGAAGAGCAACGCATGGCCCAGAAACAACAACAATTGATGGTTGAACAGGAACAAATGCAAAGAACACTGTTGGAAGAAAGCCAGAAAATCAATGAAGCGCTGCAAAAAGAATTGCTCGATAAACTCAAATCTATCAAGGAAACCGAGGGTTACGACTTCATATTTAGTTATGCTTCGGGTGGGCAGATTTTGGTTGCCAATGACAGCCTCGATATTACCCAGAGAGTGGTGAAAGAATTGAACACCGAGCGGAAAGAAGCCGCGAAAAAGCAATAAACAGCAGTGTTTTAGCAAAAAATCAGCGCTGGGACCCGGCCTTTTTCTCCGAAAACAATGGCGTGTTGCCCGAATTGTCGGCCGAGTTCCAGGGCTTCCGTTTTGGAAATTCCCAAAATCAGTAAACTTGCTTCCGGTTCCCAGTCATGATTATTCCCAATGCCTTTGCCTTCGAAGTAAGAATAGCCGGTATTTTCTACGATTTGTACCAACTTTTGATGGCGCCAATCGTTTTCTTTTGTTGAAAGCAGAGAAGATTTTGGATTCCAGGCGGTTATAAAAGCCCAACTTTGGGCTTGACGGGATTCCAGAAGAATATCCAAGTCCCGGTTGGGTTCCCCGATTTTGATTTTTACAACGGGAAAATCCACCTGGTAAGTCGTATTTAAATAGGCTTGCAGAAGCCGTTGGTCTATATTGCTGTAATTATCGTCCATAGTTGTTATTTTAAACGTAAACAAAATTGTACCTTTGCGGAGTTTTTGAGTAGAGTGATTTTCAGGAAAATTTTTGAAATTGAATGGATAGAAATACAATCATAGGAATCGTCCTCATTTTCGTACTTTTTATAGTCTGGCAGCAGTTTTTTGTTGCCCCAGAGGCGAGGAAGCAAGCGGAAGAACAGCAGCGTATGCAAGATTCTATTGCGCTGGTTGAGCAGAGAAAGGATACCTCCTCCGCGCCGGAAGCAGTGGATACAATAGAACAAGCCGCAGCGAGTGCGCCCGAACCCGATTCGATTCGCCAGCTGCAAAACTCTGCTGTTTATGGACCTTTCGCGGGGGCAGCGAGCGGTGAAGAGCAATTATACACCCTCGAAAATGATGTTTTTACGGTCACTTTCTCCAATAAGGGAGGCCGGGTTGTAAAAGCCGAGTTAAAAAACTTCAATAAGATATCGGAAAACGAGAAGAAAAAAGAGATTGAAAGTCCGCTCTACCTGTTGGAAGATGATAAAAACAAATTCGAGTACTTGCTCCCGGTTGCAGGTATTGCGGGCGGTGTAGTCAGTACGGGGGACTTATATTTCACGGCGACTCAATCTGACAATTCCATTACGTTTCGGGCAGATGCCGGCAATGGTCGCTATTTTGAGCAAAAATATGCCGTTAGCCCGGGTACTTACAGAATGGACTACTCGCTCCGTTTTGAAGGTCTGAATAGTGTGTTTGATAAAGATGCAAATAAGATTCAGCTCAATTGGCTTAATTACCTCGATAAACTGGAAAAAAATACCCGCTACGAGCGCACTTATTCTACTGCTTATTACAAACCGGTGGACGATAATTATAATTATTGTTCTTATACTTCCAACGATACCGAGAATGTAAGTGGCATCAAAATAAAGTGGGTCTCTCATTCAAATCAGTTTTTCAACAGCTCACTCGTGGCTAAAGAAAGCTTCGACGGTTCGATTTTACAAGTGGAACAACTGGATGAAGAAGCTGCGGATTTGAAAAAGCTGAGTACCCAGATTAATATTCCTTACACCCAGTCTGGCACGGAAACTTTTGTAATGGATTTCTATGTCGGTCCGAACGAATTCAACCGCTTGCAGGCCATCGGCTATGACTTGGAAGATGTAATTCCATTTGGTTGGAGTATTTTTGGCACGATCAACCGTTGGGTCATTCGACCGATATTCAATTTCCTTTCAATGTTCATCGGCAGCAAAGGTCTTGTGATCCTGGCTTTGACGTTCATTGTAAAGCTATTATTGTATCCACTGACTTACCGGATGCTGTATTCCCAGTCGAAAATGGGTGCGCTCAAGCCACAATTAGAAGGACTGCGTGCGAAGCACAAGGATGATCCGCAACAGCAACAGATGGAAACTATGAAGATTTACCGGGAATTTGGCGTAAGTCCGCTCGGTGGATGTATGCCAATGGTGTTGCAAATGCCGATCTGGTTCGCCTTGTATCGTTTCTTCCCGGCTGCGATTGAATTCCGCCAGGCGAGCTTTTTATGGGCGACCGACTTATCTTCGTATGACGTGTTCTTCCGATTACCGTTTGAAATTCCCTTGGGCTTTGGTTCGCACATCAGCTTGTTTACCCTGCTTTGGGCGGTGACCACCCTGATCTACACCTATTACAACTCCCGTCACATGGACTTTTCGGCGCAGCCTGCCATGAAATACATGCAGTATATTATGCCGGTCATGTTCCTGGGTTTCTTTAATAGTTTTGCTTCGGGTTTAACCTGTTATTTACTTTTTAGTAATATTTTTAATATTCTCCAAACGATTGTAACCAAAAATTACATCATAGATCAGGAGAAAATAAAGGAGGAACTGGAAGCTTATCGCAAGAAACCCAAGAAAAAAGGTGGATTCCAGGCCCGGTTAGAAACGGCATTGAAAGAACAACAGAAAATCCAGGCAGAACGCCAGCGCCAGCAGAACAAAAAAAGCAGTAAAAAGTGAGATTCGAACGCCAGGTAATTTGGTTATCTCTGATTGCTTTGTTGTTTATAGCCTGTAATCGCAGGATTGGTACTTCTGCTTATCCACAGCCTCCGGCTATTGTAGATGCCACGAAATTGGAGGAAGCAGACGCAGCTGTTCAGCAAGAACAAATGATTCGGGATAGCCTGGCTCAGCCCTACCTCGTGATTATGCTGAAACGTACCGGTTGCTACGGAAATTGTCCGGTTTTTGAGGCGAAAGTTTTCTCTGATGGCCAAGTGACTTACGATGGTATCAGGCATGTGGAGCTGATAAGCTTGTTTGAATCCTCAGTGGATAGTACCTGGATACAGCGTGTTTTTGAAAGGGCAAAAGAGATCAATTATTTTGACCTTGACGAAGCTTATCCCTCGGGCGGAGAACCTATTCCGGACTTACCTACAACCATTACGTACCTTCGGCTTGGTGAAAAAGAAAAGACAATCCGTAATAATTTTGACCCGCCGAAAGCACTGGTTGATTTTGAGCAGTGGCTGGAACGAGAATTGAAAAAGCTGGATTGGAAGAAAAAAAGGGATTAAAAAAAGCGCCGAGAGAATAGAACTTTTCAGCGCTTTTTTGTTGGAATGCTTCTTAAAATATCAATTGATATAAAGTCGTTGAAACGGCACAATAACTTCACTCTCACTCAGGTTATTTAACATGCGCAAGCGCTCTACGGAAATACCGTACATCCGGGCAATTCGGTAAAGCGTTTCACCATCTTTCACCGTATGTGTTGCTCTCTTAACAGAGCTGGCTGCTTCATATCCCTGCGGAACTGTTTGGTCATAAGTGTTTGTAGTAGAGCTTCCTGAAGTATTGGCAGCTCGTCTTGCCAGTTCCGGGCTGAGGCTTACGCCGCCTTTTGCCTGAATATCCGCATCCATATCCGAACGCATATAAAACTGTGGTGTGATGCGCTCTTCGTTGCCGAAATTATAGTTGTTTTGATTTTGGAGGGGAGTTTTGATCGTTAGATCAGAACCCTGAGGACCGAACGTATTACTGAATTCCGTAGGACGTGTCGAAGTTGCAGGCGTAATTACAGTTCCCGGAGGACAATCGGTTGTTTTGAGTGGTTGACCGATTCTTACGATCTCATCAGGTCCCAGTCCATTGACATCCCGGAAACGGGCTTCTGTAAAGCCATATTTTAATGCGATCGAAGCCACGGTTTCTCCCGGCAAAACGACATGATAGCCATTGGTTTTTTCCCAGGCTTTTTCCCAGGCAGCTACACTTTTGGGAGTCATGGTGTTGTCGTAAGGGGCGGGCACTGTAACCGCAGGGGTCTTGTCAATTCCTGCAATCGTTGTTGTGGCAGGGCTTTTTACAGTAGTATTGGTCGCCGCTACCTGTAGTTTATCACAAGGGTAAATCGTATTGGATTGTAATTTATTCCATTCTTTTACCTGAGAAACGGTTACATTGTAGGCTTTGGAGATCCGGTACAAGGTTTCCCCTTTTTGTACAAGGTGGTAACCTGGTCCTGCTATCTCGCCGCAAGGGGTATTGGCAGCGGTAGTTTTGGCTGTTACTGGTGTTTTGGGCGTTTGGTCGAGTTCCTTCGGGACTGTTTTTGCTGTTAAATCAGTAGTATTTGCTACCGGTCTTTCAACGCACAACAAACGCAAGTATTCTTTTGGCGTATAATCATTTACCTTTTCGAGGCGCAGCACATTATTGAATGCATCGTTGGCATTGGCGCCGCTTCTGTCTTCGCTCAGACCGATTTCGGGAATAAATACAAAATCTGTGTGAGGCTTATCCTCTTTAGGTGCAATTCGTCTAAATAAAAAAGCGCCACTGCAATCGGTTTCCAGCTTGCCTTCAAAGAAAATCTCACTATTCCGGGTTTTGCCGACGGAAATATCCTCACCGATAACGCCCCGGTCTTTATTCAGCGCGAAGCTATAGCGGTCGGAAATGTAGGTCATCGTCTCACCGATGTACTGGAAATAAGCAGCCCGCTGGACTTTATTGATACCGTATTTATTATTGGGCAGGCGAAGCACCAGATGCACCTGGTCGCGGTTGTTATTGATGTTTTCTACAAACTTTTCCCCGTAAAGGTTACTTCCACAGGAATAAACCTGCGTAGGCAAAAATTCCTGAGTCAGTTGATCTTCTGTACCGATTTCCAGATAAATGAATTCTACCGGATTGATTTTAATACGATACGCAATATGCTGGCTCATAGCGCCATTGCTGGTCTTGGAATAGACCAAACGATCCATGCAGCTATTGTCCTGTAGAATATAAATATTGGCTGCCTGAGCACTTTGAATGGAAAAAACAAAGAACAAACAAATCGTTAGAAGTTGAAATCTGGTATTCATACCGCTTGTTTTATAACAGATGCAGTATCTGCGGGTGTAATGATTAATAAATCAATAACTTATACAAAGTTTCAAATAAAAAGTGAATAAAACAATACGTTTAACGGATTATTAATCAAAAAGATTGCGATTTGCGCAAAAAAGTGAAAAAAATTGAAATTTTACAGATAACTACGCACAAATGAAAGCAATCTACTACCTGCAATTGGGGAATCAACTAATTTGACGGAAGACTAAATGGTGCTAAGATCGCTCTACAATACCGGTATTAACTGCATATAAAACCAATTCCGAGGAGGTATTCAGATTTAATTTTTTCATAATCTTTTTCCGGTGGGTATATACCGTGTGCGGACTGAGATTTAATTCATCTGCTATCTCCTTGGCAATCAAGCCTTTGGATATTAGCTTAACGATCTCTATTTCACGAGGCGTAAGTGGAGTAGGGGCGCAGTCTTCGCCTTTAGCGAAAGATTTTTCGAGTAAATAGTCCAGAACTTTTGTACAAAAGAATTTTTGTCCTCTTGCGGTTGCGTTGATAGCATCTATGATTTCTTCTTCACCGCAGGTTTTGGTAAGGAAGCTACTGACACCATGCTCAAGCACGTCGTAAATAGAATTTTTATTATTGTCTTCGCTGATCACCAGAATCCTGGACTTAGGCGAAATATGTTTAATTTGATCCAGCGTCTTGTGGCTGAAATGCTCCGGATGATTGTAATCAAGAATTACTACCTGCGGCTCGTGGAGCTTCAATTCTTCCAATAACTCTTCTTCATCGCCGGCTTCTCCCAATACCTCGAATGTGGCAATACCTTCGAGTAGGCGCCTGAGTCCTAGTCGGGTAAGGTATTGAGCATCAGCCAAAACGATGGATATTTGTTGCATTGTATATTGATAATTCCTGCACGAAATTAGGAAGCAATCGTCGGTTAAACAAATTTATTTAGACTTAGTTTAGATTAATCAAATTAAAGCGATCGTTTCCGTAATTCAATAAACAACTCCCTGCCAGCTCTCGGTTGAATGGAGTCCTGGCTGATTTCCATCTGTAATATATGAAAATAAGGCGAGAAAATACGCTGATAAGCTTCTTTTGTACCACCGAAGGGCGGTCCCTGGTGTTCGAAAGGGTGAGTAAACAACAAACCGACTAATTTACCTTGCGGGTATAAAAGTTCGGCAGTCTTCCTGGCATATTCAGACCGCTGAGAAGGATCAATGGCACTGAAAAAGGTCTGTTCCAAGATCAGATCTACTTCCAAATCCAGCTTGAAAAAATCATTTACCAGTAAATGAGCCTCGGGAAATTCTGGCGCTTGTTGGCGAAGATTATCAAATGCAGCAGGTGCCCAATCGCAAACATAAACATTGGAAAACCCCTGCTGGTGGGCATAAATGGCCTCATAAGCGCTGCCTGCACCCGGGATAAGAATGCGCAGCGTTTTATCGGATAATTTGTCCAGGTACTTCTTCAATGGAGGCGATACATCGCCAATGTCCCAGGGAGTATTGTGTTGTTGGTAACGCTCATTCCAGTAACCGGGTGTTAAGTGTGGTTCGAACATAGCCCTACTTTCCAAATGCAGATGCAGAAGTAAACTCGGGGTTCAGCTCTTCATTTCCGGGGCTTCCTGGTACCTGGCGGAATTGCACTTTTATCTTGTAGCGTTTGTTCAATCCATTAACCACCGGAATAAACATGGTATTCATCAGTTCTACCGCCTGAGCTTTGGCTTTGTCCAGCACCTGGTCATTTTGTATGGCATCCCGTCGGAATTCTGCGCGCAAGACATTAAAACTCCGGTTCAAGTCGACATTTTTCACCTCGCGCAACCAGCCAATGTCCAGCTTATCGATTTTGGGATAAACCTCATGCGACAAAACAGTCGGCTCTGGCAGGGTAATGGTGACTACTCCGGCTTTCGAATTTAAATTGATATCAAAGTATTCGTTTAGTTTGAAACCGGCTTTTAAAATGCTGATTGCAGTCACCTCAAAATCGGTTTCGGAAACCGAGAATCCCCATATTTTGGTTTGTAACTGACGGCTGATCCCTTTTTTATCCCTGATTTCTATCGTGGCGAGTTCTGCGACTACTCGTTCCACTTTTTCCTGCATCAAGCCCTTGGATTTGCTAAAATCCTCAATTGCTGCACGGTCTTCCATACGCTTCATCAAAGGCTCCAACGCTTCTGCCATCGCTACGCCGCAAGGGGTATCCACGCTTTTACCACGGGCGTAGATACTGCCATTCGTGGTTTCAATCAGGGAAGTAATTACATGATTAACCAGAAAGCAGGTATATTTAGAAGCTACTTCCCGCAGAATGCTTACCGCGTTGGTTGATTCATTATCGTACCAGGTTTGGTAAAGATTGGAAGTCGTGTCCTTGATCGTAATAAAATCGTTGTAATATAAGTCTTTTAGGTAAGGATGATGCTTTTCGTACTCGTCCTTAATTTTGGATTTCACCGCATCGCTGAGCCCCATCCGGTTTGCTGTGTGGTTCAGGATGGAAATATTTACATCATAAATGAGTTGGTTGAACTCGCGGCGATTGCGCTGAGGGTTGGAAAGTGTCACCAGGGCATCTTCCTCATCAATATTAATCGCAAATTCAGCAGGCTTGTAATTGATTTGCAATTCTTTGGGAATAACTGTATAGTCGCTGAGGTTATTTTTATAAAATCGATAGAATAAAGCTGCTACCAATACCACAAACAATAAAGCCACGACCAGTCTGCCCAAACTCATTCGATTGTCAGTGGGTGGTGGACTTTGGTCTCGTCTTGCCATTTTCTAATTTATTTCTTTTAATTGCATTGTTATGACGTCCATTTTTCTTGAAAGTCACACTTCATTATGAGTACGCATCAGATGAACAAAAGTTTGTTTTTTGCGCTCAAATCATGCAATTATCCTTTTTGTAATCAGAATGTGAAAATATTAGCTTTTATTTAATTTTTATAACTTTGAACCCTAATAAATTTTAAAAAATGTTCCATCCTCAAAGGACGCTGAACTGCAACGGAAAACTACTTGATTTAGAGCAACCTGTGGTCATGGGCATCCTCAATGTGACGCCGGATTCTTTTTTCGATGGTGGGCACTATGTTGGCGAAAGTGCTGTGTTACAGCAAGTTGAGAGCATGTTGGCAGCAGGAGCCTCAATCATTGATATCGGTGGCATGTCATCCCGGCCGGGCGCCAAGATCATCAGTGATGAGGAGGAATTATCCCGGGTAATTCCTGTTATTGAATTGATTATCAAAAAGTTTTCCGACATCATTATTTCTATTGATACCGTAAAGTCTGTGGTGGCCCGGCGCAGCACGGAGGCAGGTGTGAGCATTGTGAATGACATATCTGCCGGACGGCTGGACAAGAACTTATATGAAACCGTAGCTGATCTTGGCGTGCCCTACGTGCTGATGCATATGCAGGGCACTCCGGGTGATATGCAGAAAAACCCTGTTTATGAGGATGTTACGCAAGAAGTGCTGGACTTTTTTATCCGGGAGGTGGGCAAACTACGTACACTCGGTATCAAAGATATCATCCTGGATGTGGGGTTTGGTTTTGGCAAAACCGTAGAACATAACTTTCAACTCTTGCGTAATCTCCACGTTTTTCAGATATTGGATCTGCCAATTTTAACGGGGCTTTCACGCAAATCTATGGTTTGCCGCACCCTGGACGTAACACCTACAGATGCATTGAACGGTACAACAGCTTTACATATGGTGGCTTTGCAACAAGGTTCACGTATCTTGCGGGCACATGATGTCCGGGAAGCAATAGAAGTAATCAAACTTTGGCAACAATTGGAACAAGTGAATGATGAAAAAGGATAATTGCCTCATCGACCAATTACCCCACGACCCAATTAAAAAATGACGGAGAAAGAAGTCAATAAGGCTGCTCTGAGCGCACTTCGCTCTTATTATCGCTTCCGGATCAAATCGGGTTCGCCAGAAGTAATCTCCGATATTCGCGGCGCCGGTGGCATTATTGCCGATGGATCGTATGCTTTTCAGACCCCGGAAGGAGACCGGTTTCTGGCGACGGTGGAAGCCACTTCCCATGAGACACGTGATGAGGTTTATTTTAAACTTCAGCGGTGGTTGCTCATTTGGGACAGCAGTGTTTTTGCCAGTATTATGATGCTTGTGATCTTTGGCTGGGCTTATTTATCCGGTTGGTATTGGTTGCTGGAGTATGGCTGGATCAAAACCATATTTTTACTGCTGGTGATTGCTTTGATTCTGGGGATTATCTACTTCCGTATTTTCGAACATTTCAGGCGCTATCGCTACATTTATGCAGTGGAGCAATTTAAACGCTATCATGCTGATGAACAATGGATTGCGATTGCTGATAATGTATTTGAACAAAATAACGATCGTTATTACGCAGAACTTAGAAATCAATGTATTTATAATGGTTTCGGATTGATCGTAGTCGATCAGACGCTTCGCCCGCACCTGGCAATTACACCTGCACGAAGGGAAATTTTTGGCGGCACCAGACAAATTGTACAGTTCTTTTCTAAAAGTCAGATCACTCGTCTTATCCAGCGCGGAGGCAATATCCAGGAGTGGTGGAAAAAATTTAGTAAAGGGATACCCTTGCAATGGAAAACTTCTGACCCCGAATACTTTCTGCGGTTTCGGCGCTCGGTTTGGAATCAAATCATTCTTTGCAGTATTTCCTGGTTGATGATCGGGGGGATAGTTTATGACGAATGGCAGGACCGGCCGTTGCGATACGTCGGGCAGGAAGTTTATGAATCGGAGGTTGTTACCCGGCAGGTGCAGAGTGAACCCGAACCCAGACGTCCGATCATTCCGATTGGAGATTCGCTTTATATAGAACCATTTGATAACAAGGTAATTCCATACTTATTACTTTTGCAAATAGAAAAGGTAAGCCCGTCAATTGTAGCACTTGATCTCAAAGACAATGAGGTTTTGATCGGAATGTTTGAAAATGTGTTAATTGAATATGATTGTGAAAGATTATATAATTTTAAAAAGCCCAAATACATTCTCCAGGAAGGTATTTATCCGGATTTTGAATCGCTGATGGCACGTATGAATCAATTGATGGCGGCAGGGATGGAGGTTAATAGCCTCTGGTTGGGGTGTTTCACTGAAAATGATCAGCGTTATATTCTTTATTTTGGTTTAATGCTAGATCAAATGCAACAGTCTCAAAACGCATTGGAAAAATACAGCAATCAACTGAAAGACAATCAAATAAACGCAACTATTTCCATTAAAACTTTAATGCCAAAACGCTAATTCGAAAACATGCCATTGCTTCAAAGATCGACTTACCGACCGCCCGTATTTCTGCGGAACGGTCATCTTAATACCATATTTGCAGGTGCGTTTCGCAAAATCAATGATGTGAGTTATGAGCGCGAGCGCCTCGATACGCCCGATGGGGACTTTCTGGATCTGGACTGGTCGAGGGTTGGTAGTGAAAAATTGGTAATCGTATTGCACGGACTGGAAGGCAGCGCTGATCGCCCTTACACAAGGGGCATGATTAGGCATTTTAATCAGCATGGTTGGGATGGCCTGGGTATGAATTT
Source organism: uncultured Saprospiraceae bacterium (assembly GCA_964523725.1). Taxonomy (GTDB): domain Bacteria; phylum Bacteroidota; class Bacteroidia; order Chitinophagales; family Saprospiraceae; genus JADJNW01. The sequence goes on from CAZGAU010000005.1 coordinate 31,226, forward strand.
CCGGGGCTGCAGCGGAGAGCCTAACCGCTTGTTGCGTACCTACCATGTAGGCGAAACGGGCGATCTGGACTTTGTGATTCAACACGTTTTGTCGCTTGACTGTTATCGTGAGGTAGTGCTGGTCGGCTTTAGCCTTGGTGGTAATGTGACTTTAAAATTTACAGGTGAACAGGGGCAGAATATACCCAAAATAGTGAAAAAAGCAATCGCGCTCTCGGTGCCCTGCCACGTGCCTTCTGCGAATAAGGTGTTTAAAAACTGGGAAAACAAGCTGTATATGCATCGTTTTATGCAATCCCTGAACCAAAAAATGAAGATAAAAGCAGCACAGTTTCCCGACAAAATTCAGTTAAATGGCAAACTACCGAAAAATTTCGACACCTTCGATGAGGTATTCACTGCACCGGTGCATGGCTTTGAAAATGCGTTGGATTACTGGACGCGTAACAGCAGCCTTTCATTTTTTGACAATATCGCCATACCGGCGCTTTTGATCAATGCTGCCGATGATTCATTCCTGAGCCCCGAATGTTATCCTGAGCACTTGGCCAGAAAGCATCCGTATTTTTACCTTGAAATTCCGGACTGGGGTGGGCATTGCGGCTTTGTGACCCTAGGTAAAAATGGTTTGTATTGGTCGGATGAGCGGGCGCTCGCCTTTGCCGAAGCCGATTAATAGAAATAACTTGTCTTTAGAAAAGCAGCTTTAATAGTTTAAAACCGGCCTTAAGTCTATTGAGGGCAGGTTTTTTGGCACGAACTGCCATATTTGCCGGTTTAAAATAAAAGACCAAGGCTTGTTTTGTAACTTTCGCTGAAAATGGAGTGATATAGGCAACAGCTCTATTAAAACTACGTTAAATTCGGCGTGTTATACATCCCGACAATGAAGATGGGGGTCTTATTACCAGGGAGATTTATTTTAATAAGGCCCCGGAATTTAGTAACTTTCTATCCGGGAACGTGTTCAAAAAAAATAGTCATTTACATAGAAAAATAAAGCGTGTCTATAACATCAGAACAAACTCAGGCAAATAACGAAAAAAATACGGAGGGTATCCTGGCAATTGTCGTGCGATGGTTGCTGCGCGTGTTTTTCGGGCTCACTGGTCTGCTGCTTGCGTTGATGTTGATTATTCAGTTGCCGCCGGTACAAAGCTGGGCAGTAAAAGCGATCTCCAATACCTTGAGCAAAGAGATGCAGACTGAAGTGCGGGTTGGCTATCTGTATCTGGCATTTTTTGATCGGCTAACGCTGAAAGATTTTTATGTGGAAGACCTTACCAAGGGCGACACCTTGCTTTATAGTAATAAGTTGAAGGTCAATATCGTAACTAACCCTTTTGTTTACTTGCGCAAGGGCTTGACCATTGAGGAAATATCTCTGGAAGGCGCCACCTTTAATCTCCGCACTGCCCCGAACGCCAAGCAATCCAACCTGGAAATCTTGCTGGAACGGCTGCTTCCGGCAAAAGAAAAAACAAAAAGGTCAAACCGCCCCTTCCACCTGGATGTACGCAGGCTGAATCTGGATGATGTAGTTTTTGTAAAAGATGATAAAGTACGCGGTCAGCAGCTTTACGCGGGCTTGAGGCAAGGACGGATCGTGTTCAAACGCCTTAATTTTCCTAAGAAAGTAATCGATGTTCGCTCGATTATGCTGGAGGGCCCGATCTTTCGCATCAGTGAATTTGAAGGGACCCCGGTGGCGATGGAAGCTGCCATGCGGGAGGTGATCGATACCAGTGCTGTGGATACGAACACTTTAAAGGTAAATATTGAAACCTTCAGAATAAATGGTGGGCAATTTTCTTTACATAATTACTTCAGAGCGCCTGTAAAAACAACGCCGGCGGATGAACTTGATTATCAGCACATGGATGTTTATGATATTGATATGAATATCCGTGACTTTTCTTTTAAAGATGAAGCCTATACCGGAAAAGTAGAGAAAATCTCTTTAAAGGAAAAGAGTGGTTTCGTGTTGAACGAATTATCCGCTGATAATGCACTTGTATCGCAAGAGCGCACAGAATTACTAGGGCTGAAAATTATCACACCTTACAGTGCTATTGGTGACACGCTGATCTTCCGGCACCGTGAACTGGCTGATTACATAGTTTTCCCGGATGCGGTCAATATGCAGGCTAATTTCAAGGATGCGAAAGTCGCTTTGCGTGATATCATGGTTTTTGCGCCGGGGCTGAAGAGTAATAACTTTTTTGCCAGTAACCGAGATGAGGTACTGGAAGTGGACGGTGAAGTGCGTGGCAGGGTAAACAACCTTCGGGGTAGAGACCTGAATATTCGACTATCCGATGGTTCTAATTTACAGGGAAGTTTTAGCTCGCGTAACCTGGCTGTGAAAAATGAAGAATTTCTCAATCTTCGGCTGGAGCAACTGGTCACTCGCATGAGCACACTTCGGCAATTGATTCCGGGCATCACGCTTCCGCAAAACTTCGATCGTCTAGGGCGGCTCAATTTCCGGGGAAGTTTCGACGGCTTTTTTGCTGACTTTGTAGCATTTGGTGACCTGCGCACCGACATTGGCCGTGCGGTGATGGATATGCGCATGAACCTGAAAAACGGTCGGGGTAAGGCCAATTACTCCGGTAAACTAAGGCTTGAAAATTTTGACCTTGGCAAATGGACTGACAGTGAGGATTTCGGGTTGGTCAACTTTTCGTCTGAGGTGAAAAACGGGGTAGGGCTTACCGGACAAACCGCTAGTGCTCAACTTACTGCCGAAATCCAGAGCTTTTATTTCAAAAATTATAATTACCAAAACGCCCGGCTCGCTGGTGAACTGAACCGAAATCTTTTTAATGGTTCCCTCTCGATCCAGGATAATAATATGGATCTCAACTTTCAGGGCCTGGTAGATTACAGGGATAGTATTCCGGTATTTGATTTTCGGGTAGCGGTGGAAAAATTGGACTTACAAGCGCTAAATCTTTCTGAAAAAAACCTGGTGTTGGGAGGCAATGCAGATATCAATCTTCGCAATGACCGGCTTTCAAAAATTGCCGGCACAATAGATTTAAATAATATAAAAATTATTCACAATCAGGAGAATGTTTACCAAATTGACAGCGTATTTGCCAACTCTACCTTTACCGACGACGGAAGGAAAGTTTTTAGTGTAGCCTCCGATATTGCCGATATGCGCATCGAAGGATTGTTTGACATTGAGCAGATTCCTGACCTGATTACCGGCTATTTTGTAAGAAATTACCCCAAATATTCGAGTCGCTTGGGTATAAAAGCAAAAGATAAAGAACTCAGTGTTGCGGATTATATTTTCGATATTCAGATCAAAGACGCCAGCGGACTCCCGAAGATTCTGGACGAACAAATCGGTCAGATTCAGGGCGTTAATGTGACCGGCTTTTACAACAGCTCAAATGATTCTCTGCTGGTCAAGACCGACGTTTCCAGATTTGAATACGGCAGCGTACGTGTGGAGGACGTAGCTTTTACTTTCAACGCTTTGCGCGATCAGGGCTGGGTAGATTTGCAGGTAAATAATACCATTCTGAACGAAAAAACGCAGCTGGAGCCTATTACAGTCATTAGCTTTTTGAATGGCGATACCCTTGATTTCGGGGTGAATTATTACGCCAGCGGTTTGCTGGACAATCTCAACCTCGAAGGCAAGTTTTATCCAATGGACAGTACTTTGTTTCAGGTGCAATTCGAGCAGTCCAACCTGGTGATCCTGGAAATGCCCTGGGAGATTGACTCCAGCAATTATATCACATTTGGCAAGAACTTCTTTGAAGCCAAAAACTTCACCTTGCAGAGCCGGGAACGCAAGATCGTGGTAGAAAGCGTGCGCAACCGGGGCGCCAAGGTTTTACTCACTGATTTTGATTTCAATTTCATAGATGAGCTCTGGGATTACGATCCCTTGAATTTTTCCGGGCATTTTGATGCAACGGCGGAGGTTGGAAACGTCTTTGAAATGAAAAACCTCAAGGCGACCATTACATCTGACAGTTTTTATATTAATAACGACCCCTACGGTAAGTTTACCCTGGTGGCAAGCGCACCTGATTTAAAGACGCAGCTGAGAGGAGACCTAAGAATTGATGATGGCTTGTCCAGCCTTACGGCAAAAGGGTTTTACAACCTGGCTGATCTTGAAGGAGAAGGCAGCAGGGCTGAAAAAGAGAACCGTTATTTCAATTTTGATTTGGATATTAAACGGTATCCGCTTTGTATGGCGGAATATTTTATCGGAGATGTAATATCCAATACCAATGGGCAACTGGATGGCAAGTTAAACTTCCAGGGTCAACCTTCCTTGCCCAATGTAAGCGGAGATGTAACCCTCTGGGATGGAACAGTCACTGTGAATTATCTGAAAACCACCTATACTTTTGCCAAAGGCAATGTGGATGTAAATAACTTCCTGTTTGATGCCAGCGGTATTACATTGCGTGACCGATATGGCCATACGGCGACCCTTTCCGGTGGTATCCGGCACGATCACCTGCGCAATTTTGGACTGGACGCCCGCCTGCGTACCCAGCGTTTCCTGGCTTTAGATACCGAAAAAGGCGACAACAAGCTCTTTTACGGGCACGCATTGGGACAGGGTGATGTGCGTTTCAGTGGTCCTTTTGATAAAATCGATATTTACATCAATGCAACGGTGGGCGACAGTACCCGCATTGTGATTCCCGTGAGTTCTGAAAAAGAAGCTTCTGCTTTAAAATTCATCAACTTTGTAGATAAGCGTAAGGAAAAAGCCGAAGCCGAGCAGCAACAAAATCTGACCAATCTCACCGGCGTCAGCGTCGAAATGAACCTCGTGGTGCAGGATGAAGCCCAAATGGAAATTGTCTTTAATGAACAAACCGGCGATATCATCAAAGGCTCTGGTCGCGGCAATATCCGGGTACTTACGCCACGCAACGGCGATTTCCGCATGTTTGGCGATTATACCATTCAGCAGGGTGATTATTTATTTACTTTATATAATGTGGTAAATAAAAAATTTACCGTTCGTCCGGGAGGTTATATTCAATGGACAGGCGATCCATTTGGCGCACAAATTAACATTGAAGCGGAATATAAAGGATTGAATACTTCTGTTGCCAATTTTATACAAGAATATTTAGTTGGTGTTAGTCCTCAGGTGCAAAATGATGCCAGCAAGTCCACCCAGGTGATTCTGGTGATGAATCTCAAAGGCGAGCTCCTACGTCCCGTCATTAATTTTGACATCCAATTTCCGACCCTGACCGGCCAGCTCAAGGCATACGCCGATAGTAAAATGAATCTGCTGCGGCGCGACCAGAATGAGCTCAACCGCCAGGTTTTCGGCTTGATCGTGGTAGGGCAGTTTTTACCTGATAATGTGGCCATCCAGGGGAGTGATATTTTATATAATACCGTGAGCGAGTTTGTTTCCAATCAGCTTTCCCTGCTGCTCACCGAGCTTTTCTCCGAAGTAATTGCCGACGGACGGGTGCTCTCGGGCATCGATTTTGATATTGCATACAATCAGTATCAAAGCGTGGATCTAAGTGGTAGTCAGGACTTTGCGCGTGGCGATGAATTTGAGGTACAACTGCGTCAGGAATTTTTCAATGATCGTTTGTCTGTTCTGATCGGTGGCAATGTGGACATCGGTACCAATGTGAGCAATGCCTCCACAGCAGGAACTTTCATTGGTAATGACGTGGTGATCGAATATGCGATCAGTAGAGATCGGAGTCTGAAACTCAAAGTGTATCAGCGTTTGCAGCCAGATATTGGCGGGCGGCGCTTGCAGGTAGGCACCGGTGTGAGCTTCCGCAAAGAGTTTGATACCTTTGGTGAATTCTGGCGGAGCCTGCGCAATGATGCCAAAAAAATGAAAAATGGCAATTAAATAATATCCAAACATCCAAATCATGCTGACCCAACTATCGCTCGGTTTTCTCAAGGATTTAAGCAAAAACAACAACCGTGACTGGTTTCACGATAATAAAAAGCGTTACGAAAAGGAATTAAAAAAGCCTTTTGAAGGCATGATCGGCGCCATTATTCAGGAAGTGCAGAAAGTTGATCCAACCGTAGTCGTCACACCAAAACAAGCCATTTTCAGAATTTACCGCGACACTCGTTTTTCCAAAGATAAAAGTCCTTACAAAACACATGTGAGTGCAGTGATTGCGCCCGGCGGTACCAAACAAAAAGAGTATCCGGGCATGTACATCCACGTGGAACCGGGCATGCTGATGCTGGGCGGCGGCGCTTATTTCCTGGATACCCAATCATTATATCAGGTGCGGCAGTTTATTACATTAAATGTAAAAAGATTTGAAAACATTATATCCAATCCTGAATTTGTTGAAAAATTTGAAACTTTGAAAGGTGAGAAAAATAAACGCTTGCCCAAGGAATTTATGGAAGCTGCTGAGACGCAACCGCTTTTATACAACAAACAATTTTATTACATGGCGGAGTTGGACCCGAAAAATGTGCTTCGCGAAGACTTTGTGCCCTTTGTCATGGAATATTATCATGCCGCCAAACCATTCAATGATTTTTTGGTAGAAGCGTTGAATTCCTAGTTATATTACAACTTAGCCATCCGTTGCCGCAGCCAGTGATCTGCCAGTACCAATGCCGTCATCGCCTCTACGATAGGCACCGCACGCGGGAGCACGCATGGATCGTGCCGTCCGCGCCCGACTACCGTAACCGCTTCGCCTGCTTCATTCACCGATTCTTGCTCAGGAATGATCGTTGCCACGGGTTTGAATGCTACCCTAAAGTAAATATCCATGCCGTTGGAAATACCGCCCTGCACCCCGCCGGAGTGATTGGTGCGGGTTTTGATCAAGCCTTCATCGTTGTAAAACAGGTCATTATGCTCGGAGCCGCGCAGCGTCACGCCGTCGAAGCCGGAACCGTATTCAAAGCCCTTGGTGGCATTGATGCTCATCATCGCTTTGGCTAAGTCCGCGTGGAGTTTGTCAAAAGCCGGCTCGCCCAGGCCCGGCGGGCAGCCCTGCACTACACCCGTTACTACACCGCCGATGGTGTCGCCATCCTTGCGCACTGCTTTGATGAGGTCGATCATTTGTTGTGCCACATCCAGATCGGGGCAGCGTACGTCAGTAGCTTCAATATTATTAAAATCCAATTCCTGATAGCTTTTTTCAACTTTTAAACCGCCCACTTGACTCACATAAGCGTTGATCTGAACGCCCTGAGTTTGCAAAAGCAGTTTGGCAATAGCGCCCGCTGCTACGCGTGCCGCCGTTTCCCGGGCAGAGGAGCGCCCGCCGCCGCGATAGTCGCGAATGCCGTATTTGGCAAAAAAAGTATAATCCGCATGGGAAGGACGGAACTTATCAGCAATGTGGCTGTAATCCCCGGAACGCTGGTCGTCATTGTAGATCACCATGGCAATGGGCGTACCCGTGCTTTGTCCTTCAAAAATACCGGACAGAATCTGCACCATATCGCTTTCCTTGCGCTGGGTTACGATGTTCGATTGTCCCGGGCGCCGCCGGTCGAGTTCTTTTTGAATAAAAGCCTCATCGATCGCTAGGCCTGCCGGGCAGCCATCTATGATAACGCCAATAGCTTTGCCGTGCGATTCTCCAAAAGTGGTAACCTTGAATACCTGTCCGAAACTATTTCCAGCCATTTTTTAAGTCAGAATTACGAGATACGAAGTCAGAAACCAATTTTATTGGTGGCGAAGATAAATAAATTTCAAACGACAAAAAGACGCCGCTCGATCTTCTGAGAGAAGATACTTGTTTATTCCGGGAAAGCATCAGGAGCTTATTCCTTAAGTGCACCTTCAAATTTCGAAGATTCCAGACCTATGTAACGTTCCATTCTTTCCCGAATGAACTTCGCTTCCTCAATATTAGGCAGATCTGCTATCAGTTTATGGGTATCACCTGCATATGTCCGAAATTGAACTTCGTAAGTGTAAGTAGAATTTCCCTTGTACCTGCGTTCTTTTGTAACGACAAAGAATTGCTTTACTGCAGCCCTTACTATATCCTTTTCGCCGCGCCAGAATAGCGGTTTGATCCGCACCCGGATTTCACGGGGATCCACCTCGATGATCGTAGTATTTAAACAACCGGCGAGACCAGCGTAGGTAAGATAAAGTCCCATTAAACCGATAAATAAGACGCCAAGCGTCGTTTCAAAAATACCGTCTTCTTCGCTCGGCAAAGGACGACCCGCCGCAGATTCTATAAATGCATAAGTAAAATATCCCAGCACTAACCCGCCAAGAATCAGGTTCAGAACATAACTTGGTGTAAACCAGCGGTAAGCAATAGTCATTTGGTAGTTCCCTTCCCGGATGCGGATGCTTTGGGGAGCTTCGGGTGAAAAAGTCGGGCGATCATACGAAATCATCGCATGGGTGTTTTGGTTTTTTAAAGTTAGATTCAAGTTATTGATAAACAAGGCTTCGTGCCATTTTTCTCGACGAAAAGAATACAATTTTACGACCAATTTGAATAAACGCCCTTCTCTTTTCAAACCCTTCAATACTCCAATTCTATCTTTCTATTAACTCCTGATACAATTCCCAGGAACTGCGCTCCACCCAGCACTCCGCCAGTTTGCCGTCGCGTACCGCCCAGATAGCGATGCCCGTAAAAGAAATCGGCGCACCGTCGGCGGGTAAACCCAGGATGCCATTGTTCTTGCCCGTGCAGACCCAACGCGATACCACGCGGTCACCCGCAGAATTGGCGAATACCTCCACATTCTCAGTGCGCGCCTCCAGCAGGCGCTCTTGAAACGCCCGAACCCAATCTTTGAAAGCAGCCCTGCCCACGATCGGCTTGCCGCCGGTGGTGATCACATAATCCTCGGTCATGAGTTCATCGATCGCATTCAGGTCGTGGACGTGCCCGCCCCACACGCGATTCAGAAATTCCAACGCCAGTTGCGCTGCGGATGATTCCTTGTTTTGCATGGTGTTTTTTTGAAAAGAACAGCGCGAGGAGGGAGGATGGTTGAAGGAGGCTCCGCTCTTTTCATTTGATATCCTTTGAGACCTATATATTCCTGTTCTATAATTCGACATTGCCCTTCCAGATAGGAACATTGCCTCATTAGACGGCAACTTTACTATCTGGAATAGGAAATTTGACTTGTCAGATAGCAAATTTGCTATGCCGGGAGTCATTTTTCCTATTCGAAGAGTCAAATTTGATACTCAAAGAGTCAATGTTGATAGGTGGGGTAGGAATGTTCCTCTGTAGCATAGCAACATTGCTTCGCTGGATAGCAACGTTGGGTAGAAAAGGGGAAAAGTTGACTTAGCTGGGAACTTATTGCACCCAATTCTCAACTTTCAGGTTAGGGACTCGTCTAAACTCTCTTTCATTATTCGTGACAATTGTGATATCCAGACTTTTAGCGTGAGCCGCAATGAGCATATCTAAAGCGCCAATCGGTTGTCCCGTTTTTTCAAGGTGGACACGCAATTCGCCATAAACTACTGACGCCTCATAATCAAACTCCACAATTTCAAGCGGAATTAAAAACTGTTGCAGCGCCTGTTGATTTTTTTCTGGCTGTGTGCTTTTGGCAACGCCATATTGCAACTCCGACAAAGTAATAGTGGAAATGCCTACATCGCCAAGGGGCAGTGATTGAAAGCGTTCGAGCACCTCAACCGGTTTTTTCTTGATGATGTAAATACAAGTATTGGTATCGAGTAGATATTTCATTAGTCAAGCGATTCACGTTCTTGTTGGGCGGGCTGATCGCGGTCATCCATAAAATCCGGCGTGAAGTTGTTCAGACTTTCAAAAAGGCTCTGCCAGGGATTGTGAAAAGGAATGACATATAAAGTATTACCAAGCTTGCGCAGATATACTTTATCATCGGCAATCTTCATCCGCTCGGGTATGCGAATGATTTGAGCGCCGTTGGTCTGTTGAATGTCTATGGCTTCGAAGGTCATTGGCTTTTATTTTCTTTCAAAACAAAGATAACAAAAAGAACGTTCCGTGCGCGGGTAGGGGCGAGCTTTAGTCGCCCGTGTAATATTTAGTCGCTCTCCCGTTTTAATCGAGTCTCTTGCAAAGGACTCGATTGGGTAGGATGTGTTGTGGGATATGATACTACATTGCCGAGTCCCGCCACGCGCAGGCTTGGGCGCGGGAGACTCGGCGGGGACGGAAATGATTTATTTTGAAATAAGATTTGAGTTTTTTATTTCTTTTTGCAATTCATACTTCCATCCACGATTACTATCAATATTAATATATATCAAACCTGAAACATCACTGGGCATTTCGACACCTTTATCTACAAGAATAATAGTCCTGCTGCGTCCTAATTTTGCCAAAAAGTAGCCAAGTTCTAAAATAACATTTTGTCTAGCTCTGGGTCTTAGGTCTTTTATATCATTATAATTCTTTATGCTACCTATATCGTCGCCTGTAAGTAAAATGATTGCATGCATAGCTTCAGAAGCAGCCTTTTCAAATTTTTCGATTAACGTTTGTCCTTCATTTGGGCGCTCATGAAGAATAATTGATTTAATTCCTAGTTCATTTTCTACAAACCTGGCGACTTCAAATTTAATGCTACTGTCATGACCATGAACAATAAATACCTTATCTGGAATTGGACTTGTAGCTGTGCTTGAAAAAGATACATTCCCAAAATAATCTGGAAGATCATTATAAAGAATTTTTTCTACTTTTCCTGAGATTTCTAAAGCCCTTTCAGATTGAGGTTCAATTTCTAGCATCGCTTTTTTAGAAGATTCTTCTAAAATATTATACTTGTCGCCAGGGATCAAACGACTACTTTTTAGAACACTATCATATGTATCTCGTGAAATAATTTCTAACGCCTTTTTATTGGCTCCAGATTTAAGTACAACCGCAAAAACGGTAAGATTAGCACTTAATTCACATAATAAACCTACATTGTTATCATGTAAAACATTCAAATCTTTAGCGATTACGATGCTTAAATCCCTTGCTTTATCCCATATTCTACCATCATCTGCATGTTTTTCAAGATTATTAAGCATCGTAATATTATCAGATTCTTCAATGTTTAGTTTTTTTGCTATGATTTTAATATGATTCTGGATAATTTTTGCACTGTCATAATGTTTACGTTCTAATAAAGAAGCATATCGAATTATTTCAATTCCTAAATTAAAAGCCAAGCCGTAATTCTGATTCATAATTCTACATTTATTAGTTGTTAGTTAATAGTGAAGAACCATCTTTACAAAAATAAAAAACGGATTTAATTTCAAAAAGCACCAAACGCTTAATTTATTGAATAAATATTATTCTAAGAGGAACTCTCCCCGCCCAAATTTGTTTCTTCTCAAAGCACGAGGTACGAAGTTGGTTGGAAGTACGGTAAAAGAAGTACGAGGGCTTTTGTACTTTTGTTGGAATATTGGAAGGATGGAATGCTGGAATACAGGAAAGTAAGGGCGGCTGTCGCTTTGGGATTCCAATTTTCCACCGTTCCAACATTCCATTACTCCAAGCCTTAAGGGCAAAATTCAGAACATTAGAAGAAAATGTTATTAGAACCGAAAGATTTATACGAACGACTGGAATTTGACAAGGTGCTGGAACTGGTGGAGAGCGAGTGTCTCGGCGAGCTGGGACGCGAGGCAGTGCAGGCGATCCGGCCCGATACGCGGCGTGGCTCCATCGAGCAGCGGCTGCTGGAGGTGAAGGAATTTAAGCTTACGCTGGACAAAGGCGATATTTTCCCGATCACCGAGTATTTCGACATCGCGGAAGACCTGTATTACCTGCGCATCGAGGATTATGTGCTCAGCGAGGAGAGCTTCAAGCGCCTGGCGATCGTGCTGCGCTTTGTGCGCGATATTTTCTGGTATTTCAATCCAACCCGCCGCGAGATTTATCCGAATCTGTATCGCATTATCCAACCCATTGTGTTTGAGGAGTCTTTGATCAAATCAATTGAAAAAGTCATTGACGATCAGGGGAATATCCGACCCGATGCCTCACCGGAATTGCAGAAAATCCGCAAACAAATCCAGGATAAGCAAAAGGAACTCGACAAACGATTCCGCATTCTCATCAACGATTTCAAAACCAAAGGCTGGCTGGCGGACAGCGTGGAAAGTATCCGCAACGGGCGCCGCGTGCTGACCGTGCCTTCCGAGCATAAGCGCAAGGTGCGCGGGATCATCCACGACGAAAGTACAACGGGTAAGACCGCCTTCATCGAGCCGGAGAGCATCATTGAGGTTAATAACGATATTTTCGACCTCGAAACCGAGGAACGCCGCGAGATTTACCGCATTTTGAAAGAATTGAGCGCGACCATCCGACCCTATGCCGACCCGATTCAAACTTATATGGATTTGCTGGTGCGCTTCGACGTGATCCGCGCCAAGGCGAAGATCGCGCAACGCATGAACGGCAAGATGCCGAGGTTGTTCGACAAGCCGAATTTCGGGTTTAAAGAAGCCTATCATCCGCTATTGTTGCTGAAAAACAAGCAGTTAGACCGGAAAACGGTTCCGTTTGACATGATCCTGATCGGGAATAATCGCATTGTGATGCTGAGCGGCCCGAACGCTGGGGGTAAGTCGATTACCTTGAAATCGGTGGGCTTGTTGCAACTCATGCTGCAATCGGGTATGCTGGTGCCGGTGGATGAGCTGTCGGAATTCGGGATTTTCCAGCATATTTTTGCGGACATCGGCGACCAGCAATCGCTGGAGGATGACCTGAGTACTTACTCTTCGCATTTGTCGAATATGAAGCTTTTTGTAGAAAGTGCTGATAATAAGACGCTTATCCTGTTTGATGAATTTGGCGCAGGTACCGATCCCAAAATTGGCGGCGCGATTGCGGAAGCGATCCTGAATGAATTGAACCGGAAAAATGTGTACGGCGTGGTAACGACGCACTATTCCAACCTGAAAATTTATGCTTTCAAGACGCGGGGTATCGTGAATGGCTCGATGTGGTTTGATAAGGATACACTTTCGCCGACCTATGAATTTAAGGTTGGGCGACCGGGAAGTTCCTATGCGTATGAAATTGCGCAAAAAACTGGCTTACAGAAGAAAGTACTCGATTATGCCCGGCATCGGACAGGTAAAAATGAGCAAGCGGTTGATCAATTGTTGATTGATTTGCAACGTGAAAAACAGGAGCTGGAAGATCAGCTTGCCAAAATCGGCGAGCGTGAGCAGCAGTTAGAAAAATTGATTAAGAATTATGACCAGTTGCACCGGGAGTTGGAATTCCGTCGCAAGAAGCTGAAGTTGGAATTAAAAGAAAAAGAATTGCAGCAGATTGCCCAGGAAAACAAGGAGTTAGAGCGTCTGATGCGTGAGATCAAAGAAGAGAAAAACCTGGAAAAAGCGAAGGAATTGGCTGCCAAAGTCCGCGAGGAGCGTAAGCAAAAAGCGGAAGAAGTGGCTACCATCGTGGAAGAAGTCTATCATGAACCGGCAAAGGTCAACAAAAAAGCGCCGATCAAGGAAGGAGATTTTGTGCGGCTGGTCTCAGGCAGCGCCACGGGTAGGGTAGTGTCGGTAGACAAAAAGCAAGCTGTAGTGCTCATCGGCGATATGCGGATGACCGTGAAGCTCAGAGATTTGGAGCATTCTAGAGAGCCTTTGGATGTAAATGCTTCCAAGAGTGTGCAAACCGATCTGACTCAGAACTCAGCTTTCCAATCTAAACTTGATATCCGGGGCCTGCGCCCGGAGGAAGCGATGAAAGTGCTGGAAGATTTTTTCGATCAGGCGTTAATGACCAATACCAATAATCTGCGCATTTTACATGGTAAAGGAACTGGCGCTTTGCGCAATGCGGTACGCTCCAAGCTAAAGGAATATAATGTAGCGATGAATATCAGCCATCCGCATCCGGAGCTTGGCGGAGATGGGGTGACACTGGTGGAGTTTAAATAGGTTGAAAAGTTTAAAGGTTGATGGGTTGATAGGTTGAATTGGATCATTTCAACCTATCAACGATTAAAAGGTTCAACCGAAAATTTCTACGCCTGCGAAGTGGAATGCGCTTTCGATAGCGGCATTTTCGTCGGAGTCGGAACCGTGAACGGCGTTTTCGCCTACATTTTTCGCGTACATCGCACGGATGGTGCCGGGTTCTGCTTTAGCGGGATCAGTTGCGCCGATCAATTTGCGGAAATCTTCTACCGCATTGTCTTTTTCCAAAATTGCAGCCACGATCGGGCCGGAAGACATAAAGTCCACTAATTCGCCATAGAACGGGCGTTCTTTGTGTACCGCATAGAATTCTCCGGCTTTTTCTTTTGACAATTGGGTCAATTTCATAGCCACGATGCGGAAGCCCGCTTCATTCATTTTCGCGAGAATTGCTCCGATGTGTCCGGCAGCAACTGCGTCGGGTTTGATCATTGTAAATGTTCTGTTACCAGCCATTTTCTTACTATATTTTTGATTTTCAGAAACAAGGTTTTTCAAAAAGCAGCGCAAAACTAAATAAACCGCGTTAAACCTGCTAAACCTCGAAGATAAATTTTGGTTAATTTCCTATTTTTTGTCAACTTCGCATCTTGATTTTTCAGGCGTATAGCAAATGGAGTATCTGCACGAAATTAAAGAAATACTATCCACGCCAAAGGACATAGTCATTACCACACACCGGAACCCGGATGGCGATGCGATTGGCTCTTCCTTGGCGATGTTCCACTATCTGAGCAGGATGGGGCACAGCGTAAAGGTTATTTCCCCTTCCGAATATCCTGATTTTTTGGAGTGGATGCCGGGGGTGAAAGACATCATTATTTATGATGTAGAACCTGAAGACGCCAAAGAAGTGGTAGAAAGAGCCGACGTCGTCTTTTTTCTTGACTTCAACGGACTGGATCGGATCGATAAGCTTGGAGAACTGATTGCCCCTCTGAATTGCACCAAAATCATGATCGATCACCATTTGTATCCAGAACCTTGTGCTGATTATCTTATTTCGGATACGATGGTCAGTTCTACCTGCGAGTTGGTGTACGATTTCATCGAGCGTATCGGGGATAAGCAAAAAATTGACGTCGTTATTGCCGAGAGTATTTTTACAGGTATTTTGACTGATACAGGCTCTTTCAAATACAGTACTTCGCCTAAGCTGTTCAGAATTGTAGCAGATCTGATTGAATTGGGGGCAGATGATTACAAATTGCAGGATTTAATTTTTAATAGCCTGAAAGAGAAGAATTTAAGATTGTTGGGGCATTGCCTTAACCGGCGTATGGAGATCCTGGAAGAATACCATACCGGGATTATCACGCTTACAAAGGAAGATTATGTCCGTTTTGATATTCAACGCGGAGATACCGAAGGAATTGTCAACTATTTGTTGATGATGAAAAATGTAAAACTGGCAGCTTTTATTACAGAACAACCGACAATTGTAAAAATATCGCTTCGTTCCAAGGGTGATTTTTCCGTACAGGAGATTGCCAAAAAACACTTTAAGGGCGGAGGTCACAAAAACGCAGCCGGCGGTTTTTCCTTCCAAAATCTGCGTGCTACGGTGAAAAAGTTTAAGGAATTACTACCGGAATACGAGGGAAAATTGAAAAAGTTAATTTGACGAAAATTATTAATAAACAAATTTTTATGAGAATTTCCTTATTTATTGTTGCTGCTCTATCCATTCTTCTGGTGCAGGGATGCAAAAAAGAAGAAATGAAAGTGACGCCGAGCGGATACCAGTATATTGTACATAATAGTACTGGCGGTGCAAAGCCCAAGCCGGGCGATTATGTGTATTTCCATGCCCAGATGCGCGGGGTGGATACGGTATATTTTGCCAGCCGTGACATGGGGCAGGCGCCTGTTTTGCAAATTCCTACGGAAATGGATCAGCAGGCAAACGCTAATCGCCCGCCTTCACCAGTGGAGGAAGTATTACGCGATATGGCAATTGGTGACAGTGTAACGGTAATTATCCGTTTGGATACCATGCCGGTAAAACCTCCGGGTTTGGAAGACGTCAAAGAAATATTCTACGACGTAGTGAGTGTTGACATCAAAGACCAGGCAAAATTTGAGCTGGATGCTCAAAAGGAAAGAGACGCAGAAAGAACCAAGCGCGAAGCTGCTATGCAACGCGAAGCCGAAGTGGCTGCAAAGGTCAATGATTTTGTTAAACAGTATAATTCAAAGGCTTTAGGCAATAAACTGAAGACCACCTCCTCCGGTTTGAAATATATGATGATGGAAGAAGGTTCAGGTAAAAAAGCACAAGCCGGCAAAATGCTGAACGTACATTATTACGGTGCTTTGACCGATGGTACGATGTTTGACAACTCTTTCTCCAGAGGTACGCCGCACGCTTTTATGATCGGACAGAATGCAGTGATTCCAGGCTATGAGGAAGGCGTAGGTATGCTGAAAGAAGGCGGTAAAGCTATTCTGGTGATTCCGCCGGATCTGGGTTACGGTGCTGAAGGTGCTCCCCCTAGCATTCCAGGCAATGCCGAGCTTATTTTCTACATCGAGCTGGAAAAAGCGAACTAATTCAGCTGTTTTTTTATTGTAGATATTGGAATAATGAAGCTTCAGTTTCGTTATTCCAATATTCATTTTTACAAAAAACTATCATTATGACTATCGAACAATTAAAAGGTCTGAAAGACAGGCTTGCTTCTCTTAGGAGGTATCTTTGACGTCGATCGGCGTCTGATACAAATCGAAGAGAAAGAACAACTTACACTTAACCCTAATTTTTGGGATGATCCCAAGGAGGCACAAAGCGTTCTGAAGGATTTAAAAAGTCATAAAAATTGGGTAGAACAGTACAAGCAGGTGGCTCGTCAGGTGGAAGATGCCGAGGTACTGCTTGAGTTTTTCAAGGAGGGTGAAGTCAGCGAAGAAGAGGTAGATACAAAATACCGGGAAGCGCTGGCTACTGTAGAAGATTTGGAATTCCATTCTACGCTCAATCAGCCGGAAGACGAACTCGGTTGCATTTTGGAAATCAATGCCGGCGCTGGTGGTACGGAAGCCTGTGACTGGGCGGAGATGCTCTACCGAATGTACCTGATGTGGGGCGAAAGCAAGGGCTACAAAATCAACGAACTCTATCGACAGGATGGCGATGTGGCTGGTCTTAAGAGTGTTTCCCTGGAAATCGATGGCGATTTTTCTTACGGCATGCTCAAGGGAGAAAACGGTGTACACCGCCTGGTGCGCGTGAGTCCGTATAATGCTCAGGGCAAGCGAATGACTTCCTTTGCCTCGGTTTTTGTGCATCCTTTAATTGACGAACGCATCGAGGTGGAGATTAATTCTGCCGATTTGGAATGGGATACCTTCCGGGCCAGTGGTGCGGGTGGACAACACGTTAACAAAACTGAATCGGCAGTGCGGGTTCGTCATATTCCTTCGGGTATTGTTGTAGAATGTCAGCAGGAACGTTCTCAGATTCAAAACCGGGAAAAGGCCATGCAAATGCTGAAATCCCGTTTGTATGAAAAGGAATTAGAGCGACAACGTGCCGAAAAAGAGAAGGTCGAGTCCACCAAAATGAAAAATGAGTGGGGTTCTCAAATTCGCAGCTACGTGTTGGATGACCGCCGGGTGAAAGATCACCGAACCGGTTATCAAACTAGCCAGACAGATGCAGTGCTGGACGGTGATATCGACGAATTTTTGAAGGCATTTCTAATGCATCACGAGGAAGCGGAGTATCAGGAATAAACAGTTGGTAGCAGGCAGTTTTTGGAAAAAATGACTGCCTACTGCACGCTGCTTACTTCGTCTCTTATCCACTTTTCATAGGCTTCATTGGCTTCCACTTCAAATTTCATGATACAAGGTACTTCATAAGGGTGTACTTTTTCCACTTCTGATTTTACTTTTTCCCAATTTTCCAGGGTAGTTTTTACAATGGAAACCCATTCATTCTCATGTTGAATCGAACTTTGCCACCAGTAAGCACTCATGATCGGGAATATATTGGCACAGGCCACGTGTTTTGTCTGCAAAAGATGATCGCTGACCCTTTGGGCTTCTGCTTCGCTGCTATGTGTAATATAAATAATTGCAAAACTCATGTTTCAAATTTATTGATTTTCTTTGCAAATTACCGCTTGCACGGATTTTTCAAAATAACATTTTACTATCAGCAATTTTACAACAATGCGCGAAGCCCGGTTCAATAAAATATTCCTGATCGTACAAATTGCTACGGCAACTGTATTTTTGGGCAGAGCCTGGCAACATTGGTTTTGGGAAGCACCTTACCGAACTTTATTGTGGGATGAAAACTGGATGCGACCGTTGATTGAAGGCATATTTGGCACCTCTTGGGATATCTACGTGACCACTTCGGATGCTAAGATTCAAATATTCATCAAAATAATCAGCGGATTATACTTGATTTGCGCTTTGGCTGCGATTTTTATTCACCGATGGAAAAAAATTGCGATCGTACTCCTTACACTCGGCGGTTTTAGCCTGATTTTTTTAGCAGCTTTGTACTGCAAAGAGAAATTTTTTCATCTCGGTCAGTTCCTGGAATATTCTTTACAGTGGAGTAGCCCGTTTTTTCTGATTTGGTTGTACAAAAGTCAGGAAATTACGCCAAAGATGATTCTTGGAATGAAAATTGCTGTTGCGCTCACCTTTATTTGTCACGGACTATATGCGGTGGGATATTACCCGCGTCCCGCCGGGTTTATGGAAATGACGATGAATATTTTACCTATAACCGAGGCTGGGGCGGTTCGTTTTTTACAAATTGCGGGTGTACTTGATTTCGTAGCCAGTGTTCTTATTTTTCTGCCGGGTAGAATAGGAATAGGAGTAGTAGCGATCGGTTATTGCCTGGTCTGGGGTTTTTTCACCACCACTGCCCGTATCTGGGCACATTTCTACCCCGAATTTTTAGAAAACCTGCTGATGCAATGGGTGCACGAAAGCGTTTACCGCTTCCCACATTTTTTGATCCCGCTGGCGATTTTACTTTGGCAAATAGCCTTAAATCGCAAGGACTTCCGCCAGACGCAGTAGGTCTTCGTTCAATTCTTTAGGTTTGCTGATTGTATCCTCCAGTGGGGTGTAGCTAATTTTATCATTGATGATACCTGCCATTACATTTTTTTGTCCTTTGAGCAAGCCTTCAACTGCGGCAAAACCCAGCCGGCTGGCCAGCACTCGGTCAATAGCCGTAGGGGCGCCACCTCTTTGCAGGTGGCCTATAATCGTCACTTTCGTATCATAATAGCTAAAGCGCTCCTTCACCATATCGGCAACCTGATTGGCATTGCCCAGTTTATTACCTTCAGCCACGATTACCAGGCTAAACAGTTTTTGTCGTTTGGCGCCTTTTTTCAGCGTTTCAATCAATGATTCAATCGAAGTTTCCGTTTCCGGGATCAGTACACTTTCAGCGCCGCTCCCAATGCCTGTATTCAGTGCAATAAAACCGGCGTGACGCCCCATGACCTCCACAAAAAACAGTCGATTGTGCGAATCGGCGGTATCCCGAATTTTATCAACTGCTTCAATCGCCGTGTTTACAGCGGTATCAAAGCCGATGGTGAAATCAGTGCCATATAAATCATTATCAATTGTGCCCGGGACACCAATGAAAGGAATATCGTATTCTTTGGAAAAAATATTTGCACCTGTGAATGTACCATCTCCCCCAATCGCAATGCAGGCGTCAATATCATACGCTAGCAGCGACTCATAAGCTGAACGCCGACCCTCAGGAGAGCGAAAGCGTTCACTCCGGGCGGTGCGCAGGATGGTACCTCCTCGATGGATAATATTGCCCACATCCCGCGGTTCCAATCGCTTCAGGTTACCGTCGATCATACCTTCATACCCGCGCTGGATACCGTACACGTGTAAGTTATTGAATGAAGCAGTACGTACCACCGCCCGAATGGCAGCATTCATTCCCGGGGCATCACCGCCAGACGTAAAAACGGCTACACGTTTGATTTCTTTGCTCATACCTAGTACTTAATTTACCAAAGAGGACGATGTGTGAAAGTGCGCTAAGTTGTCAATTGGTTTTTGTATAAAACTTCCACATTGCATGGCGCGTTCTTCCAGAACTACTTTAATGAAATCCTGGAAATGATAGGCGACCGATCCTATAAAATGCACCGGCAAAGATATATGATTTTTGTATTTGCGGACATGCCGGTCAATAAACTCTTCAAAAGAGGCGTATAATAGTTTTTGAATAAAAATATGATCTCTGTGTGCCGCAAAAAAAGGTACAAACGAAGCGAGATATACATTAGGTGTTTTCTCTCCATATACTTTATCCAGAATTTCTGATTTGCCGCCAGGATAGGCAATGTCAAATTGTTCCAATAAATCATGTGGCAACTCCCGGTAAAAATATGCCCGAACCAGTTTTTTCCCCAGGAAAGTGCCACTGCCCTCATCGCCGAGCATGAAACCCAGATTAGTAATATTGTCAATCACTTCTTCTCCGTCGTACAGACAGGAATTAGAGCCCGTACCCAAAATACAGGTAATTCCGGCATCCCGGGCACATGCAGCTCGGGCAGCGCCGAGTAGATCGTGCTCCACTCGAATATCGGCATTAATGAAAATACGACTTAAAGCGTTAGAGATAACACTTTTTCGTTTAACATCCCAACCGCCGGCGCAGTAAAAAAATATTTGCTGCACTTGATCCAGAAAGGATTTATTTTCAAATGCCTTGTTTACTTCCGTGTAAATCAGCTCTTCAGCATGAAAAACGGGATTGAAGCCCATGGTACTGAGGCTGAAGTTGGTCTGGTCGCCAATAATGCGCCAGTCAGCTTTGGATGAACCACTATCTACTACGATAATCATAAGCGTCACAAATTGGAATCATAAAGGTAGTGTAATTTTTACACTAAGTTTCTACATCGGGGTCAAAAATACAGACTTCTTTGGTGGTAAAAAAGCTTTGCTCTTCACATTTTACTCACGCCTAACTTTTTGTTTTAAAAATATTGTTTTTTAAAAATAATTGTTTTAAATTTACCGCTGTATTTCTAACAAAAAGTTTTGATTATGCAAGCTGGAACCTTATATACGCAACAAAGTTATGCCTCAGCCTATCGCATGAGTCGCAAATCCGGAGTGGTGCAGCGCTATTGGTTTCAATCCTTGATTTTCGGGCTGGCAGTGTATGTGCTTTTCAGCAAGGATGTGAGTATCGAATTTGGATTAAGCACAGGTGGGTTGCTTTTAGCAGATGCTAGTACCATCTCAACTCAACCTGCTCCGGAACAAAGTGCGGTGGCTCTGCCAACTGCTTTCCAGGAAGAAAAACCGACAAATGTTTCTACGCATACGCATCAAAAACTGAAAAAAAATGAAGTTCCGGTTGCTAATACGATGGCAAATCTGACGCCAATTCTGAGCCCTACCTATGCGCGACGCAAAGGGATTCCCCAAGCGGTGGTGGATCAAAAACTGGCGGTTTGTAAGTCTTACATCCAGCGTTATGCGCAGATAGCTCTCCAAGAAATGGAGCAATTCGGCATTCCGGCGAGTATCACTTTGGCACAGGGTTTGCTGGAGTCAAATGCCGGGGAAAGCCGCCTGGCGATGGAATCGAATAATCATTTTGGCATCAAATGCCGCTCCAAGTGCCGGGGCTGTACCTGTCGCAATTATTCAGACGACGATATTTATGATATGTTTCGGGTATTTGATTCTGCCTGGGAAAGTTATCGCGAACACTCGGAATTGCTGAATGGTGGGCGTTACAAGCACTTGAAGAAATACGGAAACGACTACAAAAGCTGGGCGCATGGCTTGAAAAAGGCAGGCTATGCCACCGACAAGCGCTACGCTGAAAAATTAATTCAAATCATCGAATTCCTAAATCTGGATCGCTACGATCGGGTAAATGTTTAAAAATATAAATTGTTGGAGTATGGAATAATAGGTAAATGATTACAATGTGCCAGAACTCCATGACTACAAAAAATAGCATTTGTGATAGTTCTTCGTCCGGGGTTGCAGCGCAGCTTCGGATTTTTTTATTTAGTATTGGTACTCAGTCAAGTTTTGCAAATCTTTTGTAATTTTCCCCTCTTGCAAAATAAACATTGTAAAGCATGCTGAAACAACTCGAAAAGCTTGCAGATTGGATCGATTGGTTCAATGAAAGAGTGGGGCGTGGCGTCGCCTGGCTGAATACGTTGCTCGTGTTGCTGGTTTGTTTTGAAGTAGCGCTCAGTGTATTTGATAAATCCGCGAACTGGCTGACCGAGTTGGAATGGCACATTTTTGCACTGATTTTCTTGCTGGGGGCGGGTTATGCCTTTAAGCATGACCGCCACGTGCGGGTGGATTTGTTTTATGCAAAATTCGCACCCAAAGATAAAGCACTGACCGATTTGCTTGGAAATATTCTTTTCCTGATCCCCTGGTGCATCATCGTTGGTTATTTTTCTTTTTTCTATGCCTGGGAATCTTTCAGGATCAATGAAGGTTCGCCTGATCCGGGTGGCTTGCCGGCAAGATATATTATTAAGTTTTCTATTGTAATTGGCATGATCCTCTTGCTTTTACAGGCAATTTCGAGCACGATCCGCGCATTGTTGGTCTATACCGGTCAAACGCCTCCCGAATCTTTACACCCCGACGAATTTCAGGAAACTTTATAAAAACACCTAAGCCCAGTCCATGGAAATCATCGCTATTATCCTGTTTATCAGTATTTTCGTGCTTATTTTATACGGCTATCCAGTGGCGTTTACGTTGGGAGGGCTCTCCATTATATATGCACTTTGCTTTCTTGATCCGGTGACTTTCAACGCACTGCCTTTGCGCATTATGGGGGTGATGACCAATTACGTGCTGATCGCGGTTCCACTGTTTATTTACATGGGCATCATGCTGGAACGGTCGGGGCTCGCCGAAAGTTTATTGGAGACAATGGCGATTCTCTTCGGACAAATGCGCGGCGGATTGGCCATTTCGGTGGTGCTGGTCGGCGCTTTGCTTGCGGCTTCCACAGGAATCGTGGGCGCTACCGTTGTGACGATGGGATTAATCAGTTTACCAACGATGCTCAAGCGCGGTTACCAACCTGAATTGGCAACCAGTTCTATCGCAGCTGCAGGTACACTAGGGCAGATCATTCCTCCGTCGATTGTGCTGGTGTTACTGGGCAGCGTACTGAATCAACCCGTTGGCGCCTTATTCAAAGCCGCATTTATTCCCGGATTCCTAATGGTTGCCGTGTATGTGCTTTACATTGTTATTATTTCTATATTAAAACCCAACTACGCGCCAGCTATGCCGCCTGAGGAGATTGAGGCTTTTAAAGAAAAAGGCTTTGTCTTGAGGTTGATCCGGGCATTTATTATGCCTTTAATCCTAATTATTGCGGTGCTGGGCTCGATCTTTGCCGGCTGGGCAACGCCTACACAGGCCGCTGCGGTAGGAGCGCTGGGCGCAACTTTGCTCACGATTGTGCAAAGAAAATTCAACATGGAGACGCTAAATAAAGTCATGCGCGAAACGACGCATCTTACCTGCATGGTGTTTGTGATCTTGCTGGGTGCTACCACTTTTTCTTTTGTTTTTCGGGAAATGAACGGCGACATTTATCTGGCGGATTTAGTTCGAAATGCGAATCTGACACCCGCGATGTTCCTGCTGGTGGTCATGGTGGTGGTATTTATAGCCGGATTTTTCATCGATTTCATTGAGATTGTTTTTATCATCGTGCCGGTAGTGGCGCCGATTTTTCAGCAAATGGGCGTTGATTTAGTCTGGATAGGTATTTTGATTGCCATTAACTTGCAAACCAGTTTCCTGACGCCGCCTTTCGGCTTTTCGTTGTTCTATTTAAAAGGCGTGGCGCCGCCAACGATTACTACACAACATCTTTATCGTGGCATTGTGCCTTTTGTGATTATTCAATTATTATTTTTGTTGCTGATTGCTTTGTTTCCGGGCATTGCAATGGGTTTTGTAAAATAATTTCAAAATCGTTTGCCGATTCCGATCGCAAAAGTCCAGGTATCATTGGCTTCAAAGCGTGTATCGTAAAACACCGTAGGCGAGAGGTCCCAGTGATGGTGGAGTTCAATTTCATATTCAACGCCGGCACGTATTAGAAAAAAACTTTCATTTGACTCAATTTCGTAACCCGGCCCGACGCCAAAAACGAGTCCATTTGGCAGTTTATAAAGCGCATCCAGCGTCAATACCAGTGGAAATTCTCGTTCCAGTACTTCATCACCATCTTTTTCAATCAAAAATGACTGGATTTCTATGTCGTTATGCAAACCAATGGCAATTCGCTCGTTGAACCAATATTCTACATCCAAACCCCAGGAAGGAATCACCATGCGTGCTTGCGCGGAAACAGAAGTCGGGATAAAGGTATGTCCGATCAACCCGGCAATTCTGAAATGGGGAAAGCTCTTTTCAGCAGAATCGTGGTTTTGTCCAAATGCGCTGATAATCAAGTGAATAGCTGCAAGGGTAAATATGTACTTTTTCATGACGCGACTTTTGATTGCAAAATTATGCTGCAACCCGAAGTCGCTTTGTAACCTTTGTAACAGAACAGAAAATTTTTTCAAATTTCCAGGCTGTTGTAAAATTGTTTCTCCGAAATCTTGGCCCAGTTGGTCGCCTTTTTGCGGAAGCTATCATAGGATTCGTACACGCGTTTGGTGAACGCATCTTTCGCGGTCATTTCGCCGATCACCTGATTGGTATAAATGCGCAATTGATCCAGTACTTCCTGCGGGAAGGTGCGAATATCCACGCCTTCAGCCAAGAGTTTGGTGAGCGTTTCACTGTTTTTGGCTTCCATTTGTGCAAACATCCAGACGTGGCTGTGCATGGCTGCGGAGCGCAGAATAGCTTGTAAATCAGCCGGTAAGCTATCAAATTGTTTTTTATTAAAAATAAACTCCAGCGCAGTGCCGGGTTCGTGCCAGCCGGGAGTGTAATAATATTTGGCAATATCCTGGAAGCCCATCAAATAATCATGGAAAGGGCTCAGCCATTCGCTCGCATCGATCACGCCAAGTTCCAGGCTCGTATAAATTTCGCCGCCGGCCAGTAAAACAGGGGAGCCGCCGGCTTTGGCCAGGACGTCTCCACCCAGCCCCGGGATACGCATTTTCAGACCTCGCAAATCCGCAATCGAATTGATTTCCCGGTTGAACCAGCCGCCCATTTGCACGCCGGTGTTGCCGCCAACCATCGGAATCAGACCAAAATCGCGATACAATTCTTCCCACAGTTGCAAGCCGCCACCCGCCACGATCCAGGAAGTCACTTGCTGCGCATTCATCCCGAAAGGCACCGAAGCAAAAAACTGCGCCGCCGGGCTCTTCCCCGCCCAGTAGTAAGCTGCGCCATTGCCCACTTCTGCCGTGCCGCTCGCCACTGCATCAAAAGTTTCCAAGGCTGGAACCAGCTCGCCGCCGCCGAAAACGCGGATTTCCATGCGTCCGCCGGACATTTCTTTTACTTTGTCGGCAAATAACTGGCAAGCCTCTCCAATCACCGGAAATCCCGGGGGCCAGGTGGTCACCATCTTCCATCGGTACTTTTTATCGCTGATAATGTTCGCCGAACTGTTATTCTGAGCAATGCTATTGCCAGTCAAAGCCCGGATGATCACAGGTGCGGAGATCGTGCCAATTGCCAGTCCCTTAAAGAAATCTTTGCGCTTCATGATGTTGGTTTACAGTGTAACGGTTTAACGGTGTTGCGGAGCAAAATAAATAAAAATTCGGTGAATTCACATTGAACTTGCTTTTGAAAACTTTTTGTTTTAAATTTGATTCGAATTTAAACATTAAACAAAGAACTTGAAACAAAAAGAGCCATATTTGCGGGGTAGGGGCGCGCAGATCAACACGCCCAATAAATACCATAATCTTGAGTATGATAAGGAGCCAATTCCTTATGAAGAGTGGGAAGAAGGTGCTCAAATAAAAACCGATTACATTGAGGTGTACCCCAAAACTATGCTCAACAAGGTGGACAGCCCCGACATCGGGATGGGCTACTCGCTCAATCCTTATCAAGGGTGTGAACACGGCTGCATTTATTGCTATGCCCGCAATACCCACACCTATTGGGGTTACAGCGCCGGTCTGGAATTTGAATCAAAAATTCTGGTGAAAAAAGACGCCCCGAAAATCCTGGAAAATACCATCAAAAAACCGTCCTGGCAAGCCGTGCCGATTATGCTCGCCGGCAACACCGATTGTTATCAGCCCGCAGAACGGAAGTTTAAGATAACCCGCCAAATCCTGGAAGTGCTCTGGAAATACCGGCATCCGGTGGGGCTTATTACTAAAAATAGCTTGATCCTGAGAGATTTAGACTTGCTAAAACAATTGAATGCCTTCGATTTGGTGCATGTGGCGATTTCAGTCACTACCTTAGATGAAGAGCTACGGCAACTGCTGGAGCCGCGGACTGCTTCGGTGCAAAGCCGTTTAAAAACGATTCAAAAACTGGCTGAACACCACATCCCGGTCAATGTGATGCTGGCGCCGATTATCCCAGGATTGAACGATCATGAAATTCTGAGCATGGCAGAAAAAGTTGCTGAAATGGGCGCTACTTCTATCGGCTCCACGGTGGTACGTTTGAACGGTGACATTGCCGAGATTTTTGAAGACTGGATCAGAAAAACCATGCCCGACCGCGCCGACCGCGTGCTCAATCGCATCCGGGACTGCCACGGTGGCAAACTTAATGACAGTCGTTTTGGTACCCGTATGCGCGGCGAGGGCAATATCGCCGAGATCATCCAGCAGCAGATCGCGCTGGCTAAAAACCTGTATTTCAAGGATAAAGTGAAACGCCCTTACAATTTAACTTTACATGAACAATATAAAAACGGGCAGTTGAAATTGTTTTAAGCTTTTACTTCAATTGAAATGCCTTAAAATTAAATCCACCATGCAATGCTTTGATTCGAATTACATTATTACCTTTTTTTAAGCGAATTCCTTTGATTTCCAAGTCTTTCCATGTTTCCATTCCATTGGAGTTTGGAATGGAAACTGCTTGTTTTATAGAAATACCATTTACTGAAATTTCCAACTGACCATTTGCGTGGTCGGCGGCAACCATAAGCACCAGTGTGAATTTTCCCTTGCGGCTCGCTTCCACCGTATATTGCAACCATTCCCCCGATTGAAAGTGTGAAACGTAGTAATCACCGGGGATTCCAGTGATATCTACGCCATCGTTGCGATAAACATGCCCCTGATTTCCTGAGGTGCGCGCGCCGCCCGTAGAGATGTAATAATTCCCGGTATCGCGGTCTGCGTAAGCAAAACCATTTCTGCCTAAATCATAATCGACAGCCCGGATTGTAATATTGTCTTTTAAAACATGATATTTAAAAGCTTTGGTCGCGTCGGTTTGCACTTGGCGGAACATGGCATCGATCACGTCTTTATGTATGATACAATTCTCTAATTTTAAATTTTCGGTGAGTTCCATTAAGCCCTGGTAGGCTTCTTCGGGCGAAGGTTTGGGGCCTTTTTTGCCCCAGTAATCCAGAATTTTCTGATAATTTGCGGGCACTTTTACTTCCAGCGGATTGTTAAACCCAAGTTTTTTCAAAGGCCACCAGGCCCAGCCAATGCCATTACTCTCCACCAAATGAATCGCGTCGCGGAACCAAACATTGGAGTTTTCGCCCGATTCGCCCAGCCAGATTGGCGCGTTTTGCGCTTCCCGAATGTCAAGATATTTTTGAATGTCTTCCTGAAGATTGAAATTCCAGTACTTATGAAAACTAATTACCATGTTATCATCCCATAATGGAAAAATTCCATTGTAATTATTACCCCAGCAATTGCCTTCTACAATGATAATGTGCCGCTTGTCCACTTCCCGGATGGCTTTTGTAATATCCATCATTAAATTTTTAAGCGGTTTATTTAGTTGTTCATTACATCCATTACGGTCTTCCGGGCTTTCGAAGCCCCAGTTGGGTTCGTTGATGATATCATAAGCGCCAAGCCAGGGTTCATCGGCGTAACGCTCGGCAAGCTTGCGCCAGAGTGCAATTGTCTTTTGTTGATTGGCCTCGCTTTCCCAGAGCGAAGGCTTATCTGGATCGCGATCAGAGATATTCAAATCATTACCCTGTCCGCCCGGCGCCGCGTGCAAATCCAGGATCAGATACATATTATTGGTTTTACACCATTGTAATAAGCTGTCTGTCAGTTCAAAACCTGCTTCCAGCCAGGTTTGCTCACCGGGAATGGGTTCTTCTTCAGCGGGCAGCGTAAACAGATTGTAATGCATGGCCAATCGCACGGAATTGAAACCCCAGGCAGCCATCGAATCAATGTCAATACGGCGGGTATGATTGGCCAACCAGGCCTTGTAAAATTCAGTCGTTTTTTCCGTTCCAACTAAATATTCAATATTTTCTTTAACCACATGTTGCTGTTGTCCAATGCCTTGTACGCGCAGCATGTAGCCTTCCTGCAACATCCAGCCGCCCAGCCCCATGCCCCGCAGGAGCACCGCTTTTCCTTCTTCATTCACAATTTGTTGACCTTCCACACGGAGAAATCCTTGTGCATACACACCTGAAGATAAGATTATTGTCAAGAGCAAGGTGACTGAAGATAGTGGGTTCATAATGTTATTTGTTTGTTTAAAAACTATAATAAAAAGCTGAATTTAGTAAATGGAATCAATCACAATTTGCCGGTTGCTGAATGTGATTTTATCCCCTTTTTGCTTGTTATTCAGTGCTTTACCAATTGGAGCGGCTATTGAAATGGCATATAATGTCTGCCCATCAATTATTATTTTTCCGATGCCAACAGCAATAAAATAAATCCCCTGACTGGTGACCACCAAACTCCCCAAATCAGCCTTGTTGTTTTTCCGTTCCGGTTTAATCGTGGCTAGCAATTGCTTCGCCTCCAGCGCTTCGGACAGCTGTGCCTGGTTTTTGGCTTCTTCCATTTGCATCATGGCTCGCCCGGTTTCGTATTTATCTCCCACGCTACTTTTGGATTCGTTGTTTCGCGAATCTTCAATTCGCATTAGCGCGTCTTGAATGGTGTTTATTCTTTTAAAAATCAAAGCGTTACAGTGTTCTAAAGCGGCAATTTTCAGTTCGGTGAATTTCATACGGCAATTCCGGGGTTTGTTTTTACTCAGTTAGAATTTTCTACTTTTTTAAACGTAAAAACTCCAAAAAAAATACCCAATAAAGTAAAAGCAACTAAATGATCGAACACATTGGCAACGGTATAATCCAACGGAAATAAAAACCAGTTCATCTGAGCAAAATCGCTGACCAGCCCAATAATGGCGCCGATAATGACGCAGGTGGACCAAACAGAGGAGAAAGATTTGTCTTGCAATTTGCTGAGCACAATGAGTTCCAAAATGACCGTCAGTAAATTCAAAATACCACTGATGACAAAGGTTTTGGGGTCGAATAGGGTAGTGCCGCCGGCTTTGTAAACTATGAGCGTGATTCTCGGTCCGGTCTGGATCTTTGCTTCCAGTTCCTTCCAGCTTTGCGGCGATTCATCTTCCGGCAGCCCAGGATAGTGGAAAACACCATCGTACGGCATTATTTGCTGAATATTAGCCGTATCAATCACCGCAGCCGGCAGATTCGTCAGGCTGTTGGTATGAAAAGGCAGAAACATCCAGGAAACAGCATTCCAGGCAAAAAGAATTACGGTTCCGAAAATTACGGAAAAGAAAATGCGCACGCTCATAGCTTTGTTTGTTTCTAAACCAAGTTATTTTTTCATCAAGGTTTTCGACAGTACCTTTTGAGAATTACTGCCTACCATGATGTCGAATTCTCCCGGCTCCACAATAAATTTACCGGTATTGTCATAAAACCCAAGCTCGGCATCAGTCAGTACAAATTCTACTACCTTCGATTCGTTGGGCTGCAACATAAATTTATGGAAACCCTTCAATTCCTTAACCGGGCGCACTACGCTCGCTACTTTATCACGGATGTAGAGTTGAGCTACTTCCTCTCCCGCTACTTTGCCCGTATTGCTCACGGTAACGCGGACTTTAACTGAAAATTGATTGGAGTCATCTATCTGTAAATCAGTGTATTCGAAATTGGTATAGCTCAAACCATAACCGAAAGGATACAAGGGCTGATTGCTTTCATCGCTGTAATGCGACCAGAAAACTTCGGGCTTGGGTCCAGGACGTCCTGTGCTGTAATGGTTGTAATAAATGGGGACTTGCCCGACACTCCGTGGAAAAGTCATCGGAAGTTTACCGCTTGGGTTATAATCGCCAAACAATACCTGTGCAATCGCATTGCCGCTCTGGGTACCCAGTTGCCATGCCTCCACGATGGCAGGCACATGCTCATCTGCCCAGGTAACCGCCAGCGGGCGACCGTTCATCAACACGAGGACAATATTTGGATTCACAGCATGCACCGCCTCCAGCAATTCCTGCTGAACGCCCGGCAAATCAAGCTGCGTACGGCTACGTCCTTCGCCACTTTGGAAGCCATGCTCGCCCAACACCATAATGACCACCTCTGATCCTTTGGCCAGTTTAATGGCTTCCGCAAACCCGCTTTTATCGGTTTCGTTGATTTTTACTTCGTTGATGAAATTGGTTGCACCAATGGCCAGATCAGCGCCTTTGGCGTACTTGAAATTATTGGTGTAATTCTTAAGTCCTTCCAGTACCGATACAGCTGTATTGTCGTCCGAACCGATGCGCCAGCTACCCAGGGGACTATTTTTATCATTTGCCAATGCTCCAATTACAGCTATCTTTCGTTGCGTTTTCTTAAGCGGAAGTAACTGCTTCTCATTTTTTAGCAAAACGATGGATTTTTTCGCCATATCAAGCGCGGCCGCCATGTGATCGGGATGATAAATCAATTCCTTTTCGCGTTGTAGATCACAATATTTGTAAGGATCGTCAAAAAGACCCAATTCAAATTTCACGCGCAGAATTCTTCTCACTGCATCATCAATCACGCTCATTCTTACTTTGCCAGCCTCAACCAATTCTTTCAAATGCGTAACATAAGCGTAGGATTCCATATCCATATCCGAACCGGCATTTGCTGCCAATTCTGCAACCTGCTTCAAATCCCGGGCAAAGCCGTGGTCGATCATCTCCAGCCCCGAACCCCAGTCAGAAATAATAAAACCATCAAAATTCCACTTGTCTTTTAAAATGTCTCTTTGCAAAAATTCATTGGCAGTAGCCGGAATGCCATTCAATACATTGAAGGAATTCATCACTGTGCGAACGTTATTGTCCACTGCTGCTTTAAAAGGAGGAAAAATCACATTGTAAAGCGTAGAAGTACCGACATCCACGGTGTTATAATCCTTGCCCGCTTCAGCAAAACCGTAGCCCGCAAAATGTTTTGCAGTAGCCGCAATTGTATTAGGCGCAGATAAGTCATCTCCTTGGAACCCCTTGATCCTGGCAACTCCGATTTTTGAACCCAAGTATGTGTCCTCACCGGCGCCTTCCATTACCCGACCCCAGCGCGCATCTCTTGAAATATCAACCATCGGTGCAAAGGTCCAATGGATACCCACTGCCGAGGCTTCGATCGCAGCAATTCTCGCTGATTTTTCAATCGCCGCCAAATCCCAGCTGGCAGCTTCCGCTAAAGGTATAGGTGACAAGGTTTTATGCCCATGAATGACATCAAAACCAAAGATTAGCGGGATGCCTAATCTTGTTTCTTTCACGACCAATTCCTGGAGTTTACGGGTGTCAGCCGCACCTTTTACGTTGAGCATGGATCCCACCAAGCCTTGTTTCAGGTGCTCATATTTTAATTTGGCGGTTCCTTCTTTCGGGGCTGGACCGGTCACCTCCCAAAAACCGTTGTATTGATTCATCTGACCCACTTTCTCTGTAAGTGTCATAATGAGTAGAAGAGAATCAATTTTGGCTTCAATAGCTTTGGATTGTGCAGAAATTGAATTGGCAATCAATAAACACAAAGATATCCCGACTAATAGGTTTAGCTGTTTCATCAATATTTTTAGTTTTAATTTGCTACTAAATTTTCAATTCCAAATATATTCCCAAATTGCCAGATAGAAAAATCCGATTGCCTTTCAAAACAAATTGCTGTATCTTTTTTTGTCACGTCCACCATTTCCTCTATCTTTCGAGCCGCCTAACCAATAAAGATTAAAACGATGAGATTACTTGCTTTTCTAGTTCTCCTTCTGAGTTCGGTAGCGATGCCGGCACAACAATTTTCTCAGGCTGAAATTGCGCGCTGGCAGCAACAGGCACAGGGTGTCACCATCATGCGTGATAACTGGGGCATTCCGCATATTTATGGCAAAACGGATGCCGATGTGGTCTTTGGTTTGATGTATGCGCAATGCGAAGATGATTTTGCCCGGGTGGAAATGAACTACATCGACGCGATCGGGCGTATGGCGGAAGTAGAAGGCGAATCAGGTTTGTACCATGATCTGCGTGCCCGGATGTTTCTGACGCCGGAACAAGCAAGAGCGACTTACGAAAAAAGCCCCTCCTGGATGAAAAAACTCCTCGACGCTTTCGCGGATGGCATGAATTATTATTTGTATAAAAATCCGGAAAAGAAGCCCATTCTTATTACACGCTACGAACCCTGGATGCCGCTGACTTTCACCGAAGGCAGTATCGGCGGCAACATCACCGGGATCTCGCTAAACCGGATCAAAGCGTTTTATGAAAATTACAAATTCACCTCCTCCCGGACGGACTTTTTGAAAGAGCTGGATCGCGAGCCCGTTGGTTCCAATGGTTTTGCCATTGCGCCATCGAAAAGCGCTAGCGGGAATGCATTGTTATTGATAAATCCGCATACTTCTTTTTATTTTCGAATTGAAGCGCAAATGGTAAGCGAGCAGGGGATGAATGCCTACGGGGCTTTGACCTGGGGGCAATTCTTTATCTATCAGGGTTTTAATGAAAATTGTGGCTGGATGCACACGTCCACTTATGCTGACTTTCTGGACGAATATCTGGAAACGGTGGAAAAGCGCGACGGCAAGTTCTTTTACAAATACGGCGAAGAATGGCGCCCGGTTACAGAAGAAAAAGTGGTTTTGCCCTATAAAGACGGCGACCGCATAGCGCAAAAAGAGTTTACGATTTATAAAACACATCACGGACCTGTGATTGGCGAGCAAGACGGTAAATGGCTGACCATACGCATGATGAACCAACCGATTGATGCGCTGGCTCAATCTTACCTGCGCACCAAAGCCAAAGACTACAGAAGTTTCAACAAGGTGATGAAAATGCGCACCAATTCTTCAAATAATACGGTTTTTGCGGATCGCAAGGGTAATATCGTGTACTGGCACGGCAATTTTATGCCCAAAAGAAATCCAGGATTTGATTACAACGAACCGGTGGATGGAAGTAATCCCAAAACAGACTGGTTAGGTCTGCACAAAGTAAAAGAAACCATTGTGTTGCGCAATCCCGCCAACGGCTGGATCCAAAACTGTAACTCCACGCCTTTTACGGCAGCAGGGGAGTTCAGCCCCAAGTCCAGCGATTATCCGGCGTACATGGCGCCCGACGGTGAAAATTTCCGGGGAATCAATGCAGTGCGCGTACTTGGCAGCAAAAAGTTTTTTACATTGGATACTTTAATTGCGGCAGCTAACGATCCTTATCTCGCAGGATTCGAAAAATTGGTTCCATCGTTGGTGGAAGCGTATGACAAAGTGGGGAGCTCCAATCCTAATGTACCCGAAGCAATCGAAATACTCCGTGGCTGGGATAAAAATTATGGCACTGAATCCGTAGCGACTACCCTGGCAGTGCAGTGGGGTGAGAAAATGCAGCGTTTTACCCGCACGATTGCGCCTAGGGATCAGCGTTTTGATGCCATTAGCTTTACAGATTATATGATTGAAAAAGTAGCCCCCAAGGAAAAGGTTAACCTCCTGATCAAAGTGATAGACGAATTGAAGCGTGATTTTGGTGACTGGAATACCTCCTGGGGCGAGATCAACCGCTTTCAGCGTTTGACCGGGCAAATCAATGAAGTTTTTGATGATAATAAACCGAGCATTCCCGTAGCATTTACTTCTTCTACCTGGGGCTCATTGGCAGCCTACGGCGCAAGAACTTATCCCGGCACGGTGAAACAATACGGTTACCGGGGCAATAGTTTTGTAGCCGTAGTAGAATTTGGCAAACGCCTCAAAGCCCGTGCGGTGGTGAGCGGCGGCGCCAGTAGCGATCCGGATTCCCCGCATTTCAATGATCAGGCAGAGCTGTTTTGCAAAGGGCAGTTCCGTGAAGTCTGGTTTTATCCGGAGGAAGTAAAGCAGCATGCAGAACGAACCTACAAACCCGGGAATTGATCCGGTTATTTATGTAACTAAATTAACCGGGTTTTATTTACAATTTATTTTTATTACACGTTTTACGTAATTAAGTAGTAAAGAAACATGCCCTCTCGTAATATTAATTCATGCGAGTAAGTAAAGAGATAATTTTAAGTTTAAATAAAATATTTTATAAGAAATTGATTATCAGATCAATTTGACTTTCGACGGTTGACTGTAAAACTGTCCGACTAAGCAAAGGGACAATTTTAAATTAAAATAAAATATTTCATAAGAAGTTGGTTGTCAGCTTAATCGGACTTTCGACAATCGACTGTAAAACTGTCCGACTACTTACTTAATAATATATTAAATCATATAAAACATTTATTACTGAATCGCTTGAGTTACATCCTGCTTAATATCTTCGATATTTTCCAGACCCACCGAGATTCGGATCAATCCCGGCGTGATGCCTACACGCATCCGTTCTTCTTCTTTTAGTTTAGAATGCGTAGTGGACGCCGGATGCGTAGCAATGGTGCGGGTATCGCCCAGGTTGGCAGAGAAAGAGATCATTTGTAGTTTGTTCAGGAAATTTTGACCCGCTTCAATACCACCTTTTAATTCAAACGAAACCAGTCCGCCGCCGAGCCGCATCTGACGCTTGGCAAGCTCATACTGAGGGTGGGAGGGAAGGTGGGGGTATTTTACGTAAGCCACTTCGGGCAGTGTCTCCATAAATGTGGCAAGTTCCAGTGCGTTCTGGCAATGACGTTCCATGCGCACAGCCAGTGTTTCCAAGCTTTTGGAAAGCAGCCAACCATGAAAAGGGGAGAGGGCGGGTCCGGTGTGCCGCGCCATGAAACGGACTTCCTTCAGAT
>CAZGAU010000006.1:0-60030 GCA_964523725.1 uncultured Saprospiraceae bacterium
AATGACAGACAAAAAAGAAAAAATATTATCTACTGCTTTGGAATTGTTTGCCAGCGAGGGTTACAATGCCGTTTCTACCAGTAAAATTGCCAAGCAGGCAGGCGTGTCGGAAGGCTTGATTTTCAGACATTTCGAAAATAAAAAAGGCTTACTTGATGCGATTGTAGTAGATGCAGAGAGAAGATTAAATGAAGTTTTTGCGCATATTATTTTTGAAAGTGATCCGAAAAAAGTGATCCGAAAAACGATCGAATTGCCTTTCTCGATTGACGAATCGGACTACGATTACTGGAAATTACAATTTAAGCTAAAGTGGGAGCAGGAATATTACCAGCCTGAAAAAATGAAACCTCTGACAGATAAATTGACTTGGGCATTCTCGGAACTAGGCTTCGAATCCCCTGAGAATGAGGCGAAACTCTTAGAACAACTGCTGGACACTATTTCGATTGGCATTCTCAGAGACGGTATTAAGCAGCAAAAACAATTCAAATCGTTTCTTTTATCAAAATACAAAGTATAAAAATTTTTATTTCAAATTAATAGTGATTACTCACTTAAAATATTATAATGAATAATAAAAAAGTCATTTTAATCACCGGAGCATCTTCCGGAATCGGTAAAGCAACCGCGTTACAATTGATCAAAGAGGGACACATCATTTATGGTGCGGCCCGCAGGGTAGATCAAATGCAGGATTTGGTAAATGCAGGCGGACATGCCCTATCGATGGACGTTACGAACGAGAATCAGATTGCGGAAGGCGTACAGCAGATATTAAAAGAACAAGGTAAAATTGATGTACTTGTCAATAACGCCGGATATGGGCTTTACGGGGCCGTTGAAGATATTCCAATGGAGGAGGCAAGGAGACAATTTGAAGTAAATATTTTCGGACTGGCAAGCATCACCAAGGAAATACTCCCGCACATGCGCGCACAAAAATCCGGAAAAATCATCAATATTTCTTCGATGGGGGGTAAAATTTACACGCCACTCGGCGCGTGGTATCATGCTACGAAGCATGCCCTGGAAGGCTGGAGCGATTGTCTGCGGTTAGAACTTAAAGACCATAATATAAATGTAGTACTAGTTGAGCCGGGCATTATCGCTACGGAGTTTGGAGATGTGATGTACGAACCAGTGCTTAAGTACTCCGGTAAAGGCGCTTACGCAAAACTGGCAAACGCAATAGCAAACGCTACCAAAGACTCTTACGATAAACCCAACGCAGCTTCACCGCCTTCGGTTATTTCCAATGCGATTTCGGAAGCGATTAAAAGTGAACATCCCAAAACTAGGTACCGGGCAGGGAAATTTGCCAGGTTAATGGTTTGGATAAGAATATATCTAGGTGACCGGGTTTTCGATAGGGTAGTTATGAGTCAAGTGAAATGATTATGTAGTCGGGCAGTTATAGAGTTGACAGTCGATAGTTGAATGATATTGATAATCAAATTTTTATGGAATATCTCATTTGAATTTGTCTTTTTACATTGCTTGATAAATATTTAATCATTTCTTATAAAATAAAACAATTGTATTATATTTAATAAAATAAATATATGACTCAATTTGGTGGCAAAGTAACCAACGCGCTTTTGGAACGATATGCTCAATCTCCCAATTGGAAGGATGGTAAGTTCCAGAATCTGGAGCATACAGAAATGAACGTTTCGCTCAGAACGATCCCCCAACTGCTTTATAAACAGTTATTTGAGCGAGCGGGTAAGGCGCCTCGGAAGGGCATACCAATGGAGGCTTTTGATGAAAAAACATTCTTGGCGCCATCGGATGATACAAAGGTGATCTGGTACGGGCATTCCGCCATTTTTTTGCGTATGAATGGTTTAAATATACTGATTGATCCGATGCTGGGACCAAATGCCTCCCCCATAGCGCCGTTTCCTACCACCAGGTTTTTGAATAACACATTGAAACTTATCGACCAGTTTCCACCGATAGATTTGATCTTGCTCAGTCACGATCATTACGATCATCTTGATTTGGACAGTATTCAGAAATTAAAGCATAAGACGACTCATTACTTCGTGGCGCTTGGCGTAAAACGGCATTTGACAGCATGGGGCATAAGCGAAGACCATATTACAGAATTTGACTGGTGGGATCATAAGGTATATAATAATTTGAGTATAACATTTACTCCTTCCCGTCATTTTTCAGGGCGAGGCTTGACGGATAGATCAAAGTCGCTTTGGGGCGGTTGGGTGCTGCAGTCAGAAAAGGAAAAGATTTGGTTTAGCGGAGACGGCGGTTACGGCAGTCATTTTCAGGAAATAGGCGCTAAATTTGGCTCTTTTGATCTTGCTTTTATGGAATGTGGCCAGTATAATGAAAATTGGCATCAAATACATATGTACCCGGAAGAAAGCGTACAAGCAGCTCTGGATGCCGGGGCAAAGGTAGCGATGCCTGTTCATTGGGGTGGTTTTGCGCTGGCGATGCATCCCTGGCGAGAACCCGTTGAAAAATTCTCCCAAGCTGCACAGTTGCAAAATTTGACTCCCTTTACACCATTCCCGGGTAAGATATATTCTACCAGGCAACTCGTGAGTACCAATTGGTGGGAAAGTCTGGCATGATCCACGCTAGGTCAGCCTTTTTAGGTTATTTCTACCACTCGATCCTCCGCGATCACAAAAACTTGATCTCCATTCCCGGGTTGAATCTCCGCAGTACCGGTAAATGCGCCAAATGCCGGTAAAATGCCTTGATTTTCAGTGAAATAAAAACACGGGAGCTTTAACCTTTGACGGCCCGAGCCTTTCAGCCAGACGCTGGGGTGGAGGTGCCCGCAGAGGTTATAGTAATTTTCAGGAATATGATGTAATGGATGATGCGATAAAATAAATGGATATATAAATAACTCGGGTTCGTGTAAATAAAGCCGAGCTTCTGTGTAATTTTTTCCATGTAAAATATCATGATTGCCGGGAACCAGTTCAAATTTTACATGGGCAAACTGCTCGGTCATTTTACAAACATCCACCCACTCCGTATTCAGATCGCTGTGGAACAAATCGCCGAGGAAAATCACTCTTTTCGGCTGGAAATCAATCAATAAACTAAACAATCGATCCCAATTGTGATCGCTCACGTTTCCCGGCACCGGAATGCCCGCTTTGCGGAAATGTGCGACTTTTCCAAGGTGTAAGTCGCTGATTAGCAGGGCGTTTTCCCTCCCCCAGTACATCGCCCGAAAAGGATGGAGAAGAAATTGCTCGCCAAAGATCGTCGTTTCCAGGATGTTGTTCATTAGTATGCATTAACAATTCGACTCGGACAAAGATTAAAAATTCATTTGAAATTGATCACGCCGATCAAAGATCAGCGTTACGAGTGTTAATCTTTTATTAATCGTGCGGCCGGCAGCAACGGCATTGAGCTGATAAGCCTATTTTTGCAATCATTTTAAGTCCAAACCAAAATCAAACTATGAAATTGTTCGCAACATTTTTATTTGCGATGGCGCTTGCCACTTCCTTGTGTGCCCAACTCGATCCGGTGAAATGGTCTTTTGCAGCCAAAAAAATCAGCCAAACCGAATACGATTTGATCCTGACCGCCGATGTAGCCAAAGGCTGGTATGTATATTCGCAATATCTGGAATCCGACGAAGGACCGATCGCAACGAGCTTTATTTTTGACGAGAATGACAGTTTCGAACTGATGGGTGAAACAGCCGAAAGTGGGAATAAAAAAGAAGGCTACGACGAGATTTTTGGCATGAATCTGATCAAATTCGGCGGAAAAGTAGCATTTACCCAAAGGATCAAACTGACCGGAAAGCCCGAAAAAATAAACGGTTCGCTGGAATTTATGACCTGCGATGATGAGCAATGTTTACCGCCAAAAACGGTAGATTTTGTGATTCCAATCAAGTAAGCAAAGGGACAATTTTAAATTAAAATAAAATATTTCATAAGAAGTTGGTTGTCAGCTTAATCTGGCTTTCGACAATCGACTGTAAAACTGTCCGACTACTTAATTTCAGCATTTTAACTTACTTTAACATCGTTTGAAATAGCCTGAATGAAACATTTTTGAATGATATGCGGTACAAGATTTAAACCCCGGGCAAACAAAAAAAGAAAGAAAATTGCGATTTGCAACTTTCAATCCAAAGCGTTATGAAAAAGACATTGTTGTTACTTTCCTTGCTGGTACTGGGCTACAGCCTGTCGGCACAAATTCTCACGCCGGTAAAATGGAGTACTTCCTATAAACAAGTCAGCGAAAGCGAATTCGATCTCGTCTTCACCGCCACGATTGACGATGGCTGGGTGATCTATTCTCAATACCTGGATGGCGACGATGGCCCGGTGCCCACGCATTTTTATTTTAATGAAGGCAGCCATTATCAACTGGTAGGCAAGAATCAGGAGTCGGGCAACCGCAAGGAAGCGTACGACAAAGTGTTTGAAATGAACCTGGTCAAATTTTCCAAGAAAGCGGTTTTTACGCAGCGCGTAAAGGTCAAGGATTTGAGCAAGCCGATTTCCGGTTATCTGGAGTTCATGACTTGTGACGATGAGCGTTGCCTGCCGCCGACTGAGGAGGATTTTTCCTTCCAGCTGGTTTCTACGATGACCAAAAAAGCTGCCCCTAAACCTGAGGAAACAACGGATAAAGCCGCGAGCGCTACTTTTGAAAGTAAAGAAAAATCAGCCCTGGATATCAATACGCAACCGCAACTGGCTGAGAAACAAGCCGCTGTGCAATCTTCGGTGAATGCATCCGGCGGAATTCTGGAACCTGTGACCTGGACGGGCGAGATCAGGAAAATTAGCGAGACTGAATTTGACTTGGTTTTTAAAGCCAAAGTGCAGGACGACTGGTATATTTATTCGCAATTGATTGGCGACGATGGCCCGATTCCGACTGAATTTGATTTCTTTGGGAATGAGCATGTTACAGTTGAAGGAAAAGCCAAAGAAGAAGGCCCGCAGCGCATCGAGGGCATGGACGATATTTTTGGCATCAATGTGATCAAATTTAAGAAGGAAGCGACCTTCACGCAGCGGGTGCAAGTGAGTGATATTAATAAAATGGCGGAAGGTGAAATCCATTACATGAGTTGTAATGAGTCGAGCTGTATCCCGTTTGATACGCCGTTCCGGGCGGATTTTGGAAATCTGACTTTGTCGATCGGTGACTTGGAAAGCGCTGAAATGGCGAATGTTACGGGCGATCCGATTCAGGTTTTGTTTGGCGATATTCAAAAACCGGACCTGAGTAATCCGGTGGCGCAGTGCGGCGATGAGGTGGTTTCCGAAGAAGGCAAAAGCTACTGGTCGATTTTCCTGCTGGGCTTGCTCGGTGGCTTTCTGGCATTGCTAACGCCCTGCGTGTTCCCGATGATTCCGCTGACGGTGAGTTTTTTTACCAAAAGCAGCAAGGATCGCAAGAAAGGCATCGCTAATGCTTCGATGTACGGCTTTTTCATTTTGGCCGTGTATTTGTTGTTGAGTTCGCCGTTTCATCTGATGGACAACCTGAATCCCGATATTCTGAACGATATTTCCACCAATGTATGGCTGAACATCGCGTTTTTCGCGATTTTCCTGTTTTTCGCCTTTTCATTCTTTGGATATTACGAACTAACCTTACCAAGTAGTTGGGTCAATAAAACCAGCTCTGCCGAAGGCATCGGCGGGGCATTAGGCATCTTTTTTATGGCACTGACGCTGGCTTTGGTGTCGTTCTCCTGTACAGGACCAATTCTTGGCGCTTTGTTGGCGGGGGCTTTGACTTCCGACGGGGGCGCATGGCAACTTACAGCGGGCATGGGCGGCTTTGGACTGGCGCTGGCTTTGCCGTTTGCACTGTTTGCGGCATTTCCGGGCTGGATGAGTTCGTTGCCAAAATCTGGCGGCTGGTTGAATACGGTGAAGGTGGTACTCGGTTTTGTAGAACTGGCGCTGGCACTGAAATTCCTATCGAATGCTGACCTCGTAAAGCATTGGGAAATCCTGAAAATTGAGCCATTCCTGGGCGCGTGGATATTGATCTCGATTGGCTTGGCGCTGTACTTGTTTGGCGTGATTAAATTCCCGCACGATTCACCAATCAAAAAATTATCTGTCACCCGGATTGGGCTGGGCTTGCTGTCAGTGACCTTCGCGGTGTATCTGGCAACCGGTTTTATTTATGATGAAAAAGCAGGCTCTCTACGTCCTTTGAAATTACTGAGCGGCTTGGCGCCGCCCACTTGTTATAGCTGGTTTTACGAATGCGATTGTCCGCAAAATTTGAATTGTTTCAAAGATCTAAAAACAGGTATGGCTTATGCCAAAGAAGTTGGAAAGCCTATCATGATTGACTTTACGGGGCATGCCTGTGTCAATTGCCGGAAGATGGAGGAGCACGTATGGCCCGAGCAGGAAGTGTATAAATATTTGAAAGATGATTATGTGTTAATTTCATTATACGTCGATGAAAAAATCGAAGCTCTTGAATCTGAGCAGATTGAAGTGCCAAAAGCGACTGGCGGTACGCGCGTGATCCGCAATAACGGGCATAAATGGTCGTATTTCCAGACCGAGTTTTTTAATACCAATACACAACCTTATTATGTACTGCTTTCGCCGGAGGGAGAATTGCTGAACCAGCCGGTAGGTTATACGCCAGACGAGCAGGAATACGCGAAATTTCTGGAATGTGGCTTGGATGCTTACAAGCAATTGGTACAAAATAAAAAGTCTAGCGAGCAGCAAATCGGCAAAATTGAATAATGAAATAAAGATTTAAAATAAAAAAAATGGGATATATGAAACATGAGTCATCCCGAATTTTTGCTAAAC
This sequence comes from uncultured Saprospiraceae bacterium, assembly GCA_964523725.1. Classification (GTDB taxonomy): domain Bacteria; phylum Bacteroidota; class Bacteroidia; order Chitinophagales; family Saprospiraceae; genus JADJNW01. The sequence continues at coordinate 6,825 of CAZGAU010000006.1, forward strand.
TCGTCCCGTCGGGACGGAATATTGGTAGAAATGATCCATTGCGCCGGTTTGCATGCCGTAGGTATGCTTTATAATGCGTACCTATGGCACGCGGAGATGTTCTTCTTTTAAAATATCTACCGATATTTTGCCCCTAACGGGGCATTTTTAAAATTCGGGATGACTCATGTTTTTTTGTGAAACGTTCCTTACAATGAAGGCTGCATTTATTCCATTTCGATGAGCAAATAGCCTTTTTCCACTGCTTCGCCTTGTTTTACATTGATGGATTTCACGACGCCGTCTCCGGGCGATTTGATCACATTTTCCATTTTCATGGCTTCCAGGATCAGCAAGGCACTGCCCTTTTGCACAGCTTGTCCCGGTTCTACGTTCACGTTGAGCACCAGACCTGGCATCGGCGCTTTGATGTCTTTTACTTTATAATGTACCTGCTTGGAAAGCCCCAACTTCTTGACCAGTTGATCGTATTTGTCTTCCAGTTTAACTTCGTAGGCGGAGCCATTGATCTTGATAGTGAAAGTTTTCTGGTCGAAATTCGTATCCACAACCTCAGCACGATACGCTATATTATTTTTTAATATATGAAAGCGGCCATCGCCTTCGGTAACAATATCAAGTTCATCTTTACTAAGATCGGCGAATTCGAACTGTTCATTGACGATAGCTTTGAATGCGTTGTTTTCCATATATTTAAATATTAAAGCATAAAGATATTTGGGCTTAGTGCCTATTGATTAGCTGATGATTTATCCGATTTTATTTTACTCAATTTCATCATCCAATAAGTTTCAAAAATAGTGTAAACCACGTAAATGCCCAAGAATATGGCAAGAAATAGCTTGGAAGGGGTAGCGTTCATTTGTTTGTAAACCAGCACAATGACCACGCAGAGCAACATCTTAGAGAAAGTCATGCCCAATACCACATTGAGAAAAGCATATTTGCTGGTACTGTGTACTGCCCTGTGCGCAAGAAAATAAATAGCGATGCTGAAAATGAAGAAAAAGATCAAACTGATCCATGAAAAAAGCGTTGCCTGTTGTAAAATGGACCCGAATTGCAAGCCCAGGAGTGCAAGCGCGACGATGATGGTCAGGAGGGTAAGTTGCGTAAAAAAGGGACGTCGGCTCATGTAGTGGTTGATTCGTTTATTTTTCTTTCAAAAAATCCTTGATAGCCAGATAAACGGCGGCTGCGGTAAAAACGACGGAGCAAAGCATTGAAAAATAGGGACGATCCGTCTCAAAATAACGGTCGAGAAACTTTCCGAGCAGTACACCTACAGCTATCGTGGCACCCATTTGAAAGGCCATGCCGGTATATTTCATATACGAATGGGCAGGAGGGCGTTTTTCGGTGTTATTTTCGCGCTCCGGAGGAGTATTAGCCATATCCTGAACCGGGTTCTATCAAAGAAAAAAATCTGTTTATGAAGAACCAGGAAATTCCTGGGCGTCCGCCAGCAGGAACCCTGGCGCTCTCTTTATTCCTGGAAAAATCAGGATTTATTTTGCAGCCTTCAGGCTGGGTTGTTCTTCGTCTTTTTCCTTTTTCAGGCTGAAAGTATTGCTGCCAGAGGGTTTTGTTACACCCATGGTGCAATTGACATTGAAAGCAGCGCCCGACTGGACGATGAGTTTATTGGTGACAACGTCTCCGCTCACATTGGCGCTTTCGCGGATGTTCAGAAGTTCGGCAACTTCCAGATTCCCCTGGAATTTACCTTCGATCACGGCGTTTTTGCATTTGATCTCGCCTTCAATCGAGCCACCGGGACCAATAATTATTTTGGCATCACAGATCAGTTTTCCTTTGATGGTTCCATCTACCCGAATATCGCTTTCCGACTTCACTGTCCCTTCTACCAAAGTGCCTTGCACTAAGGTATTCAGTGAGTTCATGCTGGGTGTACCGTTGGTTTTGGTTGCCTCCTTCTTCGTAGAATTGTTACCAAACATGTCTTAGTGTTTTTTTTTAAAATAAGATACTCAAAACCTCCTTCTCAATACGTGACCGCAAAGTTAAACAATTCGAGGGGGCTTAGCGAATAAAAAAAATTCGATCAGAAAATTGAGTTTGGCAGTTCTCTCTCATTGTTGCTAACGAAAGTTCTAAGTTAGCAATTTTTGTAATGACATGAAAACGTTGTTAGGAAAAATAAATTGTAAACCTCGTAGATTGAAATCAACCTACGAGGTTTTTCCAATTTAGAAATTGGGGCAGTAAACGCCGCGGCGTGCCTGGTTGCAAATTTTGTAAACCAAAGCAAATTCAAAGCCACCATTGGAATTGCTGGCAGCTTTCAGAGGAGAAATATTGACGTCGTAGCTAAAGCCAAGACTAAAGTTGTTGTAATCAAAACGAGTGGAAATAATTGCGGCATCACCGAGAATACCCACTTTTTCCGCGCTGCCTTCGCCTGCCGGGATAAATTTGTTACCCAGGCGTCCCCACAAACCAATCTGGAATGCCTGATATTCCATGCGGTTGCCCAGCAAAAACTTAAGGCTCGTACCGGCGTTGACCTGGAAGGATGGACCTTGCTTCATCACAATTGCGCCCGGCACCAGACCGAACTTATCACTCACCAGAAATTCACCCCCCACGTGACCAGTCACGCGGCTGTACAGCAGATCTTCGTCGTTGCTGCTAAAGGATTGGTTGGCGCGATTCAGGTGGTGGAACGAACCACCTATGTAGAAATTGGTGTTTTCGTCTTTTACCATGAACCAGAGCAAACCGGCTGCCATATCAGCAAACAAAAAGTTGTCACGATCGAAACGATTTTCCTGCGTTGGAAGGTTCGGATCGAAACCGCCCTCGCCATCGTGTTGGGTACCCCAACGCAGGTTCAGGAAGTCGATGCTTCGTTGCGCTACACCGCCTTCAGCGCCCACCACGAGGTAGTTGCCAAATTTGCGCGTACCGCCCATACGCTTGCTGTAGGAAAGAGACAATTTGCCCGTCAGCGTTGAGAAATTGGATTCACCGGCGCGATCGCCCCAGAAAGTACCGCCTACCCCGAAGTAGTCGTAGCGTCCCACCGGGATCTTTTGATCGTATGAAACCGAATAAGTACTGAACGCATTGGAGCGAAGAATACTTCCCCATTGATTGCGATAATTGGAGACCAGGCGAATGTTACAGTTCATCACACCGGTCATGGCGGGGTTCAAATTCAAAGGCGACAGGTAAAACTGCGAAAAGTGAATGTCCTGCGCGCTTAATGAAACCGTGAAAAGCATCATTAAACCGGCAGCGAGTAGATTTTTGAGATTTTTCATAAGAAGCTCTTTGTAAAATTGCTTTCCAAATATATCAGTTTGAAGGATTTATGATTGAAGCCTGACGTAAAAAGATCAAAAACTTCAAACGTTCAACATCAAACCTCAACTCTTCGATACGCAATATTAAGCAATGTCTGGTAATAGCCAGGAAAAATTTATGTTAAAAGATAATTTTAACAATATGTATAAGCCTATAAAATGACGTGTTGCTGCGGTGATATGGCGAATTGCAAAATGGAAGACACTCATAATCACCATGTTTTCCTCAAAATGTAATACTTCACAACAACGTCATCATTTGCAAAAATATTATCGCGCTTTCTTTTTTTAGGAAATCAGTTGTCTTCGCTTTTCCAAAGTGCCCCGTATTGTTCGACCAGAATATTGTCGTAATAGTCGGCTTTGTCAAACAAGTGGCTGAACAAGCGAAAACCCGTTTCCACGTTCAGATAGCGATCAAAGATAAGCAGGGATAGAATGATATCCTGCTCGCGAATGCTGAAGGTCAGACTTTCGGTCTGATAGTTCTGGCGGAGCAGGTATTCGTAAAGTGGTTTTATATTTTCCTTGGGCAATACACAAAGATAAGCATCTCCGGTGATAAGTCCCGTTTTTTCGTAGTAAGAAATGTTGATCTTGGCGCTGCCTTTTTGAATTTCCCATTTGTTTGGGCCGACGCGGCCCAGCTCAACCTTGTAACCAATTTTTTCAATTATTTCTTCAATTGTTTTGGCTACGCCCAATGGTTCGTAGATTTCTACCTGCGTGGGTAGTTGCACTTTAGCGCCGCAATGTGGGCAGTAGCCCTGCTCAATGGTATCTTCAAAAACCAGGTTGGAACAGGATGAGCAACGCGTACCAATTTTTCCGCCGGCCGCCTGGAATTCTACAATGGAATCTGCGAGGTACTTTACCGGCAACGAAAAGCCAATATTGGTGCCATCCCGCATGATGAAGGTATTGATCCCAACCACATCGCCCTTTTCATTTACCAACGGGCCGCCACTGTTGCCGGGACTGAGCGCTGCATCGTGCTGAATGTAAAAGATGTCGTTTTGTTCGTGCCGGGCATTGGACACAATGCCTTTGGTGGCGGAATATTTCAGCCCCAGGGGATGCCCGATGGCAATCACCTGGTCGCCTTCACGCAGGGTATTGTCAGCACTGAGTTTTACTTCGGGCAAGGTAGAATCTGTGGGCGCCTCCAGGAAAGCGAGATCATATTTGGGATCGATGTACAATACCTTGACCAGTTGCTTTGGAAAGCCTTCTCCATCAACGACAACCGTAGCGTTGTCGCGGATAACATGTTCATTTGTAACAATCAGGTTGGTTTTTTTCAAATAAAAACCTGTACCCGTACTGTAGGGGGTAGCAATTTGAATAACGATCTGGCGATACAAGTCAATAATATCGTTCATCCCGATGGGTTTTGGCAGGCAACTCGGTTCAAATGAATAAAGATGGGGCAAATTACTAAGGAAAGTGCAAAATAGGAAATGAAGGCTATGAAATTTGAAAGTGGTTTAGAAGGCGGAGGAGGTTTAGGAAGTTAAGGGATAGAAGCTGAAGTAAAATTTTGGAGCATAAACCTCTTCAACTTTCTTGACTTCCTAAACCAAGATTCTACCATTTCATATCCGGATAGGCGCGTTGCATAAACTGCATGTCCGCAAGAATAAAGCCCAGATGTTCTGTGTGACGACCTATTTTCCCGCCGCTTTGCATCCAGTCATTTTCAGGCTTCTGTAAGGTGGCTTCTGCCAGGATTTCGTTGACTTTTTGATCGTACAATGGCTTGATTTTATTCAGATCTACTCCGATACCCTCGGCAACCATAATTTCGTCCACTTGATCCATTTCGGTTAGCTCACCGGTGTACATCCAAAGCTCATCCACCGCAACCTGCATTTTTTCGTGACTTACTTCAGTGCCATCACCCAGGCGAATCATCCATTCCGAACTGTAACGCAGGTGATAGGTGATTTCCTTCAGCGATTTTTCGGCAATAGCAGCCAGGTGGGCATCCTTACTTTTGGTCATTTCCTGATGAAAATAAAAATTGAACACATCAAAGAAAAACTGTCGGACTATTGTATAAGCCCAATCTTCGTTGGGTTGTTCTACCAGCAATACATTCCGATATTCGCGGACATCCCGAAGGAAAGCGACCTGGTCTTCATCCCTGCCTTTGGCTTCAAATTCGGCAGCGTATTGCATGAGGCTGCGTGCTTGCCCCATCAGGTCGAGCGCGATATTGGTAATGGCAATGTCTTGTTCTAAAACAGGTCCGTGGCCACACCACTCACCGAGGCGCTGACCCAGGATCAGGGCATTGTCGCCCATACGGAGGATGTAATCGAGCTGTGCTTCTTTTAGGTTCATTGTATTATAGTGCGATGGTGTTATAGTGGGTCGTAGGTTCTGACCAAAATATTATAACCCCATGACACCAAGAGCAATTTAAATATGTTTCACCTCATCGGGCAAGTCATAAAAAGTAGGGTGGCGGTAAACTTTGTCATCTGCCGGGTCGAAAAGAGACTCCGCTTGGTTAGGGCTGGAGGCAGTAATATGCTTGGATTCCACCACCCAAATGCTGACGCCCTCGCTGCGCCGGGTATAGACGTCGCGGGCATTTTCAATAGCCATTTGCGCGTCGGCGGCATGGAGGCTACCAACGTGTTTGTGGCTTAAACCGTTCTTACTTCTAATAAAAACCTCCCAGAGGGGCCAGTCTTTTTTCATTTCTTATTTATCATTTATCAAAATCAAAATCAACCCGTCTTCTCCTCTTCTTTGCTCAAAGCGTTCCAGTTCTCAGATTACATCAGGCAACCTGCGCTGCTCCGGTTTCTTCTCTCGCTCTGCGTTTCTCGGCGTAAGCCATGGCTGCTTCGCGTACCCAGGCGCCATCTTCGTAAGCTTTCACGCGGTCTTTTATGCGCTGACGATTGCAAGGACCATTTCCTTTCACCACATTCCAGAATTCATTCCAGTCGATTTCACCGAAGTCGTAGTGCTCGGTTTCTTCATTCCACTTCAAATCGGGATCGGGCACCGTTAATCCCAGGAATTCTGCCTGTGGAACCGTCATATCCACAAATCGCTGGCGCAATTCATCATTCGTAAAACGCTTAATGCGCCATTGCATACTTTGTTCGGTATGCTTGGAGTCCTTGTCACTTGGGCCAAACATCATCAGACTCGGCCACCACCAACGATTCAGTGCATCTTGTGCCATTTCTTTTTGTTCTTTGGTACCCCGGCTCAGAGTGAGCATAATTTCATAGCCCTGACGTTGATGGAAACTTTCTTCCTTACAAACTCTTACCATAGCTCGGGCGTAAGGACCATAAGATGTGCGGCATAGCGGCACCTGGTTCATAATAGCGGCGCCGTCCACCAGCCAGCCGATAGCTCCGATATCCGCCCAGGAAAGGGTAGGATAGTTGAAAATACTACTATATTTTGCTTTGCCTTCGTGCAATTCATTGATCATAGTATCGCGATCGATCCCCAGGGTTTCTGCGGCTGCGTAGAGATACAAACCGTGACCGGCTTCATCCTGCACTTTCGCCAGGAGCGCCACTTTCCGGCGCAGCGAAGGGGCGCGGGTGATCCAGTTACCTTCCGGCAACATACCCACAATTTCCGAGTGTGCGTGCTGCGAAATCTGGCGGATTAGCGTTTTTCTATACGCGTCCGGCATCCAGTCTTTCGGCTCGATGCGCTCGTCGCGGTCGATTCTGGCTTGAAATTCCTGTTCCATTTTCGTCATATCTGGCATAGCGTTCAATCTTTTAGCTATCACAAAGATAAGGTGTTTTGTTATAAAAACGAACATTTGTTCGTATTGTTTTGGAAAACGCACACATAAAAGAAAATTGTGCCAGCAGCCTTTTGGAGATGTTTTTGTCTTTACTTTAAAATCATCATTGTCAGATTATTAAATTTGGAAAAAATAAAATTCCAGCTATGAAAACAGCTCTTACCCTCCTATTCACTTTTCTCCTTGTTTCAAAAACATTTGCGAGTGATTTGAGCATTCAATCGCCCATTCTGTATCAGGAAGGGGATGAATTCTACACCATTTTTACTCTAACGTGGAATAATGCCTGGCGCAATGCCAGAAATCATGATGCTGCCTGGGTTTTTAGTAAATTCAATCGCGGATTGAACGGCTATGTACATGGCTATCTGCATACGAATGGACATCAGATAATCGAAACAAGCAAAGGCGCAGCATTGGAAATTGAGGTGCCTGAAGATGGCGTCGGCGCTTTTATTCGTTTAAAGAACAATTATATAGGCAACATAAAAACCATCATTCGACTTCGTATTGATGCTTCCAAGTTCGGCAATTTTAACCCGCGCAGCGCGGCTTTTCACGTTTTTGGCATAGAGATGGTTTACATTCCGGCGGACGGATTCACACTGGGCGATCCCGATGCCCGGGCACAAGCTTATGGTGCAATGTATTTGTCTGATAATGAGGGTAATGCCGTCGGTTTATTTGAAATCAATTCCGAGAAACAGGTCATTGAAGTGGGGCCAACTACAGGCAATCTGTATTATAAAGCACCCGAAGGCTACGAAGGGGATCAAACCGGCACGATTCCAGCGGATTTCCCGAAAGGTGTGATGCCTTTTTATATCATGAAGTACGAACCCACGCAGGTGCAATATGCAGATTTTCTGAATTCATTGAGTAGTGACCAAAGCCAGCACCGCGCCAATTTCGGCGGCAAGGATTATTATCAGAAACGAGGCACGATCAAAGTAGAAAACGGGAAATACATAGCTGGGGCGCCCGGTCGGCCTTGCAATTTTATGAGCTGGGATGATGGAATGGCTTATGCGGATTGGGCGGGACTTCGCCCCATGACCGAATTTGAGTTTACAAAAGCCGCGCGTGGCCCCGGCAAACCGATTGCCGGCGAATATCCCTGGAATACAGATTCCAAATTAAAAGTACAGCGGACCTACGATCAGGAGGGCAATTTTATTATGCTCAACGGCTGGACGGAAGACCAACTTTCGGATGAAACCAAAGCTTATTTTGGCGCTTCTTATTATTGGGTGATGGATCTGGCGGGCAGCATCTGGGAGCGTGTCATTTCCATCGGGCATCCCAAAGGGCGTGCGTTTATTGGCTCGCACGGAGACGGGCGTTTGTCCTATTATGGCTTTGCTACGAATGAAGATTGGCCGGCCGGCCTTACCGAAACCGGTGGCTTTGGCTTTCGCGGAGGCGGATATTATGAGTTTGGTCGGCCTTACAGTGAATTTTTACCCTACAGCCCAATCGCCTATCGCCGGTTTGGCGGTTGGTCGGGGGGGAATCGCTACGAGGCTTACGGGCAGCGTTTTGTAAGGAGTGTAAAATAATCATAAGTATATAATAAAATTGCACCGCAGTACATTACATATTACGGTGCAATTAAGTAGTCAGACAGTTTTGTAGTCAACCGTCGAAAGTCAAATTAATATGACAATCAACTTCTTATAAAATATTTTATTTAAAAAAGTTGGCTCTTTACTTACTAAATGAAATTATTTATTCATTTACTTTTGTAACTGTAAAAAGATCCGGCAGCGGCTTGGGTACATTAGAGTTACCTTCAATTTCCAAACCAGGATACAAGAATCGCTGCGGATTCATGGTTGCGGTCGTTGTATTCAAGGGGAAAGGTACGATCACATCGCTATCCGACTTGCGCAAACGGCGCACATCATCAAACGGAATGTAGGTAGTAAAACCAGTCACATAACGCTCTTCAATGATTTCACGCAGAATCGCCCTATTTACAGCAATACCATCCAAATTTTCTATTCCTCCAGCCTGGAAGTCTGCCAATACATAAGGCTCATACTTGTAGGTATCAGTTGGGTTGATCAGATTGAAAGCAGCGCCAGAATTCAAGTGTGCTCTCCAGGTGTTCAATTTCCCAATTGCACCCTCACTATCGCCGCCACGAACCAAACATTCTGCCCAGATCAACAGGTTTTCGCCATAGGTAACCAAAGGCATAGGTGTTTTTTGAGCATCAATACCTTTCATGCTGGAACCGTCACCCTTGACAAACAGGTAATTTCTACGCGCGGTTTCGTCGGTTTTAGCATTGTTGCGGCTGTTGGTATTAGCAGGATTGAGCAATTGTTGCAAGAAAGCCCCTTCGCCGGTCATGTCGCCAGCACGGCTACCATTTGCCAGGATGTAAATCAGATTACTATTTTCGTTCACCGTACCAATCGGGTTGTATTTCATGTCGTTTGCTGCTTTGCTGATGCCTTTGGAAACTACGTTTAACGCAGCTGGATAATCCTTGGTAAGCAGGTAATTCCGAGCCTTTAAGGTGTAGGCGGCTTCCGTCCATTTTGTTTTATCGCCACCATAGAAAATATCCTCACTACCTACTCTTGTTTTTGCACTTCCAACCTTGCTAATACCGGCGTCCAGCAATTTTTGAACAGCATCAAAAACAGATATTTGCGAGTCGTAGGTTGGGTCTGGAGATGCCAAGGTCGGGTTATCAGGCAACGCTGTAGAATAAGGAATATCTCCCCAGATAGAGGTCGCGGTACCAACTGCCATTGCCTCATTGATATCAATAATGCCTTGCAGCAGGTCCAGTTCAGGAGAAATTTCACGTATTTTTTTGTTTTGAACTAAAATACCATTGTAAAGAAATTCCCAGCTTGCATTCGAATCACCGGGTGTGAAATTGTAAATATAAGCTGTCTGCTGAACTAATCTTTTACCGATCAGACCGCCTGAATAATAGGCAGCCACGCGCATCAATTGACCTTTATGCAATTGAGTATTAGCTAGCATCGTGCCTTTGAGCAGCAAGTCGCCGGAAGGCACTTCCACCAATTGATTTGGATTTTCGTTCACATCCAAAAATTCATCACAAGAGAACATGGTAAAAACCAAAAGGAGTGCCATGAATTTATATATTGACTTCATGTTGTTATTTTTTTTAGTTTATAAGTAACTCGATATCAGCTATTATTTTTCGAGCTTCTTAATAATTCACCTTTATTCCAAACGTATAAGTTTTAGCACCGGGATTGGTAAAATAGTCTAACCCTTGCCCTTGCCCTACGCCAAACTGGTTGATATCGGGGTCTGCACCTACTACATCTGTCCAGATGATAAGATTACGACCAGAAGCTGTAAACTCAATTGAGCTCAAACCGGTAGCTTTTCTGAAGCCGGGTGTACGCAGGGTATAACTCAGGCGAAGCTCGCGCAATCTGGTCCAGCTTCCGTCTGAAACCGTAAATTCATTGAGCACGCCATCACCGAAGCCATGAATAGTGGTGTAATAACTTTCATCCAGGAGTACATCGCCACCGCCAAAGTCGCGGATATTGCCCCGAACGGTTGTACCGGATGGTATTACTTTTCCTGCGTAATTTTTCAAGTCCTTGGTTAATGTTAATTCATTGCCTACGTCAGCATGTGTACCGAAATAGCTGATGATGAATCGAGTGCGACTGGAAAAATCATTGCCCTGGCTTGTTTCAAACTGTGCAGAAAGATTAAAGTCTTTATATCCGAAATTGAAGCCCAAGCCGCCGCGCCAGTCGGGATTAGGGTCACCCACTACTTTGTCGCCCGTCAGGTCAATTTGCGGAAAGCCATTATCATTCAAAACCAAGCTACCATCAGGATTTCGTTGGGCAGCCTGCGTGTAGAATACGCCTACGGGTTGCCCCTGAATAGCTACGGATTTTACAGAACTACCAGGTGTGAAGTCAATAACACCACCACCTTCGATTTTGGTAACCAGGTTTCTGTTTCGGCTAAAATTAGCTGAAACGCCTGCAGAAAAGTTAGTGGATTTCAGAAAATCGTAACGTATATCTGCTTCAAAACCACTATTTTCAAGTGTGGCGCCATTGCCATAAATTTCGGAAAAACCCAAAGATGGCACGAGCGTCATATCCAAAAGCGCGTCTTTGATCTCGTTGTCATAATATGTGGCTGATAGACCGATTCGATTTCTGAAAAAGCGAAGATCGACACCGACTTCATACTCGGTTTTGATTTCAGGTTTCAAATCGGAATTACCAACGCGCTCATCCAATTGGTAGCCCCCTCCAAAATCCTCCAGGGTAATATTATCGGAGAAAGAAGAGAAAGAACCAACTTCATAAACGGTTTGGGCGCGATGCGCCAAAGGTACATTACCTACTTGACCGTAGGACAGACGCAGCTTACCGAAATTAAACCATTCGGGTTTGGCAAAAGAAGAAGTAAAATTCCAACCCAATTCTACCGAAGGATAGAAAAATGGATCAGCCAGGGTAGAGTGCTTTTCATACGCTCCACCTAGCGTAAGGAATAATTGATCGGCATAGTCAAACGAAGCAGTTCCATAGAAACGAATATTGCGACGCAAGGTACGACCTACTTCACTTGTAATGTTTTCCTTTCTGGAAACTTCGGTTGGGTCGAGCAGTCCTCTGAAATTGGCGATAAAATTATCCGCCTGCTGGAAATTCCGCTTGAGGCTGCGATCATTCATTCCAAAGCCCAAGATAACATTGGCTCCTAATTTCGGTGTGATTTCCAGATTCAAATTACCCAATAAATCAGCATTATATTCCTGATTGAAAAAGGTTTCGTCGCGCAACAATCCGAAGCGACGATCTGCCCCTGCGGTATAATATGGAAAGAAATATACCCTTCCGTCGTCGTACACATCTGCACCAGAACGGAATACCAAGCTAAAAGCATCGGTGAAATCATACGTTAATGATGCGGTTCCTACAAAGCGCGTCACATCTGCAGTATTGATTTGCTGGTAAATAGTCCACAATGGGTTATTATAAATGGCATTGTCATTATTCCCCAGATAACGACGATAAGACCGCTGTCTTGATTGCGTAACGGCTCCTGAACTGCTCACGTAGTCCCCAATATAATCGGTAACATCAAAATCGGGGGGGGTTCTCAACAGTGCCAGATAGAGACCGGCGGTATTAGAACTTTGCTGTGTTCGGTTGGATTCCGAATTGATAAAATTGACCTTGATGTCGGCTTTAAACTTATCGGTCAGATTTTGCACGGTAGCCAGCGTAAGATTCGTTTTGTCAAAATAACTTTCTCTAATAATTCCGTCCTGATTGGTTTGACCGGCGCTTAGATAAAAAGTTCCCCGATCATTTCCTCCACTGATTGTCAGATTATTATCCCAGGTCAAGCCATCCTGGAATACCTTGTCAAAATTACTGTCAACAAATACATCTCTCGAGTTTTTGGTAATAATCGGATAAATAATATTGCCCGTTTCGGAGGCAAAAAATTCACCCGTTGTTCTTACTTCGTCCGCTCCACCTGTTCTGTTGGCAATTTTATCGCCCCAAGAGAATAAGTTCGTTGGGTTGTATTTGCCATCGGCGCCTTGACCATAAGCCGATTGCAGTGGGTGCTTCACAGAGATTTGATCTACAGAAAGATTGGACGAAAAACTTACATTGACCTTACCTTTTTTACCTCTTTTTGTGGTAATCACAATAGCGCCATTCATGGCACGGGTACCGTATAATGCCCCTGCTGATGCTCCTTTGTATATCTGAAAAGATTCGATATCGTCGGGATTCAAATCGTTCAGGCGCGATTGTTGGGTAACCCCGGCATCAGATTCACTACCATCACCACGAAGCCAGTCATTATTGAAGGGTACACCGTCCACGATGATAAGAGGCTGGTTGTCACCGGTTATTGTATTCTGTCCGCGGATTTGAATGTTTGCCCCTGCACCCGGATCGCCCGAAGCGGATGAGATTCGCACCCCGGAAGCTTTTCCGGCAATACCATCAATAATTTTGTATTCGCCATCTCGAACTACCTTTTCCGCTTCGATTTTTGAATACGTGGAAGATAAATTATCCCTTTTTTCCTTGAATCCTAAAGCAGTGACAACCACTTCTTCCAAAACTTCAACATCCGGGCTAAGTGTAATATTTAAATTGGATCTTCCCGCAAGTGGGACTTCCTGGTTTTCATAGCCGGTGTAACTAAAAACAAGCGTTGCATTTTCGTTAGCGACTCTCAGTGAAAAAGCCCCGTCTGCATCTGTAACGGTTCCGTTCAGAGTCCCTTTTTCCAGAATGTTCACCCCGATTAATGGGGTTCCGGTGTCGTCAATAACAGTTCCTTTTACTGCAAACTGTGCATTCAAACTGTATGACATTGCTAACAGGCAAAGGCTAAGAATGAGTTTTAGCATCTTCATACACAAAATTTTAAATTGGTGACTAAATAATTTTGGCAAAAACAAATCATGCTTTTACACTTTATTCAATGTGTAAAAGTGGTATAGCTACTATTTGAAAAACCTACTAGGAGAGTTTTAACACACTATTTTGGTTTCTGAACCTATTTGTGACGAAATAGGCTTCTATCCGAAAGGCACTACTTTTCGTTCCTTTGCAGAGTCCCCAATTCCGTGGTATTTAATTATGTTTGATGATGGTAAGTAAAATACGTTCAAGATTGCAATCAACTTGCAATCTATTTCACTATAAACCGAATTGGAGTATGAGAAATAAGCACTAGGCAGTATTAATTTGACATGGTATCAGTTGAGTTTTAAGATTAGGTAATGTATTTTGTTTGTTACTGAAAAAATAAAAGGGAATGGTCGAATCCCCAGAAAAAGTATAATCCTTCAAAAAAACTATATAAAAGTAGTTAAAAAGTTTGATTAACAACGTTTTTTAGAATAAAAATTCTAGAAAATAAGAAATGTAAGAATATTTTTTGGTGCTTAGGATAGGCTCAATACAAGGATATTTCACTGAAATATAAGAGGATACGCTAAATTACTCTTGGTGTTCTCGTTCCTCCAATTGACCAGGAATAAATTTGAAAACTTCAAGTAGCGGAGCTACCAAAATCTATCTCGCAATCACCATTTTCGCCAGCACCGGCAAATGATCCGATGGGAAACGCCCACTCCATGATTCAGCCAGGATGCCGTGTTTTAAAACTGATATTTGATCATTTACAAAAATATAATCAATCCGCCGGCCGGGCACACCCGGAAAACTGAAGCCGCTCCAGGTGCTCAGCGGACCGTGATGCGGCATTTTGGAGATAAACAAGGCGTCTTGTAGGTGGCGTCTGTCTTTTTTATCGGTGATAATAAGGTAAGGCGTATCGGTGGGTTCGCAATTGAAATCGCCGGTCAGTACCACGGGGGCATCCCCGGCAATGGCGGCAATTCTGGTCAGGATCAATTTTGCACTTTCCTCACGGGCTTTGGCGCCCACGTGATCAAAATGCGTATTGAAATGGAAAAACTCCTTGCCCGACTGCTTGTCGCGAAACTTTGCCCAGGTCACAATGCGCGTAATGGCTGCGTCCCAGCTCTTGGAACCTGGAATTTCCGGTGTTTCGGAGAGCCAGAAAGTAGCGCCATCCAGGCGTTCCAGTCGGTCTTTTTTATATAAAATCGCGGAAAATTCATTATCAGGATCGGGCGTGGTAGTTCCATCGGTGCGGCATACGCCATACCATTCATAATTGGGCAGCATTCTTGCCAAATCGTCCAATTGTACACGCATAGCTTCTTGCAAACCAACGATTTCTGCATCATGATATTCTATCATACTACGTACCAGATCGGTCCGGTTGCCCCAATAGTTATAACCGTCGGCTTGAGTTGCCAGGCGAATATTAAAAGTCATGATATTCAGTGAATTGGATTGGGCGTTGGAGGGCATGGCGAGCGCTGTCAGAAATAAGCCAATGAAAAATAATTTCATGATCTGCATTGTTTGGATAATTTGTGTAAAAGTACGAGATTTCTACTGTAAACAACAACAACCGACTCAATGAATACCTGCCTAGATTATATTTATGGACTCGAAGGCGATCAACAGGAAATTATGCTGCATCTGCACGAATTGCTCGCATCTTACCCGGAAGTAAGCGGAAAAATCCGTTACAAAATTCCTTTTTATTTTCGCAAAAGCTGGATTTGTTATCTCAATCCTACTAAAGATGGCGTAGAACTCGCCTTTACCCGTGCCAATGAATTGTCTAACGAACAAGGTTTGCTCGATTTTAAAGACCGCAAGCAAGTAGCGGGCATTTCTTTTACGAAGGTCAGCGATATAAAAGAAGACGCCATACATGAAATCTTCCAGGAAGCCTTGCTGCTCGATGAGGAAGTGAAATACGCTTCGAAGCGTCGCAAAAAATAGATTTTTTTGTAAAAATTTGATTCTCAGACACTTTTTAATTAATTTCACATCAATTGATCTAATCATTTCATTTCCTCTGCATCTTTACACACATTTCCTACAGGTTACAATTTTACGCGATATAATTTTCAGCTCATAGTCCGTCTCAATTCTTGACGAAGTCGAAATTCGACTCTCGACCATTTCATCGAATTACTAACCAAAACCCATCATAAAAATGAGAACCCTAATCATTGTTTTATCATGTCTTTTGTACTTCACCGCCTGCCAGCATGCGACGGATACCTCTGCATCAGAACCGGAATCTATTGACAAAGCAAAAATCGAACAGGAAGTAGGTGCAATTTTGGATCAATATTATGACGCTGCCGCCGGAAATAAGGACAATACCCTGCAAACGCTGGTAGCGGATGATGCTCAGCTTTTCGGCACCGACCCCGAAGAAATATTTGACAAAGCCAAGATGTTGGGTACTCTGGAAGGGTATGCCCAGGATTCTACCATGGCTGCAATGATGGCGCAACTTACCTACACCGTTAACAAAAGGATGGTGAATATCGCGGAAGACGGGCAACAGGTAGTTGTGACCGACTATACCGATCTTAGCTTTAGCAAATTGCCGGTGCGCACCACGTTTATCTGCGAACCCAAGGGAGATACTTGGCAGATTGTGTACGCGAATAGCGCTTTCATGCTCAAAAATGACGACCTGGCTAAGGTGGATGCTTTATTTGAATAAAATATTCCTTCATTATTAAGTAAAGGGATAATTTTAAGTTTAAATAAAATATTTCCTAATAATTTGATAGTCAGATTAATTTGACTATCGACGGTCGACAGTAAAACTGTCCGACTACTTAAACCCAAACACTTATGAAAAACCTAAGCTTCTTAAGTGCCCTGATGCTGCTATGCTGTTTTTCCTGTACTTCACCCTCTGATGAGGCAGAATCAGCAGATACAATAACCGAGACGGAGGCGCCTGTTTCCGCCGAAGAAAAAGCCATCAACCAGGCCATAGAAGCGGTGTATGCCGCTCTTTCCTTCGAAGAAGGGAGAAAACCTGATATCGAAGCAGTCTTGTCTCATTTTTTGCCGGAAGCTACTTTGTATGATTATAGCGGCGATACGGTGCAGTTCGTAACTATCAGCGATTACATGGCAGGATTCAAAGCAATGGCAGATGAAGGACAAATCAATTCGGTAAAAGTAATGGAAGGTGGGGGAGAAACAGAATTTTTCGGAAACATAGCTCACCGTCTCAGTGTGAATGTGGACTATTTCAACGGATCAGAAGAAGCTGAAAGAGGTGTCAATAGCTTTCAGCTTATTAAAGTAAACGGCAAATGGCTCATCAATTCTCTGATTTGGGACGTAGAAAAAGAAGGGCAGCCGATTCCGGAGCGGTATATATCTAAGAATTAAGTGCTTTTATAAAATCAGAATACCCCAAAAAACCATTATTTAAGTAAAAATCAAACCATTATGAAAACCCCAAAACTCGCCTCGAAAATTTTTCTTGGACTGCTGTTCTTTCCTACATATTTTTAGCTTATTAAGCCAAAGTTTATTACCAAAATCCAGGATTTTAGTTACATTTAATTCTCAATTGAATAACTTGAGAAAATTCGAGCTTTTATAATATTAAATTTGTATCTATACATTTGAATATCAGACTATTTTTTAGGGGTTGTTTTATTAATATTATAAAGCATGGTGCAGGCAATCCGAAAATAGTGGAATAATGATGAGACGCCTTAAACCTATATTACTCTTGTTGAATGGCTTTGTTGTCGCATTTTTGGGTAACGGTTGCCAATATAAAGAAACGTTTTCGGAAGATCGCGCACCTATTTACCAGGATTCCATTCTTATTCATCAGCAATTAACTTATTTCCAGGATTCTATTTCATTATTACCTTTTATTTATTTCTTGCCGGATACCAATGGAAATCTGACTTTTCATGATGTTGCCCGTAAAGATATTGCTTCTGATTTTATAAAATTTCCCAGTATTGCAGCTCCGGTGAGCAGCAAAAATATTTATTGGTTTACGCTGGAGGTTACCAATCCGGATACTGTTCCCCGGCAATGGGTTCTATTCCTTGGTTATGAGCAGCAGGCAGAGGTTTTTGGTTTGGACGAAAAAAAATTGGTCGGCACAATGGTTTCCGCCCGCGGAAAAATCGGTGCGGTAGAGCCCGGGCTTTTCCTGCGGGACGAAGGCTACAGCGGTCAGGTCATGCTGGAATTGGATGGTAATGAAACCCGCCGACTTTACATTCGAGCGAAAAGAATTCTGAATAACCCGCTTCGATTTGATATCAAGTTATTTAATGCTGATTTTTGGAAAGTTAATACCGAGCCTTACTTCCGGCACTTTGGGCAAGGCTTTTTCCAGGGCATCATCTGGGCGCTGATCCTTTACCATTTGATTTTTTTTATAATGGTTCGGGATATTACTTACATTCATTACAGCGCTTACATGGTCTGCGTGTCCATGCTGACGCTGGGTGATTTTGGCTATTGGCAGGGTTTTTTATTCAAAAATCAGCCGTACCTGGGGTGGGGGCTATTTTTGTTTTTGCAATATTTAACCGGCATCATGACATTCGTTTTTATGCAAAGCTTCGTGCAGCTGAAACGGCTTATGCCCAAGTGGAATGACCGCGTCACCAGGTTTATCTGGGCGAATATTGCCATGCTGTTGCTGCTTGCCATTTTGTATTTGATCACCCGGGATTTTCGGGTGGTCCAGTTTGGAAAATTACTGATCGTGCCTTTCGCATTGTTTGGTATCATTTTTTGCTATCTGCTCATTCGCTCCCGCGATACGGTGGCGCTTTATTTTGCGGTGGCAGGCGGGGTATTTGGTTTGGCAATTTTAGTAAATGGCATTTTGCAGGTTTTATCCACTCAAAGCGTCTTTATTGGCTCACCTTACACGCCTTATTATATTTTGCAAATTTCTGCCGTAGCGCATTTGATGACCTTTGCAGTAGGAATGGGCTTCCGGCGGCGACAAATTGATCTGGAAAAACAGCGCGTAGTCGAGTTGGACAAAATGAAAACGCGGCTTTACACCAACATCACCCACGAGTTTCGTACGCCGCTCACGGTTATCATGGGTATGAATGATCAGATCAAGGGGTACGCGCAAGAAACCAAGTTAATCCGCCGCAATAGCCAGAATTTACTGCGCCTCATCAATCAGCTGCTCGATCTGTCGAAACTTGATTCCGGAAAATTGCAACTAAATAAAATCAATAACGATATTATATCTTATTTACAATATCTCACCGAATCCTTCCACTCGATGGCTGCGGAAAAGGGCGTCCGGCTTACGTTTTACTCAGAAGAGCCAGCAATCAGAATGGATTACGACGAGGCGAAAATTCAGCACATTGTCTATAATTTGTTGTCGAATGCGATCAAATTTACCGAAGCAAACGGGAAAGTCGTTTTTCACGTTCGGCGTGAAATGAAAGGCGAAACACCTCATTTACAGATGCTTGTGCAGGATTCTGGTGTCGGAATTTCCAAAGCGCAACTGCCACATATTTTCGACCGTTTTTACCAGGCGGATGATTCCCTCACGCGCAAGGGCGAAGGCACCGGCATTGGCTTGGCGCTGACGAAAGAGCTGGTGGATTTGATGGACGGCGAGATCAGCGTCACGAGTGAATTGGGGCAAGGTACTGTATTTAAAATCTGGCTGCCGATTACAGATAAAGCTACCAAACAAAAAGAAACCAAGACCGAAACGGTTGTTTCCCGGCAAGAAGAGGAAGCATTCAATACAGAACTACCAGCTCTCGGCAACGGCGATTTACCTTTGCTCTTGCTCATCGAAGACAATCCCGATGTGGTTTTATACATTCAAAAGCTGCTACAAGCCACGTATAATGTTCAGGTTGCTGCCAACGGACAGATTGGCATTGATAAAGCGTATGAAATAATTCCTGACATCATCATTAGCGATGTAATGATGCCGGAAAAAGACGGCTATGAAGTTTGTGAAACGCTCAAGGGCGACGAGCGCACCAGCCACATTCCCATTATATTGCTTACGGCAAAAGCTACCGAGGAAGACCGCATCGAGGGCTTGAAATACGGCGCAGATGCTTATCTGACCAAGCCTTTCAATAAAGAAGAATTGCAGGTTCGCCTGGAAAAACTGGTTGCCTTGCGCCGCCAGTTGCAGGCAAAATATGCGCAACATATTCAAGCTTCAAATAATGAATCCGCTGCTGCTCATCCTTTGGAGGATGAATTTTTACAAAAGCTGCGCGCCGCTGTGGAAGAAAAACTGGATGATGCCGATTTTGGCGTGCCCGAACTCGCCGGCGCGGTGCACATGAGTCAAATGCAGGTGTATCGCAAACTAAAAGCGCTCACCGACCAGACGCCCTCCCAACTCATTCGCTCCATTCGCCTCCAACGGGCGAGCGAATTGCTCAAAAACTCCGATCTAACTATCTCCGAAATTGCTTATGATGTCGGTTTTACCGATCCCAATTATTTTTCGCGTGCTTTTCAGCAGGAATTTGGCACGTCGCCAAGAGACTTTCGCAATTGATTTATTATCAGGCAATTAGTGTTTATATTTCAAGCTAAGTGTAAGATTTATCCTGGAATTTTAAGGCTTTTGGTCAGATAAATCCTGTTTTTTGAAAAATAAATGCAGGCTATTTGGGTGGTTTCACCTGCATCTTTGCAGTGTTCAATTTTTGAAATGAATTACAACAAAATGGATCATTACAAAATCGGCGTTGGCAAAAGTGATATAACAGATAGACGGACGGGGCTGCAAATGCAGGGCATGTCCGATCCGGCGCAGCGCACCACGGGCGTATTGCACGAGCTGTATGCACGGGCGTTCGTCATCGAAGATGCGACGCGCACTATTGCCATTGTCATCGCTGATCTTTGGTCTTGCACAAAATTGCTGAAAACGGAGGTGTTACGAGCATTGGAACGTGAAGATATTCAGGTATTTACGAAAGAAAACCTGCTGATCGCGGGAACGCACACGCACAGCGCACCGGGCGGCTACGCGGGATATATGCTCTTCGACCAGCCATCTGGTAAGGTTGACCAGGTGACTTTTCAAATTCTGGCCTCCGGTATTGTACGAGCCTTGAAACTGGCGATTGCCAATAAAAAACCAGGCAAAATTTACATCAATCGAGGAATGCTGGAAAACTGCGGCGCACAAAGGAGTATGCCGGCTTATGAAAACAATCCGCACGAGGAACGCGAGCGATATGGTAGCGCTACGGATACAGAAATGTTACTTTTTAAATTTGTGCATAGCGTTGATAATGAAGAGTTTGTGGCGGGTTTAATCAATTGGTATGCGATACATCCGACCGATCTGGGGCAGTTTAATACGCTGGTGAGCGGCGATAACAAAGGCATTGCCAGTGCAAAAATGGAGCAATATGCTGCTGAAAGTCTTGGTAATATTGATTTCGTGGCTGCTTTTGCGAATAGCAATTGCGGCGATGTGTCGGGCAATGTCGCTTTTGGTTTGCCGGATGGAATGCATGATGAAGCACATGCCAATTTGCACGGCGAACTACAGTTTGAACGAGCTAAGGGCCTGTTTATCAATAGCAAAGAAGAAGTTGAAGGGGAATTGAAATACGGGTACAAGGAAGTGGATATGTCCAGTGTCAGCATTGTGAACACGAACAAGCGAACCTTCCCCTACGCGCTGGGGCTGTCGCTCACGGCTGCCAGCAGTGAGGATTCCATACCTCGCTACCAGCACCCGATCACCGGGAAAATGAAGCGCGTGGCTCGGGTCATTCGGGAAGGCTTGTCGGTGCGCGAAGTCGGCTTTAATGCGGTGGGCTGGCAATGGTTGGTCATGTCGTTGCTGGCGAGTTTGAAATTCAAAACAAGGTTGCCGCTTTTGCTATCTAAAAAAATGAAGCAAGGGCATCATCCCAAACCAATTGTGGTGGTGCCGCAACAAAACGAACGCTTAGCGCCGCATCGGTTGCCTTTGCAGGTTTTCAAAATTGGAAATTTATCAATAGTAGGTATTCCAGGCGAAATTACGACCATGGCGGGCAGGCGCTTGCGCGAACGAATAAAAGAAGCATTTGACCATGCTAACCAGCAAGTAGATCATGTAATACTGAGTACTTACGCGAATGATTATGCACAGTACATCACGACGAAAGAAGAATATGATATGCAACATTACGAAGGGGCTTCCACGCCCTTTGGTCCGCACACGCTGGCTGCCTATGCGCAAGCCTACGAACAGTTGATTGTCGAGAAATAATACTTTGTAATCTATTGTAAAACAGATTTTTAAATCTTTTGCGCCGCAAAAGAACTGGGACTTTCATGCCCAAATTCAATGTAAAGCATAAGCAAAATCTAAAAGTTAAATCATTTCACCCATTTTTTTAATTAAAACTTTGAATCATGTTACATTTCCCAAAATTCAGAAAACTCTCTACAACGCAAGCGCTTGATTTCTATGCCAATACCTACGAAAAATGCTCTGGGCTGCCGGTGCCGATGGCGTATTTAGAATCGAATCATGTTTTTGGTATTTACCTTGGTAATAAAATGATCGGCGGCTTTATTTTAGGCAGCGGGGAGCAATTGCGCACCATCGAGTTTTTCGCTGCGCCGGAAGTCCACGAAAAGCTTTATGCACAAATGGAAGCGCCGAATTCTTACACCGAGATTTGCTGCTTTTGGATAGACCGGGCTTACCGCCGGAAGACGTCAATCAATTATTTTACCTGGGTTTCCATGGCGTACGCGCTGAAAAAATATGGCACCGAGCACATCATCTTCGGCACCTGCTCGCGGCGGCTGGCAGCTTTATACAGCGCTACGCCCAGGTCTGTTTTTTTACATTCGGATTTTATCAAGAATAAGCAGACTTTCATTTTCGTAGCCAGGAAGAAGGGCTGTGTTAGCGGGATTTTACAAATTGTATATCATAAACTGAAGCGTTTATTTCAAATCACCGTGAAGCAAGTAGTCCCAGGCATGTGTAGGTAGGATCAATTATTGTTTTAAAAAATTGATAATCAGTCTAAAAAATGCTACATTGCAAGATAAGTGCTAGCATTTGCAAGATAAGTGCTAGTGCTTAAGCGGGCTTATCACCATCTTTGTACTGCACAACAACTTCATTTCGATTTTACGCAACTCCAAGTTTTTCGTAGTCTCCTTTGATCATTTCATGACATTATTGCGTAGAAGCTTAATGTGTATATCACGATTATTCAACCCTAAACCTATAAACATTATGAAAAGCTCAAATTTTTCTTTTCACTGTTATTATTTATTGCTGTGTTTTTTGATGAGTACCCTGTTTACCCCAACAGCCTATGGGCAAGACCAACCGCCTACTTTCCTGATCATTGATAACATGAAAGTCAAGCCTGGTATGACTTCTCAATATCTAGACGCCGAAACCAAAGTCTGGAAAAAAATCCACCAGGAGCGTAAAAAGGCAGGTAATATCACCGACTGGGCACTATATGAAGTTCGTTACCCTTCAGGAACTAGTACGGCTTATGACTATGTAACCGTCACTACGGTGAGCGGCTGGGATGGCATCGAAAAATTTTACCAGGGCTGGAATGATGTGTTTGCCAAGCTTTCCAAAGAAGAACAGGCAATAGCGAATAAAACCGAACAAATGCGCGACCTGACGATGCATCAGGTGATCCGTCAGGTGGATGTAGCGTTCAAACAAGATCCGGCTACCAATCCGCCTAAATACCTGGTGGTGAATTATATGAGTGTCCCGGATGGGCACTGGCAGGATTATTATGAAATGGAAACCAAGCTGGCCAAACCCATGCATATGGAAGCCATGAAAGGTGAGGGAGGCCGTTCCGGTTGGGGGCTGTACAGTCCTGTATTTCCTTACGGCGAAGAGCAACCTTATGATGCTTATACGGTGGATTTTTATAATACCTGGAAGGACATGAACACGGGTGGCGGCAATTTTCAAGAAACAATGGAAAAAGTGCATCCCGGAATGAGCCAGGTATATTTTACCCGCAAAATTAATGAGACCAGGGATCTGATGAAAGGTGAACTGTGGGTGCGCGTAGATGGCTTATAATAAAAACTAAAAACCTCACCTCCAAGTCTTTACATGAGCTTATTTACAAGCGGGTGCAAAAGGCTTGGAGGGTGTTAAAAACAAGCCTTTAAATATATATAATTTTAACAATGTGATATTTTAAATCTATGAAAAAATCGCCTTTTATACCAATTATTATAATATTTTGTATGGTGGAATTTAATGCTGCTTTTGCGCAAGTTAATGCCTCCCTCGAGGCGACCGTGCAACAATTTTTGGGTACTTTGAATACGGAAGAATTGCAAAAAGCCAGCTACGCATTTGAGGACACCTTACGAAAGAAATGGAGCAATTTACCGGTTGGGATGGCGCCTCGCGCCGGTATCCAATATGGTTCGCTTTCCGATAAGAGTCGGATGGCTTTCCACAGAGTACTCACAGCGGTGCTTAGTTCGCAGGGCTACCTGAAAACCACCAGCATCATGGCTTTAGATGACATTTTAAATACTCTGTACCAGGAAGCCTTCGATAAAGGAGAGATAGATCAGGAAACTTTGAAAATAATTCAGGATTTAAAATGGGCACATAGCAATTATTATATCTCCGTTTGGGGTAAGCCTCAAAGTAAAGAACCCTGGGGGCTGGATTTTGGAGGACATCACCTGGCTTTAAATATCACCATAAAAGACAAGGAAATTATAACCTCTCCATTTTTTTATGGCACTGACCCTTCGGAAGTAAAATCCTCCAAATACGCCGGTTGGCGGGTATTGAGCAAAGAAGAGGATTATGGTTTTATGCTCATCAATATGCTCTCGGAAAGTCAGCAGGCGAAGGCTATCCTGAAAGAAGAAGTCCCGAAAGATATTATTACCAATCCTAATAGTAGTCAACGGATTACCTCCTATTATGGCATAGCTGCCGCAGAACTGAACGAAGACCAGCAAGCCATGCTGAAAATTCTGATCCAGGAATATATGCACAATTTTGAGCATGAAACGGCGCATCGCTTATACGAGCAGATGCTGAAAACCGGGATTGAGAAGGTATATTTTGCCTGGGTAGGAAGCCTCGAAAACAACAAACCACATTACTATATTATTCACTCGCCCGATTTTTTGATTGAGTACGATAATGTAGGCTTTCAAAACGACGGTAATCACATTCATGCCATCCTTCGTGAAAAAGGCAACGACTTTGGTGAAGATTTACTCAAAAAGCATTATTTGGAAAAAAAGCATTAATACCAAATTAGGAAATCGGAAACACAAGTAGTTGAAAATCAGACCTATTACAGTCGAAAAATTAGCGTACAAGGGAGTTAATGAAAGGCGAACTGTGGGTGCGCGTGGATAAGGATGCAGTGATGTTACACGGTAAAAAATTATAATCAAGTCGTATAAAGCGTAATCTTGGTCGAAGGAGTTTGTTCATTGATAGTCAATGACATAAATTATGCTTTATATAATTAGTATTTCACTTTATAAAATAAACTCCTGACTCAATGTCTCACATCTTTACCTTATAATAAGGTTCAAAATTAAATAAGTATCAAATTCTCATAATGCAGGTAGGGCACTCTTACCAGGACCTCTGTCTGTCTTTTCACTCGAATAAAATAATAATCATGAAAAACATTATGAAACCCTTTGCGCTATTCGTGCTAATGACAATGGCACATTACAGTTTTGGGCAATCGCAAATCACCGGTAATGTGATCACCGAAGAAGGACAACCACTGTCTTTTGCCAATGTTTTATTGCTTTCACCCGCGGATTCTTCCTTAATCAAAGGTGTCGTTACCAAAGAAAATGGAAGTTATGTTATCGAGAATGTAAGAACCGGCGATTATCTGTTGGCAATTACCATGATCGGTTTTGCCGATCATTATACGGAAGTATTTTCGGTTGAAAACAATGGTACCCGGAAAAACATGGACGCTATTGTGTTGAAAACCAATGCGGCACAATTGGAAGAAGTCAGCGTAGTTGCCAAAAAGCAACTGTTTGAGCAAAAAATCGATCGGATGGTGGTGAATGTGGCGAATAGCATTACCTCTGCCGGTACCACTGCGCTTGAAGTCCTGCAACGCTCTCCGGGTGTACAGGTCAGTCAGCAGTCGGGCGCTATCTCCATGAGTGGAAAAAATGGCGTTGTGATTATGATTAATGGTAAAATCAGTCGCTTGCCCACTTCTTCAATCGTGCAAATGCTGGAAGGTATGAGCTCGGATAATGTGGACCGGATTGAATTGATCCACACACCTCCGGCGAATTTTGACGCCGAGGGTAATGCCGGAATTATCAACATTATCCTGAAAAAAAGCACCGAAGATGGTGTGAATGGCTCCTACACCACTTATGCCGGCTACGGGATGAAAGAAAAATACGGTGGTAGTACCAATTTTAATGTACATAAAAACAAGATTAATTTGTACGGTGATTATTCTTACTCGTTCAATAACAATCCACAACGCTTTACGAATTATCGTAGTGTAACTATTGGCGGCGATGTTTTTGAAACCGATAGCAACAGTGACCGGGATCCGACGCACACGCATACGCACTTCGCACACCTTGGTCTGGATTATGAGTTGAGCGAAAAAACCGTACTTGGAATCCTGACCGGCTGGGCAGACCGCTATTGGAAAATGGATGCGATCAATGATGTCACTACCCTCAAGAATGGTGTACCCACGGAACTGTTGTTGGTGCCCAATAACGAGATCAACCATTGGCAGCACCTGCTGGGTAATGTCAATCTACAACATAAATTTACGGATAACGAGACACTTAATCTGGACCTGGATTATGCTTATTATTTCTTTCAGAATCCAAGCGGTTATACCAATCAATTTTTCGATACCGATCAAAACCTTTTGAATGAAACCAGGCTAAGGGTAGAAAAGACTACCCCTATGAATATTCTGGTCGGGAAGGCGGATTACACCAAAAATTTCGGTGAAAAAATGACCCTGGAGGCTGGCTTGAAAGGTGCTTTTACCCGCTTTAATAATGACTTGCGGGTGGAGGATCTGATTCAAAATCAGTGGATACCTAATCCCGATTTTACTGCAGATTTCTCGATGGAAGAAAATATTCTTGCTGCTTATTCTGCCTTTACAATGAAGGTGAACGACAAAACCGACCTGAAAGTAGGTTTGCGCTATGAATATACCACTTCGAACTTGGGAACGGTAGAAGAGCCTGATATAGTGGATAGAAAATATGGAAATTTCTTTCCAAGCGTGTTTGTTTCCAGAAAGATCAATGATGATAATCAGATTCAGTTTTCTTACAGTCGGCGGATCAATCGTCCTGGCTTTTTGCAACTGGCGCCCTGGTTTATTTTCCTGGATCCCACTACTGTTACGACCGGAAATCCAGCCTTGCAGCCTTCGATTACCGACGCGGTAAAAGCGGATTATCGTTGGAAAACAATTCAACTATCCTTGCAATATAGCTTTGAAAATGAGGCAATTGCAAATCACCAACCCGAAGTGGATGTGGAAACCAATCGTCAGATCAACCGGGCCCGGAATTTTGATAATTTTCAAGTGGTGGCGGCTACCTTATCCTTCCCCGTGCAGGTCACCGAGTGGTGGGAAATGCAAAATAATTTCACCGGTCAGTGGCAACAAATCAATGACAACCGGGACGAACACACCCTTAGGCAGGAACAAACCAGCTGGTATTATAATGGCGTTCAGAGCTTTAGATTACCTAAAAATTATTCAATTGAGGTTTCCGGGTATTACTTCGCACCCAATCTCTTTGGAGGAGTCAAAACGGCGCCTATTGGCGTATTGAACCTCGGTTTTCAGAAGCAATTTGGAAACAATAATAATACCCTGCGTTTCAGCATCAATGATGTGTTTTTCACCGGCAACTGGCGTATGACGCTGAACCAGCCGGCCTTGAATAATCTGCGTTATGAAGGCTTTTACCGCTTCTCGGAAAGAGTGTTCCGCCTGAGCTATTCGCAAAACTTTGGCAGCAGCAAGGTGAAAAAGGCAAGGCAGCGCACTACCGGCTCGGAGGAAGAACGCCGTCGCGTGAATTAATCGCAAACTCTGTAGGCAAACATAATGGTGAGATCGCTGGTTTCCTTTGTTGGGAACCGGCGACTTTTGTTAAGCTTTTTTCTTATTCAGGTCTGTTTTTAGCTG
Source organism: uncultured Saprospiraceae bacterium (assembly GCA_964523725.1). GTDB lineage: Bacteria > Bacteroidota > Bacteroidia > Chitinophagales > Saprospiraceae > JADJNW01. The sequence goes on from CAZGAU010000006.1 coordinate 34,585, forward strand.
CAAATTCAAAATATTTCCCATATGATAACAGGTGCGGCAGCGCGGCTCGTAGCGGTCTTTTTCACCCAGCAATACAGTATCGCCCTCATCGGTGAGGCGGTAGGAGTGTGTAGCGAGATTGCCACAATGCGGACAAATGGCGTGCACTTTGGTGATATACTCCGCCACCGCGAGCAGGTACGGCATGGGACCAAAAGGGCGCCCTTTAAAATCCATATCCAAACCGGCAATGATAATACGCAAGCCCCGCAGCGCAAGCTTTTGCACATTTTCCGTGAGTTCCGTATCAAAAAACTGCGCTTCGTCGATGCCTACTACATTTACACCTTCGGTCAATGTCAATAACCTGGAAGAATGCTCGATCGGTATGGAGAGAATCGAATTGGCATCGTGGGAAACCACATTGGCGTCATCGTAGCGGGTATCGAGTTTGGGCTTGAAAATTTCTACCTTTTGATTGGCAATTTTGGCGCGCTTGAGCCGACGGATCAGCTCTTCGGTTTTGCCCGAAAACATGGAGCCGCAGATCACTTCGATCCAGCCGCTGCGTTGTCCTTTGAAATGTGGTTCGAGAAACATCCTTTAGTTTATGGTTTGACGTTTGGAAGTTTGGAGTTGGTTGAGGGGTTAGAAGGTGAGGAATTCAACTCATAAACTTCTCAACACCTAAGCTCCTAAACATAAATTAATACAAAATTCCTTGAAAAGCTAAGGTAGATGTTCTTTTAGAATCATCCAACTGTTTATATTTGGGAATCATAAACAGACAATAGATATTAGACTTTGGATGTTAGATGATCTGAAGTCTAAAGTCTATCTGTAATGTCTTTTTATCTTAGGGTCAAAAAGTGTACTATGTCAAAAATACATGAAAATGCTGCTTTAACGATCTCCCAAAGAAAATTACTAAGGAGCCTGTATATAGAGGGCGCTTCGATCAGTTCTCTGGCTCGGCGATTTGGCGTAAACAAAAAATGTGCAGAGCGCTGGGCGAAACGGGAAAGCCCCTTGGCAAGTTGGGAGTGAACAGCATTTTCAAAGAACTTCTAGTTTAACCCTAAGTTAATTGGGCATTACATCTATCATCTAAAGTCTATCGTCTAAAGTCTCAAAAGAAATGGATTTACAACAAGCAAGAATTCTCCTGGAAAAAATTACGTCCCTCCAGAAAAGTATCGCCCTGAATAAAGGACCGATGGCTTCCATTGAGCGGGATCTGATGCTGAGTTATATCCGGCAGTTGTATGAGGTGTATATGGGGTCTGAAGAACCTGCTGAAGCCGCTAAAATCAGCCGGGATAATGTGAATGAAGAGACAAAAGTAGCGCCAAAACCGGTTGAAGTGGAACAACCACGCCAAACCTATACGCCGCCGCCTTCGTTTGATGAAACTGTCAAACCGCCCAAAGCGGATGTACCTGTGCAAAATACACCCCCGCCACCGCCGCATCAGCCGGAACCCAAAATAGAGGTAAAGCAGGAAACGCCGCCACCACCGCCACCTGTGCAGCGTTCGGGGAGTTCCAATCAAAAGAATTTTTCAGCTTTATTTGAAATGAAGCAGGCACGAGAGTTGTCGGAAAAACTGAGCGAGCGTCCGGTGACCGATTTGACCAAGGCTTTTGCAATCAACGATAAGTTGCTGTATATCAATGAATTATTTGGTCGGGATGCTGAGTCTTTCAACGAAACGCTCAAAATCCTGAATAAATTTGAGCGAATGGAAGAAGCGACAAGCCTGCTGATGAGCTTGGCCGAACAATACAACTGGACAGAGGAAGATCGTCTGGAAATTGCCCAAAGCTTTATCAAGACCGTGCGGAGAAAGTACGTGTAAAGGGAGTTTATAATATTACAAACCAGCAATCTACAATAATAAACATGAAAAAAGTTGCAGTTTTTACGTCGGGTGGAGATGCGCCGGGCATGAATGCCTGTATTCGGGCGGTAGTGCGTACGGCCTTGCACAAGGGCATTGAGGTAGTGGGTATCAAACGGGGCTATCAGGGAATGATTGAAGGGGAGTTTCAGGAAATGGATTCCCATTCGGTGAGTGGTATTATTCATTTGGGGGGTACGATCTTGCGTTCGGCCAGGAGCGATGAATTTCGCACAGCTGAGGGCCGCAAGAAAGCCTATGAGCAATTAAAAAAAGCAAATATCGACAAAATCGTTGCCATCGGTGGTGACGGAACCTTCCGGGGGGCGCTGGCTTTTATGGCGGAATATCCGGACATCAGCATCGTTGGCTGCCCGGGCACCATCGATAATGACCTTTACGGTACAGACTTCACTATTGGCTATGATACCGCGATCAATACAGCTATGAATGCCATTGATAATATTAAAGATACGGCCAATGCGCACGACCGGCTCTTTTTTATCGAAGTGATGGGCCGGGATGCCGGTTTTATTGCTTTGCGGGCGGGTATCGCCACCGGCGCCGAGGCAGTTTTGGTACCGGAAAGCAAGACCAGTGTAGACAAACTTTGCGACACTTTGGAAGAAAACTTTCAAAAGAAAAAAAATGCGAGTATCGTGATTGTTGCCGAAGGCGATGAAAGCGGCGGGGCGTTCAAACTGGCGGAAGAAGTGAAAAGGCGTAGTTTTGACCGATATGAAATAAAAGTGACGGTGCTGGGGCACGTACAGCGCGGCGGCCGCCCTACCTGTATGGAACGCGTGCGCGCCAGCCGCATGGGTATGACCGCGGTGCAGGCATTGCTGGAAGGCAAAAGTGGCGTGATGGTAGGCGAAATCAATGGAAAAATAAGTTATACGCCTTTTGAAAATGCAACAAAACATCACATGGAACTCAACCCTATCCTCCTTGAAATAGTTGAAATATTAGCGTGACAAAAATTTTTTTATTGGTTATTTGGCAAATCCAAGGATCAATAACAAATAACTGATAACCCAAAATACATGTTTAAAAATCTTTCTATAAAACTCCGTGAAAGCCTGCTGCTACCGGCATATGTGATCGTATTACTCTGGATAATCCAGGCGATTCAATCCTTATTGCATCTAAATTTGGGCTGGCTGGGCGTTTTCCCCCGTGAAATCTGGGGCTTACGAGGTGTACTCTTCGCACCGCTTATACATGGCGACTGGGGGCATTTGCTTTCCAATACACCGCCTTTGTTTGTGCTTAGCGCAATGGTACTTTTCTTTTACCGGCGTGTGGCGATCCCCGCATTTATTATGATCTATTTTATGACCGGGCTGGCAGTATGGGGCTTCGCCGATTTGTTTGAATTCAGCCGGCATTTTCATATCGGAGCGAGCGGCGTGGTATATGGGTTGGTCGCTTTTGTCTTCTGGAATGGGATTTTCCGCAGAAATATCAAGTCTATCGCGCTGGCGCTGATCGTGGCTATGTACTATGGATCCATGCTTTTGGGGATCCTGCCAGGGCAGGAGGGCATCTCCTGGGAAAGCCACCTGATGGGGGGAGTGGTCGGTATTTTTGCTTCCTTCTGGTTTAAAGAAACCATCGAAAAAGACGAGCAAAAACCTAAATATTCGTGGGAAGAAGAATCTCAGGAGGAGAAATTTTTCTTCGAAAGAAATACTTTTGAAAAAACCAAAGTAGAACGCGAACGTGATCGCAACGATGATTTCCCGAATTGGTTCTCCACCAGGAGTTAAAATAAGCAACCTGAAAATGTCTAAACTCTCCAGTCTTTACAGTCGCTTGGTTGCGTGCTTTTATAATCCCATTATGAAGCGTCTTGAAGAACAAGTATTTCAAAAAAGGCGACAGAAAATCCTGGAAAATATTCAGGGCAATGTCCTGGAAATCGGCGCGGGCACCGGCATTAATTTTTCGCTTTATCCTGTTGGAACACACGTGATTGCCTGCGAGCCTTCCGCGGCAATGCTGAGGTATGCGCACGAGCGTCTGGACAAAGAGAAATCTGGCATTCGAACAGATATCGAGCTGGTACATGCGGGCACTGGTGATGAAGAACTAGAAGCCTACGTTCCTGCGGGCGGCTTTGATGCAATTGTCTGTACCTTAGTGCTTTGTACGGTGTCTGATTTGGATAAAACGCTCGAAACGATCAAAAAATGGCTCAAACCGGGTGGCACACTGCACATTTTGGAGCATATCCAGTCGGAAAAACCGGGCAAACGTTTTTTTCAAAACTTCTTTAATCCGCTCTGGCGCCACCTCGCTGAAGGCTGCAATCTCAATCGCCAGACTGATGAAGTGCTTAAAGACTATGGTTTCCAGCCTGTTTGGGAAGATTATTTCGTTAAGGGAATGCCTTTTTACCAGGCGGTTCTTCGCCGCTGATTCAAATACTTTTTAAAATATTTGTTTTAAAATTACAAGTTTTTGTTGCAAAAGAGCCTGTACTTTGCTAATTTACAAGCTATTCGCAAACGAAAACACGGAAGTCACCATGATACTCGAATTGTACGTACCTCGCTCGCCTTTAAGCGATTATGTAGAGTTATTTACTTTTTATGAAGGTTATAATCCTCATCATATCATAGAACGGCTCCTGCCGGAAGGCGTTATTGAAATTATTATAGATCTTACCGAAACGCCTAAATATATTTTTGATAACGAGCAACTTACCGAAAAACAGGCCTGCCGCAAAGCCTGGGTTTCCGGCATGCGTACCGGCTTTTTGTCTATCAGCTCCGGTGGTGAAAACTCATCGATGTTTGTCATTCGGTTTAAAAGAGGTATGGCGTATCCGTTTTTGCAATTGCCCTTGCAGGAATTGAACCACCAGGTGGTGAACGCGGATTTAGTATTTGGTAATGAACTAAATGATCTCCGCGAGCGAATAATGGCAGTGCCTACATCGGGGTGTAAATTCGAGGTGGTTGAAAATTATTTACTTTTTCGGGCAAATCATGATATGGATATTAATCCGGTTGTAAAATTTGCGGTGCAACATATTTTGACCAATCCCGCGACTGCCGTGATTAAAGATATTGTACAAAAAACCGGTTATTCGCACAAGCATTTTCTGGCGCTTTTCAGCAAATACGTGGGTTTGACGCCCAAGCAATTCCTGCGCTTGACCAAGTTTCAACAGGTCATCAACAGCCTGGAAACGATGAATGAGGTACAGTGGTCGCGCGTGGCTTACGAATGCGGTTACTACGATCAGGCGCATTTTATCAATGATTTCCGGGCTTTCTCAGGGCTTTCGCCGCTGGAATATATGCGTGCAAAGGGCGAGACGGTGAATTATATTCCAATTAAATGATTGTTATTTGTTATCCGGTAAATCGAAATTTGATTTAATAAATTTAAACAGTCGGACAGTTTTACAGTCGATTGTCGAAAGTCTAATTAGCCTGATAATCAATTTCTTATAAAATATTTTAGTTCAACTTAAAATAGTCTTTTTACTTATTATCAATAACTTAAAACAAAATACATCTTGCCCAAATAACCAATAACAGATAACCTTTTTTCCAAGGTAAATTTTTTCCAATACTTTTTGTTTGAACTCGGCTTTCTTTGTAAATAAAAATTGAAACAATATGGATTTTTCAACCATCAACTGGCTGGCCGTGATCGTCGCGGCATTGAGTTCTTTCGTGATCGGCGCATTGTGGTACTCCCCGGCGCTTTTTGCCAAACCCTGGATGCGCGCCAACGGCTTCACTGAAGAGGATCTGAAAGGCGCCAATATGGGCAAAATCTTTGGACTGGCTTTTCTCTGGACGCTGATTATGTCGGTCAATCTGGCCATGTTTTTAAACGATCCTTCCACTACGACCAGTTTTGGCGCTTTTGCCGGCTTTGCTGCGGGCTTTGGCTGGGTAGCGATGGGCTTTTTTGTAGTGGGCTTATTTGAGCGTCGCCCTACTGGATGGATGCTGATCAACGGTGGTTATATGGTGGTGGCGCTTACGGTGATGGGCGTGATTTTGGGCGCCTGGAGGTGAAAATATTTCTTTATATCATGTGTTGAAATAAAAAAGTATAAAGACTTAGGAAATTTTTTGAAAATCTCCTAAGTCTTATCATCAAACATGCCGCTCGGCGTGGTAAGAAGAACGCACCAGCGGTCCGCTTTCCACATACTCGAAGCCTTTGGATAAACCGACTTCCTTATACATGGCGAAGGTATCCGGGTGAACGAATTCTTCCACTTCGAGGTGCATTTTGGTTGGTTGCAGATATTGTCCGATGGTTAATACATCGCAGCCATGCGCCACGAGGTCGTCCATAATTTGGAAAACCTCTTCTTTTTGCTCACCCAAGCCGACCATAATGCCAGATTTGGTCCGCTTGCCATATTCCTTGATTCGTTTAATTTGCTCCAGGCTTCGATCGTATTTCGCTTGCGGGCGCACCTTCCGGTAAAGGCTTTGCACCGTTTCCATGTTGTGCGAAACCACCTCCTGACCCGCGCTGATCATGCGTTCCAGCGCTTCCCAGTTAGCTTTTACATCCGGAATCAAAGTTTCAATAGTGGTTTCAGGGGAAATTTCTTTCACTGCACGAATAGTCTGATACCAGATTTCAGCGCCCCGGTCTTTGAGTTCATCGCGATTCACGGAAGTAATCACGGCGTGTTTTACCTGCATCAGCTTGATCGCTTCGGCTACGCGGCGCGGTTCGTCTTCATCATACTCATTCGGGCGTCCGGTTTTTACTGCACAAAACGAGCAGGAACGTGTACAAGTATTCCCCAGAATCATAAATGTAGCAGTACCAGCGCCCCAGCATTCGCCCATATTTGGGCAGTTGCCGCTTTGGCAGATGGTATGCAGTTTATATTCGTCAACGAGGGATCGAACTTTTTTATAACTTTCGCCGATCGGCAGTTTTACACGCAACCAATCAGGACGTCTTTTCCGCTCTTTCGGACTTTCAACTATTGGTAGTTCCAGCATTTTTATCAGAACGTTAGATATTAGATGTTAGACTTTAGATGGATAAAAATATCCTTGATGCCTCGCATCTAAAATGATTTTCAATACAACAGCATGGACGCAGCCAGGGTTTACAGGTTTTGTAACAGCAAAGTCACAACAACAGGTAATTCTTACGTTACCAGCGTTTTCCGAGTTGCAAATTTAGATAAAGATTGATAAAAACGGGGACGTTTTCGGCATTTGTAACCTGTGGCGATTCCACCATGATCGGCACATCCCGGAAATAAAGGTCCACCATGACACCGGCGTCCAAAGCCTTGACAAATTCATCGAAAGCGCCCCAGTCGAAGTGCACCGCAAATTTGGCGTGTGCGCCCGGCAACACAGAAATTTCATTAAGCCCTTTGGCAAAGCCGGAAGAACCGTAAATAAGATTGGTGTTCAGAAAAGCGTCTGCATTATCCGGAGAATAGCTTTCGCTGCGTACAAAAGGATCGCCGCTGCCACCGTCGGCATAACGCAGGATATCGAGGTAATAAGGCTTGAGCAGCCCCAGAGAGCCGCCGGCTGCATAGCTTAAACCGATCGCCAGCCCTTTGCGCTTGGCTTTTTCAGACAAATAGCGTTTTTCACCGAAGCCCACGCGCAGTGGAATGAAAGCATTCTGTTTGCCAAAAATAAAAGCCCGCGAAATGCGGTTGGTCGTAGGAGAACGAAAATCAAAGCTTTGGCGGAATTCTTTCGGGTGTTTGACTTCACCGATTTCAAAACTCCAAAAGCGAGTAAGATAGTAAGTTTGCAAGGTACCAACATCTACGCCGATGGAGTAGCCATTGGTATGCAGCTTGAAATTGATACTAAATTCTTTATTGTAAACAATACCTTTATTGTCCTGGTAGTAATTTTCTCCGGGAACCAGCACCTCCTGAGCCGGCAAGATCGGCATCAAAAAAGCCCACAACGCGAGAATAAGTAGAATCCTGCCCATATGTTTTTGAATTAGTACAGGTGTGAAAAATAATTTGCCTTACAATTTGGCGCAAGATCAATGTTTTTTAATCATGATCTGCTGCCGCCTCCACCAAAATTGTAATACTTTTTACGCAACAAAGTTTGCTAAAGGCGCTTCAATTTGGTATAAATTTAAAAAATAAAAAGGATAAATGGGAGTTTTGCCAAATTTCTTCATCTTTGCCAGCTGATTTTGTCAACTGTAATGCAAATGCGCCTGCTCATTTATACGCCAACGCTTACGCCACGGGTTCAATATGCCTGGGAGGTGCTGCTGCGCTACGTGCTCAAAACGGATTTTGAGCTGACCACTGATCTGGAAACCTATCTCCGCTCTGATGCTTGCAAAATCAACTATAGTAATGAACGGCGCAACCCGTCAGAAGTTTTTATTCCTGCCGGAAAATTGCTCTTTGAGTCGGGTATCCGACCGCAACAGATTGATTTATTTAGAGTTGAGCAGTTGCCTGCCTTCTTTCAGCAATCCGCCCAGGAAGTTGATTTCCCGTTCGATTTCCCGAGCTTGGTTTTTTATCTGATCAGCCGCTACGAAGAATATCTGCCTTATGAACGGGACGTGCACGGGCGCTTTCCGGCAAGGGCGAGCCTGGCGTATCGCGAAGGTTTTTTGCAACAACCGCTGGTGAATCAATGGGCCTGCCGTTTGCGGGAGTTACTGGAGGCTCGTTTTCCCGGCTTTACTTTGCCTAAATTGACCTACCGCTTTCAGCCCACTTATGATGTGGATATGGCTTGGGCTTATCACTACAAGGGCTGGGTGCGCAATATTTCCGGGGCTTTCCGGGATTTTTTCAAGGGTAATTTTCAGGATATTATCCATCGGTTTCGGGTGTTATCGGGTGTCGCTGAAGACCCGTTTTACAGTTTTCCATACCTGGAGCAACTGCATCGGCAATTGAATTTAAAACCCATTTTTTTCTTTCTACTTGGAGATTATGGAAATTTTGATAAAAATATTTCGCCCCGGCAACCCGCTTTACGCGAATTGATCCATCAAATACACCGACGCTACCCCATTGGCATTCATCCTTCATATCAGTCCGACGGGCAGCCGGCGCAAATCCGCCGGGAGGTACAGCGACTTAAAGAAATTACGGAAGATCCCGTGGTGCGCAGTCGCCAGCATTTTTTACTATTGCGCTTGCCGCAAACTTACCGCGAATTGCTGGGCACGGGCATTACATCGGATTACACGATGGGTTTTGCTGCTGAAACCGGCTTTCGGGCAAGTATTGCTACGCCTTATCCCTGGTATGACCTGGAAAAAGAGCAAGCAACTTCGTTGATGGTACATCCATTTCAGGTGATGGATGTGACTTTAAAAAATTACCTGCGATTTCAGCCTGAGGAGGCTGTCGCAAGAGTAGGACAATTAATCGAGGCGACAAAAGCTGTAAATGGCACATTTTCAACCATTTGGCATAATAGTTCTTTTTCCAAACTTGAAAAATGGCATGCGTGGCGCGAGGTGTACGAGGTGATTGTAAAAATGGCCACTAAAAGTCATTGAATGCAGATTTTGGATTGTTTTATGCCGAATTACAATCAGCTATGACTAAATTGAGTTGGAGTCATTGGTTTTTCCTATTTTTAGCGCCAGAAAAGCAGCAATATCCATGATTTTTAACCTAAGTGAACAGAATACGTTAGCCAACCGCTTCATCGCAGAGTTGCGGGATATTAATACTCAAAAAGACCGCATGCGCTTTCGGCGCAATCTCGAGCGTCTGGGGGAGGTGATTGCCTACGAATTGAGCAAAAAGCTTAATTATAAAGGGATTGACGTAGAGACGCCTATGGGTATTGCCAAGGTCAATATACCCGATCAACAGATTGTGCTGGCGGCAATTCTTAGAGCAGGACTGCCCTTGCATCAGGGGTTGCTGAACTATTTTGATAATGCGGATAATGCTTTTATTTCGGCTTACCGCAAACATCACAAAGACGGCACTTTTGAAATTCATATCGAGTATGTATCCTGTCCCAAAATAGAAGGTTCTACGCTGGTCGTAATAGATCCTATGCTGGCTACCGGTTCTTCGATGGCCTTGGCCGTGGAGTCGCTGCGGGAATATGGTACGCCCGCAAGTATTCACTTCGTCACCGCGATTGCTTCTTCCTATGGGTTGGATTATATTCGACGGCTTTTTCCGGAGGCTAATATCTGGATGGGTGCACTCGATGAAGAACTCACCGCAAAATCTTATATCGTACCAGGGTTGGGCGATGCCGGCGATCTGAGTTATGGCTCCAAATTGCAGGAATAATTTTTAGGGTGATAGGGGCATAGGGCGATAAGTTGATGAGATGAAAATTATTAAAAATCACCCCATGACCCTATCACCCCATCACCTCAAAAACTATCTGGCTGCCCGAATCGTTGTACTCTCCTGAATCCAGCAACCCACGTAGAAAGAATCACCTTCCTTCAGGTTACGCGAAAAAACATCTTCCACGCTCGGCATGTACTGGTTGTAGCGATTGATCCATTTGTTGGCTTCGGAAGCGGCGCTCGGATCTACCCGCTTGGCTTTGTTCCACATATCGATTGCCGGCCAAACCACTACCTGGCTGTCCCAGCCTGTACCAGGACCGCACAGCGGGCCACTTGAAGCGTACAAACGTCCAATCAGCAGATAAGGCTCACCCCAGTTGGGTTTGGCTTCTGCCGCCTGAAGCGCATACTGACGGGCACGAGAGAAGTTTTTCAGGTGGGCATAATAAATCTTGGACACCAGAAGTAAGTATTGTGCTTTTCGATCTTTGTCAGTAGCTTCTTTTGCAGCTTTCTCGAAGTTTTCGATTGCGCAGTTATAATCGTTATTTTGTAAACATTCACTGGCAATCCTTGCCGGACCAGCAGCAGGAGTGGCACAATTTTCATTGGCGGCTTGCAACAATGCCTGGAGTTGTTCGTCATTATCCGGGCAACTTCCCCAACGCAACCAGGTGAGCGTATTTCGGATGACATCACAATCGGCGGGATTATCCAGAAATTCCTGATAATATTTATTTTTATAATATTGACAATCGTAGAAGCCTTTTACAGTTTCGAATGCTTCCAGCCGTTCGATCGAGTATTGCTGAACTATCCGCCAGCGGTCGCAATCTTTTTCCTTGCACTTTGCCAGTCCGTTGGCTACGATATCCCGGATCAGTTTTTGATATTTTTGAGCTTCAGCCATGTCCAGCTTGTTTTCAAAATACAAATCGACCATCAGCGCGGTAAAGGGATTGATCACAAAATCCGGCGTTTTCAAGCCTTCTTTATCAAAGGTTTTTTTGAAAAGATTATAAATTTCCAGTTTGGAGGCGCGTTCCGGATATTTGTAATAATAGTCAAAAGCCTTGCGGGACGAGGCATACATGCCTTCCGGGTAGCAACGCTCCATTTCATCATAAAACATGAAAATAGTGTCGATATAACTATTGATAAGCGTAGAATCCTGGGTTTGAGAAATAAACCGCTCATAAAAACGAATGCCATCGTCAAAAACGGTACTGCGCTTACCATCGGCAGCCGGGGCTACGGCATAGACTTTCTTCCAGTAGTCAAATGAGGTTTTCCAGTCATTCGCCTTTAAAAAGTCACGATAAAGCACATAATGCTCAAGCGTCTGGTCGGGATAAGGCGCATCAGAAAATTTTGCACAAGGACTATCCCCTTCGGGTATGGTTTCGGTGGTATCTTCTTTAGGAGGTGTTGTGGTAGAGGGCGGGGCAGCCTTAGGCGTACAAGCGGTAATAGCAACGGCTAATGTAAAAAAGAAAAGCAATGCTTTAACATTCATAACTTTATTATTTTAAGTAGAAAAATTAAAAAGGTTAGTTTGTTCATAAAAAAAAAGAAGCTTCGCCCTCTCGCGGAACGAAGCTTCTTAGGTCAGATCATATAGGTCTGTAAATAATTATTCATTAAAGTTTGCAATTTGGAAATTCCAAATTTGCAAAAAAAACATGAATTATTGAACTTTATTAATTCTTAAAGCTTACGCGAACGGTTTCACCGATCCAGCAGCCTACGGTAGCAGAAGCGCCTGTGGATACGCCACGCATGTGACCTTCCGATTTATCAGGCTTAGCATCTGCATATCTGCCGATACGATCATTTGCATCGCCGGCTACATCGCTATCGATTGACTTTGCGTAAGCATATTTTTCAATCGCAGCCAGAATTGCCAGACGGGTATTCCAGTCGTCACCGCAGTCACGGCTTGTGCGAGCGTACATATCACCAATGAGGATGTACGGCTTACCCCAGCCTGGTTTAAGGCTTGCTGCTTTACGAGCGTTCTCGCGGGCGGAGCTGTACTGTCCGAATTGCCAGGTCTGAATATAAGCAATAGAATAGTAGAACTGCGCCTTCTTGTCGTTATCCGTTTCTTTTTCAATTGCTTCTTTATATCTGGCCACAGCAGCTTCATATTTACCATCCTGCTGAAGCAGAGAGGCATCATAGCCCGGGTTGTTTTTGCGAAGATCTGCCTCCATCTGGGCATTAATTTCTGCCGCCAGGCTTTCATACTTGGTACGCAGTTCAGCCATCGCTACATCCGAAGAGTCACAACCTTGTTGGCGAAGCTTGGTATAAACAAACTTCACTACTTCGATATCATCCGGATTTTCCTTATAAGAAGGCAATAATTTCTTTTTGAAATATTCGCAGTCGAAAACTTCACTTGCAATAGGCTCGAGGCGGTTTTCCATTGCCTGCAAACCTTGGTCGTAATATTGACCATACTGCTTGTTGTTCTGCTTGTTATGCTCAGCAATAGCCGTGAGTTTTTCACTCATAGCGATTACCTCTTCTCTTTTCACTTTTCCTTCTTTAAAGAAGTAAGTCATTAACTGTCCCATTGGATCCAGCACAATGTATTCGGAAGTATTTCCGCCTTTTTCAATCGCTTTTTTGAAAGCATCATATGTTTCCATAGAGAAACCGTAACTCGGCAAGTAGTAGAACATGTCGTACGCCTTGCGGCCAAGCAGGAATGCCTCGTTTTTGTAACATTGGATTTGTTCGTCGTACATGCGGAGAATGTTATCCGCATATTCTTTTTTCTTGGCGGGATCGGTGGCTTTGTTGTGCATTGCCATGTAAATGGTACGACCATCGGTATAATGGGTAGCACGTTGACCATCGGCAGCCGGAGCTGCATCATACACCTTCTTCCAGTTGTCGAAGGCAATTTTGAAGTTTTCCGCATCCATCTGCTCCAGATCGGCAGCTTGTTTATCTTTCAAATATTGGCGGTAAACAGAGTGAGCGCCTACCAGATCTTCCTCATTCGGCAGACCGTTCCAGGTAGCACATTGAGATTGAGCATTCGCTGTGTTTGTAAGCGAACCAGCTAGCAATATTGCTATAAAAACACGAAATAGCACTTTCATACTTAATTAAATTTACGTTTAAAGAACCAGGTATTATCATTTAAAGTAAATCCTAGAGTCATTCTGACAAAATTTTCTTTAATTACTTCCGACAAGCCAAACTGTCCTCCTTCAATACTCAAATTAACAAAGGAAGTTTGTTGTCGGGGCAGAATGATCGGGAATCCCAAACCTATTGAGACGCTTAATTCCTGCAATTGGTCACCATTGATCGTTCTGGGATCATTGGCATACGAAAAACCAGCCCGGTAGCGTACTCTCGAAAAATAGCTGTCGTAGGAATTGTACTCCGGTATATATTCCACACCAATGGCTGCGCGATTGGCGTCCGTCAACTCATCGTTGGGTTTGGCGCCGTTTTTGTATTCGCTCCATTGAGCGATGCTGTACTCTGCGCCAATTCTGAATTTATTCAATCGTTCGTACATAAACCCGGCGGTTAGCTGGGTGGGCAATGTACCTTTATCCTTCGTACCAATGGTATAGAGCAGCGTATCGGTCGGAGCATAAAAAATATTCCGCACATACAGCTGGCTGGTATTGGTATTGAAATTGGTAGCCGTATTTCCATATACTCCGAGCGTAAGACGCTTTGGGGACACTTGGTTTCTGTCCTTTTTGCCAAATTCGAAAGTATATTGAGCACCAGCATTCCAGACAAAGCCGCTTACACTGATCTCATCCAGAAACTCAGTACCGTAGGCAAGCGCAATACTGTCGAATTCAATTCGCTTGCTGTCGGTCATTTTGCCAAAAAAATAACCTAAAGCCACGCCAGCAGAAAAGTTTTTGTACTTCACGCCGTTGCCCCATTGCAGCCGATAGGTACCGCCATTGCCTTTGAAAATATTGGTGGTGGTTTGTATCTCACCGCCGTAATCCACATCAGAACGTATATCGTAGGCAATAGTTGAAAAAGGTTGTAAAGACAGGCTCATCCCAAAATTCCAGGGGGAAGTGCGCTTGTCGAGTACTTTACTGACCGGATTGATCAAAGGAAACCCAAGAGCGATGTAATTCAGATTGCCGCTCCAGGCATCATCAGAGGTGGAATTTCTACCTTGCAAATTTGCATATTTCCCAAAAACTCCGACTTCAAAGGCGGTTGCCTGCAAAGAAGCCAGCGAGGCCGGATTTTGTGTATTCAGATTAAAAGGATCCTGAAATCCGGCTGTCAAGCCACCCATTCCTCCTGCTGCTGCGTAGAATTGGCTTACCGGATCGCCCAGACCAAATCTTGAATAAGGCGAATTGCCTTTGGGGCGTATATCCTCGCTTTGCGCCAAAAGAAAACCGGCACAGCAACACATTCCTACCAACGCAATAATCCTTCTCCTAAAGCTTGACATTATGGTTTAAAATTTTATTTAGTCCTTGAAGAACTAAATTTGGATTTACAAATATCTGGCTTTTCAAATTTTTTACAAAGAAATCGGCGTCTCCACCGGTTAAAATAACGTTAATCTCTCCCAATTCGCTTCTACACCTCCGGATAAAACCCTCCACTTCCAGGATTGCTCCCCACTGTGCGCCGTTGCGCATCGCGGATTCAGTGCTGTATCCGATAAAATTTTCGGTGTCGCCCATACTCACCAAAGGTAATTTCGCAGTAAAATGGTGCATCGCTTTAAGCCGCATTTCCACGCCCGGGGTAATATTGCCCCCCAGAAATACACCACCTGCCCTCAGGACATCCAGCGTAATGCAAGTACCTGCATCAATGGCCAAGCAATTTCGATCAGGAAACATATCAAAAGCGCCCACCACCGCAGCAAGGCGATCTTTGCCCAGTGTTTCCGGTGTTTTATAGGCGTTTTGAATAGGTAAAGGCGTTTGAGTGTTCAATTCAGTGTAAAAAAAGTTGCCACGCAAAAAAAATTCTATTTCCCAAGGCAGATTTTTTCCTACATTCGATAAGATGACATTTTTGACGTTTTGGTTGGTTGTCAAGTTCATAATTTCTTCCAAACGCCAGGTTTCCCAAACAAATTTTTCCCGGAGCTGCTCTTTTTCGAACAAACCCAGTTTGATGCGGGAGTTTCCTATGTCAATCGTTAGATTCATTTTTAATGTGCCAATTTGCTGATATGCCGATTTGCTAATTGTTCTAATTGGCACATTAGCAAATAAGCACATTCGCAGATTGTTAATGCCTAAAATGCCTTATTCCCGTCATTACCATTGCCATATCGTGCGCATCGCAGTAGTCGATACTTTCCTGGTCTTTGACTGAACCGCCTGGTTGTGAAACTGCCGTAATCCCGGCGCCATCAGCGATTTCTACACAATCCGGGAACGGGAAGAACGCATCCGAAGCCATCACCGCTCCGCTAAGGTCAAATCCAAACGCATTTGCCTTGGCAATCGCCTGCCGGAGCGCATCTACCCGCGAGGGCTGACCGCAACCCATTCCAATTAGCTGAGAATCTTTAACCAGTGCTATTGCATTGGATTTCAAGTGCTTGACGCAAATATTAGCAAATAATAAGTCACTGATCTCCCGTAAAGTCGGTGCTTTTTGGGTTACCTGATTTAGGTCAGCTGCCGTTTCGATTTTCAAATCCGTGTCTTGTTCCACTACACCGTTCAGCAGGCTGCGGAAACTCCGCGGACGCACAAAAAAGTCCTTGATATGCAACAAGATACGATTCTTTTTGGCAGAAAGTAATTCCAGTGCATCTTCCTTGAAGCCCGGCGCGATCAGCACTTCGTAGAATAATTGGTCAATTTCTTTGGCAGTGGCCAAATCCACCGGACGATTGCACACAAAAATCCCCCCGAAAGCCGATACATTATCGCACGCCAGCGCCGCTTTCCAGGCTTCCAGCAGGGTAGGGCGCGTGGCAACGCCGCAGGCATTGGTATGTTTCAAAATGGCAAAAGTAGGCGCCGCTTCGCGGAATTCGCGCATCAGTTGTACCGCCGCGTCAATGTCCACGAGGTTGTTGTAGGAAATGGCTTTGCCGCCCAGTTTGTCAAACATTTTCTCAAAATCGCCAAAAAAGACGCCGTTTTGATGCGGGTTTTCACCATAACGTAAAATATCGGAACGGTGAATACTATATTTAAATGTCACATCCGCCGTGCCTTCATTGAAATAATTAAAAATAGCGATGTCATAATTCGAAGATACCTTGAAAGCCCTGCGCGCCAATTCGTGGCGGTCGTTCAGGGTGGTTGAACCATGCTTTTCTTCCAGTAATTTTTGCAAAATCGGGTATTCTCCCTTTGAAGGAACCACTACCACATCCTCAAAATTTTTCGCCGCAGCCCGGATCAGCGAGACACCGCCAATGTCAATTTTTTCAATAATTTCCGCTTCATCATCGGTTTCTGCTACGGTTTGTTCAAAGGGATACAAATCCACGATTACCAGGTCAATTTCCGGAATTTCGTATTTTTTCAATTGCTCCTGATGCCCTTCTTCGCGCCGCGCGAGGATACCACCAAACACCTTGGGGTGTAGCGTTTTTACCCGACCATCGAGGATCGAAGGATAGGAAGTCAAATCTTCAACTGCGGTGACCGGCACGCCTAATTTCTGAATGTAAGCCTGCGTGCCGCCGGTAGAATAGATCGTAACGCCGAGCTCATACAACTTCTGGATAATCGGCTCCAAACCGTCTTTAGAATAGACCGAAACCAGCGCCGAATGTATTTTTTTTGAAGCCATTGTTTGGATTGTGTTGTGGTGCGATTGTGTTTTGGTGTTTTAGTACCATAACACCATAACACATTTTTTAAAAAGATGGGCAAAGGTACGGATATTGATCGGAAAGTTGAAAGCTTGCAAGGTGTATATATTTTAATTCACCTGATTTTTAAGTAGTTGTAAGGGGTGAAAAAAATCGCAATGCCAAGGCTTCATATAGCACTGCGATTCAAAACAAATCACCCGAACTAAAATGAGCTTTTGAGATTTGAAGTTTTTTCTATCCGCATTTTTCGGTTCAAATCCCAATGCTCATTTGCTATGCTATCATCATCCTTTTTCTTTCGTTTTTTTGCCTTTTTCCTGTCCCTGTCCTTTATTTGTCCCTTTCGCTTTTGACTTCATGGACTTGGCTTTTTCCTGTCGCGCTTCTTTGGCGGTACTCAACATAATATATTGTTCTTCGGTTAGCACCTGACGGAGTTCTTCATCCTGTGCAGTTCTCAGATCGCGGATAGCTGCGCGTTTGGTCGGTTGCTCCTGGTCACTCGCCAGGATTTCGTCCACCTGCTTTGCATATTTCAGATTGATTTCACCCACCGAAGCTGTCTGATTTTCATCCAGTCCGAGTTTTTTGGTCATTTGCTCGGTTTGACGCTGAGCGCGTTCTTCCACAGTTTTGCCTTTGGCCAAGCCCGGTTGCGCCATCGCTAATGCAGGGATAAACAGGGCACAGATCATTGTTAACATCCAGTTCTTTTTCATGTGGATTGCTTTTTAGTTTTGTATTTTATCCTTTTGACGACGAAAAGCACAGGAAGTAACATAGGAGATATGTTACGGTTTGGTTAATATCGCTACCATTAGATTAAAAAGTTTGAATCCAGCGATGTGAATCGAGTATTTCCAGCAAAATTATTTTACCGACTTCGTGGCGCCAGCTTCCTCTTTCCAGGTGGCTTCTACAATTTCCGGGCTGGAATGGAACATTTTCTGCACCTTGAGATCATAATTGCCAATCTGATAAGTCTGTCCTTCGGCAGGAATTTGCTCGGAAACCGTGAGCAATAAACCGGAAAGCGTCAGATAATCACCTTCTGTGGGCAAGGCTTCGGGCAGGTGTTCGTTGATTTCGTCAATTGGGTTTTGGGCAAGAATCTTATACGTTTTTTCGGCAGTTTTCTCTACAATTGGCGTCTCCTGGTCATATTCATCCTGGATTTCTCCGACCAATTCTTCGATAATATCTTCCAGTGTTACAATGCCTACCGTACCGCCAAATTCATTCACCACCACCGCAAATTGCGAGCGTTCGCGCTGAAACTGTCGTAAGAGGTTCATAATTTTCCGGCCCGTATTTACAAAAATAACCGGACGCAGCATTTCATCCAGCCTTTTTTCAGAGCCGGCCATTTGTTCCGTGAGCAGGTCTTTGGTCATGACAATTCCCAGAATGTTGTCGATGGTATCGCGAAAAACCGGATAGCGGGAATAGCCCTCTTCCATAGCTGTTTTGGTCGCTTCAGCCAGCGTAGTATCGGCGTCGAAAGCCACGATTTGCGTACGCGGGCGCAGGATATGCTTGACCAGCCGGTCGTCAAAATCAAATACATTTTGGATCAACTCGCGCTCCGAGGATTGAATCGCACCACCCTCTGCGCTTTCGGCAATGATCAGCTTTAATTCTTCTTCTGAATGAATTTCTGCATGTGGAACCGGCTCAATACCAATGAGTTTTAACAGGAAATTGGCAAAACCATTCAAAATCCAGATGAACGGTGAAAAAACAATATAGAAAAAGCGCATCGGCAAGGCCACCCAAAGCGTTGTAGGCGTGGGAAAGCGTATGGCCAGTGACTTGGGCGCCAGTTCACCAAAAACGATGTGCAGCACCGTGATCAGGGCAAAAGCAATCGGCAGGGCAATCTGATGCGCCAGGTCTTCGCTCATTTCAAGGCCCAAACCGTGCATGGTCGCAATAATGATGCGGGAAACGACGCCTTCGCCGATCCAGCCTAGCCCAAGGCTCGCCAGGGTGATGCCTAACTGTGTTGCTGCCAAATAAGCATCCAGATGTTCAATTATATTTTCAGCAACGCGTGCTGTGAAACCAGGCTTGGTCTGAATCTGTGAGGAACGGACTTTGACAATAGCAAATTCCGCAGCTACAAAAAAGCCGTTGAGCAAAACCAGAAAAAAGGTCAGGAATATGTCGAATAGCATCGTTGTGATTCGTCTTTTGCTGTCAATAGTATATTGACATTTTTACAAAGTAACGGGATTTTCCGGAGATTTTTATCAGAACTGTGCATTGAGTAAGATTCTCACTGTTCCAACCCACTCATCAACAATGTGGAAATCTGTTCATAGAGATCCTCCGGCGTCACCTTGCGCTCGGGTTTGTACCAGTCGTAGAGCCAACGCATTGAGGAGAAAATAGTATAAAGTGCTATAAATGAATCTAATGGTTTAAATTCGTTGGTTTTAATACCTGCTTCGATGATTGCCTGAAAACGGCTTTCGTAGCTGCGGCGCATGGCTTTGAATTCACTGAGGTGCGGTTCATTAAGGTGGCGCCATTCATCATTGAAAGCAGTAACCGACGTGACGTCTTCGGTGGCAATCTGGATGTGCAGACGCAAGAGCGCACGCACCTTCTCTGATGCAGTGCCTTGCATTTGCTCTACTTCCTGCATACCTTCTTCAAAGCGTTGGGCATTCGCAAAGCAGATTTCGCGCAGGATTTCTTCTTTGGAGCTGATATGATTGTACAAACTGGAAGCTTTCAAATTGACCTTGTCCGCCAGATCGCGCATGGATGTGGCAGAGTAGCCTTTTTCACGAAACAAAAACGCGGCTGCTTCGAAGATGATTTGCTTTTTCGTTTTTCCGTTTGCCGAATGTCCAATTACCATTATTTAATATCTATAATCAATTTAAAATCATGTTTTTACCTAAAACACCAAAACACTTTTCTATTAACTGTCAAAATCAACCACCACCTTCTTGCTCTTAGGGTGAGACTGGCAAGTGAGAATATAGCCCGCTTCCAGTTCATCTGGCTCCAAAGCGTAATTTACATCCATTTCTACCTCCCCCTCTTGTAGTTTGGCGCGACAGGTGCAGCATACGCCGCCCTTGCAGGCATAAGGCAGATCGGCGCCTTGTTTTAAAGCTGCATCCAAAATGCTATCTCCGGAGGATTGCAGCGGAAACTCGATGGTGTTGCCGTCAAGCGTAAGACGAATTTGTGCCTCAAAGCCAGGTTTGTCGCTGGTTTGCGCCTTCTTTTTGGCTTGACCATTTCTGGAAACGCCGGTCGTGAATAATTCCACATGAATCTTCTTCCGGTCGATGCCACGCTCCATTAGTAAATCCCGGATATCTTCGTTCATTTCCTGTGGGCCGCAGATGAAAAATTCATCAACATCATCAATATCAACAATTTTTGCAAAAAAAGTCTCACACTTTTCCCGGCTGATGCGCCCCGTGAACAGGTCGCTGCTGTTGAACTCCCGGCTGAGCACGTAGTGCAGGCTTAATCTGCCAAGGTACATATTTTTCAAACCCTCGATCGCCTCCCGGAAAATGATGCCTTCGGTAGCGCGATTGCCGTAAAACAAGGTAAACTGGCTCTTTGGCTCGGTTTTCAAAATGGTTTTCATGATGGACATGATCGGCGTAATGCCGCTGCCTGCCGCAAAAGCCACATAATGTTTCTGGTTCGCAGGGTCAAGTTTGGAATGAAAATTGCCGATTGGCGTCATCACATCCAGGTCGGCGCCGACTTCCAGCACTTCATTGGCAAAAGTCGAAAAAAGACCACCTTCCACTTTTTTTACAGCTACCCGGAGCTCTTCATCCAGCGGGCTGGAACAAATCGAGTAGGAGCGGCGCACTTCTTCCCCGGCAATATTGGTTTTCAGCGTCAAATATTGACCTGGTATATAGCTGTAATCCTGGTGCAATTCCTCGGGCACCTCAAATGCCACCGACACACAATCCTCCGTCTCCCGGCGGATGTCCTTTACTTTCAGCGTATGAAACTTTGGTGTCATTAATAATTATTTATTGCAAATAGATTTCTCTCTAAAAGAACGAACGTTCGTTTGCAAAAATAGCTTTTTTATTGAAATTCGTGAAATCGAGGTGTGATTAAAAAAAAGAGAGCTATCTACAATGCAAAAAGTGTACCCCGATGTGCCGGAATACACTTTTCACCGAAAAGAAATATATCTTCGGTTTATCCTAAAGCATTTACATGCTTCATCAGGCTGCTCTTCAGGTGGCTGGCCTTGTTCTTGTGCCAGATATTGCGCTTCGCCAGTTTGTCGATCATACTGATAACCTTCGGCAGGAACTTTTCAGCTTCTGCTTTCTCATTTATTTCGCGCAATTTTTTGATCGAAGTGCGCGTAGATTTTCTGTAATAACGATTGCGCAAGCGCTTGCGCTCGTCCTGACGAATTCTCTTTAACGCCGATTTATGGTGTGCCATTTTTATTGACTATTTTCGATTGATTAGTAACAAATTATAAGTTTTGCGTTTTTCGGCGTGCAAATATAGTGCTTTTTTGTAAAAGTGGGAATATTGGCTCTAAATTTTTTATCAACTTTAAAAAAAACAGAATTTCAGACCGCCCCTGCCATTTTTTAATTGTCTTTCCCCAAAAAAATTATCATCAGCAATCTGTAAAAATAATGAAAAACTTGCTTTTTTTCTTCATCTCACTCTGTTTGGCCGGCAGCACTTTTGCACAATCAAACGCCGATAAGAAAACGGAAAAGTTGTATCACCTGGCGGAAACCAATTTTAACCGCTTTGCTTCAAAAATAGCGGGTAAGAGCTCCAGCGACTTCGAGCGTACGCAGCATATCGTAACCTGGTTTGCTCAAAATTTCGATTGGAAATCAACAGATTATAGAAAGCGGACCGCTCAGGAAATTATACAACGGCGCGGTGGTAATTGCAATGAACTCGCCATTGTCTCGATCGAATGTATGAAAGCCCTGGGTATCCAATACCGCCGGGTGCGGGAGATCAATCTGCACGTGGATACGCCTCGCCGGCAAGAAACAGCAGTGCAAAAAGTGCAAGAATCTGGCAACAGAATGTCAGTTTTTGGGCAATGGCATAACGACCACGTGTGGATCGAAGTGTATGATCCTGAAACCGGGCGCTGGTTCCCGGCTGATCCGTCCATCGGAGTAGTGGGCGAAGCACAATGGATGGCGGCACGATTTGGCTTTGGCGAGCGATTTACGCTGGATCCTTCTTCCCGGGATATGATTGCACCGTTTGCGGTATTTGCCATCGATGATAAAGGCAATTTGCTGGAAAACCGCTCCCGGCATTACGCGATAGATGAGTTTAATCAATTATATGATGAAAAATTACAAACCCTGCCATCCTGGAACAAATGGGTACATGGCGTGGAAGCCCTAAGCGACAAAGCACGCGGGGCGTTTGAAGGTACGATCAATCTGCACGATTACACCGAAGAAATCCACGAATTGTGGGATATCTATTACCAATTGAAAATGGAATACAATGATTTAAAATAGTTTGCTGTATTTTTGCCGAAAATGTGCTTGCACTTAGTAACCGGCGAAATATTATAATTATGCAACTAAATAGTCAACTGATATTATTACTGTGTATCATAATTCCATTTACATCATTTACTCAAAACCTCACCCAAACCATTCGCGGCAGCGTAACCGATGCCGTCACCGGACAGGCGCTCGCAGGTGCTACCGTACAAATTGTAGAAACCGGGCAGGGCACGGTCACCGATTCATCGGGGAGCTTCCGTTTTGAAAAAATACCCGTCGGGCGTTATCAATTAAAAGCGAGTTATTTAGGCTATCAGGCAATTGTGGTTCCAGAGATTTTAGTGGAATCGGGGCGGGAAGTGATTCAGAATATTGCCCTGAGCGAAAGCCCGGCCGCCCTGGATTCGGTAGTGGTGACCGGCGCCCGGCTGAATCTGCGAACGGCGGCTCCCAATTCTATCCATACCCTGACGATTGAAGAAACGCTGCGTTTTCCGGCAACTTTCTACGATCCGGCGCGGCTGGCCACGGCTTATGCCGGGGTGGTGAATGACAACGACCAAGCAAACGGCATTTCGGTGCGGGGCAACTCGCCCAACAGCATTCTCTGGCGCCTGGAGGGGGTGGATATTGTCAATCCGAATCATACGCCCAATGCCGGCACTTTCAGCGATCGCGTCACGCCCAATGGCGGCGGTGTCAACATTCTAAGTGCACAAATGCTGGGCACTTCGGCGTTTTATACCGGGGCTTTTCCGGCGTCCTTCGGCAATGTCCTTTCCGGCGTCCTGGATATGAAATTGCGTAATGGCAACAATCAACAACGGGAAACCATCGCTCAGATCGGGCTCATCGGGCTGGATATTGCCAGCGAAGGTCCTTTTTCCAAAAACGGGAACGCATCTTATCTTTTTAATATACGTTACTCGACCGTCGGCTTGATTACGCATCTTGGCGTGGATTTTGGCGATGAGCAGATCAATTTTTATGATGCGTCATTTAATTTTTCATTTCCGTTTAAAAATGGTGCGAAGCTCACGCTCTTTGGCATGGGTGGCAGCAGCGAAAATATTTTTGAAGCCGAGCGCGATTCCAGCATCTGGGAATTTCAAAAAGATCGCTACGACATTCGTTTTGAGTCGGATATGGGGGCTTTGGGTGCGACTTTCACCAAACCAATCGGCAAAAAAGCCTTTTGGAGCAACGCATTTGCCTATTCTATCCTGGATAGCAGGCGCACCGGCGATCGATTAAATGAAAATTACCAGCCGCAAAGCCTTGATTCCGATCAGTATTTGCAAAGCAAGTGGTCATTACACACTTATTTGAATTACAAGGAAAACGCTCGTTCTAATTGGCAGATTGGGTTCCTGGCAACGCTGCAGCAGTATGACATTCGGTCTGTTCAAAATCGAATTGGCAGATCCTTCGCCAAAGGCGACAATGTCATTGTGCAGCCCTATGCAAACTGGCGCTATCAAATTGCACCAAAGTGGAGCGCAAATCTTGGTTTGCGGCTTTTACTTGCGACAGAATACTCAAGTGCACTGCTTGAACCGCGTGCCTCCATTCAATGGGATTGGTCGGAACGGCGCAGCTTGAGCCTGGCTTACGGTTTACATGGGCAAATCGAGCAGCCGCAAGTATTTAAGGCTTTTGTAACTTCCTTACCTTCAGTAACTTATGATCTTGAATTTACAAAAGCGCATCATTTTGTGCTTGGTTATCGTGAGAAACTTAGTCGGTCGAGCCTTCTGAGTATGGAAATATATTATCAAAGTTTGTTTGACGTGCCAGTTACTTTTCCTGTAGATGGTGGAACTTCCTTCTCAGCGCTGAATTTGCTGGAAGAACCGCCTCCACTGGGACTTGTAAATGAAGGCACGGGCACAAATTACGGATTTGAACTTTCTTTACAAAAATACATGCTACATGATTTTTACTATTTAGTAAATATTACATTGTACGATTCGAAATATAAAGGCAGCGACGGCATCGAGCGCAATACCCGCTGGAACGGTAATTATATTTTTAACGCGACCGCAGGGAAAGAATGGCGATGGGCGCAACGCAAAGGTAATATTGATGCGGTTTTTGGCGCGAACGTGCGGGTGGCTTACATCGGCGGTTTCCGGAGTACACCAATCGATGTGCAGGCTTCAGCGGCGGCGGGCGAAACGATTTACAACAGCGAAGAAGCATTTACCATTCAACAAAAAGATTATTTCCGTACCGATTTTCGTTTTTATTACAAACGCAACAAAACCAGGTACAGCAGCACTTTGGCGCTGGATATTCAGAATGCAACCAACGCGCAGAACGAAGCATTTAGTTATTATGATACTTTGCAACAGCAGATTGTAATAAAAAATCAACTAGGTTTGATACCTTTATTGAGCTGGCGACTGGAGTTCTAGATTTGGCGAGATGGTGTTATAGTGCTGTAGTGTTATAGTACTCCAACATCATAACACCATCGAACTATTACACTATAATAGGATGAAAATATTAAATATTATATTGGCAACCCTCTTTTTATTATTCGCTGTAGTGCAATACAACGACCCTGATCCCTGGGGCTGGATGGGGCTGTATGCCCTGGTGGCGGGCGTTTCTGCGTTTGCGGCCTTGGGGAGATATAATCGATGGGTGATCCTGGCAGGACTGGCGATCTGCGTGGTTTGGCTGGGGTTTTTAATCCCGGAATTTATTCACTGGATTCAAATGGGCATGCCCAATATCGCCGGCTCCATGAAAGCCGAAGCACCGCACATCGAGTACACCCGCGAATTTTTGGGGCTGTTTTTGTGCATCATTGTCCTCGGATTTCATTATTTTAAAGCCCGGAAAAAAAATTGAAGTTCAAGGTTTAAAAGTTCAAGGTTTGATGTTCAAAGTTTAAAAGTTCAAGGTTTAAAAGTTCAAAAGCGTCAAACCAGAAATGTCAAACATCAAAT
>CAZGAU010000006.1:60130-61938 GCA_964523725.1 uncultured Saprospiraceae bacterium
AAGTTCAAGGTTTAAAAGTTCAAAAGCGTCAAACCAGAAATGTCAAACATCAAATCAGAAACGACTAAACTATGAAAAGAAGAGAATTTATACAAACATCCTCCGCGGCGGCCCTGGGTACGCTAGTATTTCCAAGTGCTATGATGGAATTTAAGAAAGTGAAAAACATTGGCATTCAATTATATACCGTGCGGGATGCCATGGCCTCGGATCCGGTTGGCACCTTAAAGAAAGTGGCGGAAATCGGTTATGCGCATGTAGAATCGCATAGTTATAAGGACGGTAGCGTGTATGGCATGGCTATTAGCGAGTTTAAAAAAAACCTGGACGGGCTTGGTTTGAAGACATACAGCAGCCATCTTGGTTTGGATATTTTGCGCGGTGATTGGGAACAAGCGGTAGCGGACGCGGCTATGATGGGGCAAAAATATGTGGTGTGTCCTTATTTGATGGAAAATGAACGCCAAACGATCGACCAATATAAAAAACTGGCCGAACTACTAAATAAATGCGGCGAAATCGCTAAAAAAGCGGGCTTGCAGATGGCATATCATAATCATGATTTTGAATTTATTACATTGGATGGGCAGGTTCCGATGGATGTGTTGCTCAAAGAATGCGACGCTGATCTGGTCAAAATCGAGCTCGACTTGTACTGGGCGACCAAAGTTGGCATAGATCCGGTAGCTTACTTCAAAAAAGATCCCGGCCGCTTCCACCTCTGGCACGTGAAAGATATGGCAAGCTCGCCGGAGAAAGAATTCACCGAAGTGGGCAACGGCGTCATCAACTGGAAAGCGATTTTCAAAGCGGCTAAAACCTCGGGCATGCAATATTTCTTCGTGGAGCAGGATCAATGTAAGAATTATACCCCGCTGGAGAGCATTGCCATCAGCCACAAATACCTGAAAGGACTGCGGTATTGAACGAATTCCCTACCGCCAGATTTTCATTTCCGGGGATTAATGTCCATTTTTGTTGGTCACCAAATTAACACCGACAAACTATGAGACTGCTTGTAAGCACGCTGCTGTTGCTCACTCCCTTATTTATTGTTGCTCAAGTGATCAATACCGAAAAACTTCGGCTGGATAAAAAAGACAGCGGCTGGCTGGGCGATCTGGGACTTAACTTCGGCCTTACCCGCAACAAAGCCGGGCAAACGGTGGCGCTGGGTACCAATGGCCGCGTAGAACATATACAGACACAGCAAAGTTGGCTGCTCTTCGGCGCTTACAATCTTAGCCAGTTTCTGGATGTGGATGATTCAGAAGCGGTGCCCAAGAACTTTACGAATAATGGCTTCGGGCATTTGCGTTACAATCGCCGGATCAATCCGCTTATCACCTGGGAAGCCTTTGTACAAGGGCAGTATGATGAAATTCAGGAGATTGAGCATCGTTATTTACTGGGCACAGGGCCGCGTTTCCGTATTGTAGAGCATGATAGTCTGCAATTGTATTTTGGTACGCTGTATATGTTCGAAGATGAAGCATCCAATGAAACCACATCATTGAACGGCGAGGAAATCGAGCGGACGGTTTTTCATCATGATCATCGCTTAAGTGCTTATGCTTCAATTGGTTGGCGAATCCGCGACGCGGTGGTGATCAACCATGTGACCTACTTTCAGCCCCGCCTCGATCTCTGGAACGATTATCGCATCTCTTCCGAATCCAGCCTGAGCGTGCAGTTGAGCACCAAACTCCGTTTTAATGCTTATTTCCAACTGGTGTACGACACTCAGCCGCCCAACAGCGTGCCCAATACGATGTTTGTGCTCAGGAACGGACTGAGTTTTGAGTGGT
>CAZGAU010000007.1:0-44384 GCA_964523725.1 uncultured Saprospiraceae bacterium
AAGGCAATGCAACCAGAAATACAACCAAACCTGCGGGCAAATCACTGCGAAATTCCTTGAAGTAGCTACCAAAATTCTCTTTCATTTTTTCTTTTTTTAAGGCAAAGGAAATTGAGTTTATTCAGCCGGAAATTCCGGGCAAGAATAATCGATTCATCACGGCTTTCCATCAGTAAGCCAGTGAAGATGCTGAATTAACGATTTAATGTTTGTATGTAGCTGCAAATAGAATGGGACGCCTCGGAACATGAAAATCCGGGTAAGTACCCTATAAATGATACAAATAACAGGAATTTAATAGGTTTAGTTATGATTTTAATAGTTAAACTTTTGTTAAAATAAAGTAATACTATTATTTTTAAAATTAACATTAGTTTTACGATTGATGCTAAAATTAAAATTAGGTTTCGTTGATAGGAGTCAGAAAAAAGTTTTGAGGCTGGGATGCCTTTAGATTGGGAAGGTTAGCGCATTCAGGCTCTTTAGCCAATATTTTTGGCGTTTTTTAAAGCTGCTTTAGGAAAGGGTTCTAGAAAGGGGTTATAATTTGATACAGAGTAAAATTTTTTGTATTTCGTAGTAATACTACTTTTTGTTTTAATGAAGTTGAAGGCGCATAAATAAAGGGCTTTCAGAATAAAACCAACCCTGATTAACTCCGGCGGCGCGGTAAGATGAGCGTGACAATGGTTCCTTTTCCCGGTTCAGATTCTACCTGAATGCTCCCTTCATGAATGTCAATAATTTTTTTGACCAGGGAAAGCCCCACGCCAAAGCCTTGGAATTTCAAGGCATTGCTGGCGCGATAAAATGGTGCGAAGATATTCTCGGCATCCAGTTCGGGAATGCCGATCCCGCTATCCTGTACTTTGATTTTGAATTGTTGATGTTTGTAGCTGAAATAAACAAGCACCGTTTTTCCTTCAGAAAATTTCACGGCGTTTTCAATCACATTGGCGATAGCAATGCGCAACAGGTTGAGATCTGCACTGGTTTCCAGCTCTTGCGTTTCTTCCGGCATATCGCCAAAACTTAGCTTAACGGTGCCTGGCGCTGTGACCTTGTTTAATTCTTCCGCCACTTCAATCAGCAATTCATCCAGGCGGATGATGCTGTTTTTATTTCCATTTTCCGAAAAGCTGGTCTGAGCGAGTTTTAACAAACGCAAAGTCAAATTTTTCAACCGTTCTGCTTCCTGCCCTACTTGTACAAGCGCCTTGCGGTATTCTTCCTTGGAGCGATTGTGCTTGAGTACAATCTCAATTTCGCCAAGAATTGCAGTCAATGGGTTTTTCAGCTCATGCGAAGCGTTATTAACAAAATTGCGCTGGGTTTCGATGGAGGTTTCGATACGATTGAGCAGGTTATTGAAAGTATGTGCCAACTCGCTGATTTCGTTGCCACGATCGCCTTCGGGGATGCGCTGATGCAGGTTGGTTGAGTTGATCGTGCGCATCTGCCGCATGATGTCAGTGAGTGGAGCCATTATCTGTTTGGCGTACCAGCGCCCGATAAAAAAGACTAGTAAAAGATAGCTCAATACAATGCCAATTAAAATGCGACGAAGATTATTAAGTTTGCGCAAACCAAATTTATCCTCTGCTGTGATTACTACTGCGAAAGTACCCTGATTGTCTTCATAGCGAATGCCGGCCACAGATAGATTACCCACCATTTTGGCAGCAAATTCTTCCTCACGGATATGCTCGATAAAGCTTGAATCCAGGAAATCAGGTAAAGGTCTGGGACTCAAAGCTCCGTTTAGCGGAATAAGGTATTCCTTTTCCGATACGAGTGTTTGAAGACGTTTACGGCTGATTTCATTGTACAATCTCGGACTCAGCTCATCTTCTTCTAACAGGAAGGTCGATACAGTTTCGGCGCGGTCGCGCATGCGCAGAAAAAACTCATTTCGGGTGTATTGGTCAGAAAGCCAATAGATTACAAAGCAAATTCCGATCAGAATAATGGAAGTGATCAGGGTAAAAGTAAGCGCGATTTTATTTTTAAGCGTCATTGCGTTTCATGATATAGCCCATCCCCACTACCGTGTGGATCAGTTTGGTCTCATAATTTTTGTCAATTTTTTTGCGGAGGTAATTTACATACACATCCACTACATTGGTGCCCAGGTCAAAATCTACGCCCCACACATGCTGCATGATTTGCATGCGGGTAAGCACTTTACCCGAATTTTCCATGAAATAGCGCAATAACTTAAATTCCTGGACGGTCAGGGTGATTTTTTCACCCGCCCGATAGGCCTCATGGGCGTCCAGGTCTATTTCCACGTCCGCAAAAGTAAGCCGAAGTTTTTCTACCAGTACACCTTTGTGCCGACGGTGCAGCGCGTGCAGGCGGGCAATGAGTTCCTCCAGTTTAAAAGGCTTGGAGAGGTAATCGTCGGCTCCTTCGTTTAATCCTCTGATCACATTTTCGGTAGAGCTGAGGGCGGTGAGCATCAATATCGGCGTGGAGAGTTTTAATTCGTTGCGTAATTTCTGGCATACTTCCCAGCCATTGAGGTGGGGCAGGATTACATCCAGAATAATCATGTCGAAAGTTTCCCGGGAAGCAATTTCCACGCCCGTAGCGCCATCGTGAGCTACCCTGACATAATGGAGGTGATCTTCCAGCCCTTTTTTGATGAATCCGGCAACGTTTATTTCATCTTCGATTACAAGAATGTTCATGGACTTATTTTTTCAAAATAAGTAAAGAGACAATTTTAAGTTTAAATAAATATTTTATAAGAAGTTGATTGTCAGATTAATTAGACTTTTGACAGTCGACTGTAAAACTGTCTGACTACTTATAAAGTATTGAGTTGGTATAAACTTGCCTTGTTGTGGATTTTTAGAACGGCAAAATTGCTTAAAATAAAGGCTTACAGGTATTAAAAATCAATTAGAATTTCTAACGGTAGTACATGAGTACGGCTCCAAACAAAGTAATGAGTGCGATCAGCACGGTCGCCATCCGAATCGAGTAGCGCATGTGGCGAACAAAAGTTTCAATCTCGTTGCGCATTTGCGGGTATTTCGGAAAAATTTCCGCTTCCATTTTCTCGCGATTGAAAATATGGCTGGCGCCAAATTCGACGCGGTTTTGTACAAGTTTCTTATACACTTTCAGCACCCGAATCCGAAAATACAGGTTTAGAAACAACATCGCCCCAAAAAGCCCCCACACCAAAGCAATCAGAAAAATGTACATGCGCTTTCCTCTTTTGGCCAAAGATACGGCTTAAAACGGGAAGTTGGAAATCGGAAATGCGAAGTATTCAAAAGGATTGAAAGGAGATGCCAAACGTCCAGATCAGGTCGCGCTGCTTGATACTTTCCAGAACGATGTTTTCAAAAGAATAGTTCACATTGGTTTGTAAGGAAAAACGCTTGCCCATTGGTAAACTCGCCACACCTTCCAGGTGGTAGCGGAAATTATCAGCGTCTTCCAGCGATGGCTGAATCCAGGCTTCATAGCGCAGACGCAGTTTGTTTTTGCCAATGACATTATTGCCAAAAACGCGCACCGTAGCCCGCCAGGTGCGAATGGTGGAAGTCTCGCCGTCGGGATAATTTTCAAAATTTATACCCCTGAAATGCGTGCTTTCGTAAGTGCCGGTGAGGGAGAGCTTCAGCAAATGCTTGCTTTGGCGAATGACCACCCAGGTGCCGCCCAGCCCGATCTGGTAGCGATGATCGATTTTGCGCCGCCAGTTGCGCTCCAGCCAGGTCATTTGATAAGGGTACCAGCGCTTTTTGGGAAAGAGATAAACGAAGTTTCTGGAAATAAGGTCATCCTCGGTTTTGTTGTTAAAAATAGTGCCATACTGATAAGTATTGGTAGAAATAAAGCCCCAAACCGGCGCGACGTGTCGGAGCTCACCGGTAGAAGTCCAGAGAAAGCGCTCTACGTTGCCGGTAATGAGCATGCCCGAAGTGGCCAGCATGTAGCCCCGGCGCGCGGTGTCCTGCTCGGCGAGTTGGGCAGATGCGTGGGTAAATACGAATAAAATGAGGATGAGAACATAAAATAATTTCATTGTAATTAATTTGATATCGGTGTTGCCCGATGGCTGGTCAACGTTGCCCAACAGTTGGTCAGCATTGTCCGATGACTGGTCAGCGTTGCCCAACGGTTGGTCAGCGTTGTCCAACGGTTGGTCAGCGTTGTCCGATGACTGGTCAGCGTTGCCCAATGACTGGTCAGCGTTGTCCGATAGCTGGTCAGCGTTGCCCAATGACTGGTCAACGTTGTCCAATAGCTGGTCAACGTGAACTACTTAGGGGATAGATACGCTTACCACAAATATCCATCCACCGGTTCCAGTTTCGGAGGTAAATTTGTCTCGCTCAATTGCTCCCGCAGATCGCGTTCGATGGTGTTACAAAGCGCGGTCAGCGGCACGTCGGTTACGCGGTTCTCAAAAGGATCTTCATTGGCGGCGCCGGTTTTTTCCATGATGGTAAACATGCCCGCAATAATGACCGTGAGTGGAATAATCAGCCAGGTTAGCTGTGGCGACGTAATCAGTAAACTGAGCAAGCCGAACGGTAGCATGGTTGCAAATGTCCAGACAAAGAGTCTGGTGAAAAAATCGTATTGCCTTGGTAAGGGCGTGTTCTTAATGCGCTCGCAGGCACCCTGATAGTTGGCTAATGCCAGAAGTTGCCCCTCTATTTGAAAGCTGTCGAAACCGCCGAGCGTGCCGTTTGCCATCGCTTCGTAAATCTGCCTGCCCATGAGCATTTGCAGGTAGTTCGGCTTGTTTTGGCGGGTGAGAATGTCGGCGTATTCTTCGTCAGAAAGAAAAGGTTTGATCTCTTCCCAGGTGGATTGCTTGCGCAAATGCAGGCGCAGTGCGTGTACCCAGGCGATTTGGCGATAGACCATTGCTTGTATAAAAACTTCGCTTCTGGCTTTATCATAATTTTGCTGATGGCTGTGCGAATTAGCAAAATTGATCACTAACCTTGCCAGCACGCGACTGGAATTGACGATGCCGCCCCACAATTGCCGCGCTTCCCACCAGCGCCCGTAGGCGGATTGATTGCGAAATGCCACAAAAATAGCCAGTGCCGAGCCGAGCACACCAACCGGTATGAAGGGTAAGGCCAGCAGCGCGCCGTCTTCCCAGACCAGAAAAACAACATACACCACAACCGATAGGGCCAGTGCGTAGGTCACTTCCCGCCAGATATAAGACCAGACGCGGAGGGGATGGAAGTTTCTTTTGACGATCATTATTTTAGGTTGAAAGGTTGATGCGTTGAAAAAGTTGATGGGCTGAAGAATCAACTCTTCAACCTTTATCAACTGTCCAACTGATTTAACGCTTTAGCACTTTGAAAGCGATGTTCCGGCCGTGCCCCTGGAAAATGGCAAGATTGATCCAGGATAAAGCAAACTGCTCGAGCAATTCCACCCGATCGTCACCACCGAAGTCATAGCATGCACCAAAACCGGCGTCTTTAGCCAATTGCATGGCAATTTCCTTCGCTTTAGTACTGCTGCCCGCCACAAACATGTCAATGCCTTCACCGCTGTAAACCGGATTCTTCATATTCTCATACCCCGTGGAATTGAAACATTTTGCCAGCTCCGCCCCGGTAATGTCCTGCAAAGCGTGGAACGCCGTTTTGTAAGGCTCCGGTTTTTGCCGAACGGCGTTGGTCGCGTCGATGATAATTTTACCCGGAAGCTTGCCGAGTTGATTCGCCAGATCCACCGCGATGTGGGCGGGTGTAGCTACGAGGATAACTTCCGCTTCCTGCGCGGCAAGTTGAATGTCGGTTGCAGAAATATTTTCCCCTTGCGCCAGTTGTTGCACCTTGTTGTCCTTCACATTCCTTGCGCCGATGATGATCTGGTGTCCGGCGTTGGCCCAATGTTTGGCCAGCGCGCCGCCGACGTTGCCGTGTCCGATGATTGCGATTTTCATAATGTCTGGTGTTATGGTACTATGGTTTTTGGGTGTTATGGTGTGATTTGCGTTCGGTCACCTCGTCCCTAAGTCCTGGAGTCTCTATTAAACGCCCAGTGCTTCGATGACCAGCTTTGCAGCTTCGCCGCCGCTGTACTGCTGCTGGCCCGTGATCAGACGTCCATCACGCACGGCGAATGCCTTGAACATGCCACCCGTGATGAAGTTGGTATGGGCGATTTTCTTCGCTTCATCTTCGATCCAGAACGGCTGAATGCGCTGACCCACAAAGTTGTCGGCGTATTGCTCCTCGCTATCCGCAAAGCCCGTCCAGGTTTTGCCATCGATCAGCAGCTTACCATTAGAAGTTTTGACTTTCAACAAGATACAAGTTCCGTGGCAAATGGCTGCGACTACTTTCCCAGCTTCATAGAAATCTGCAAAAAGCTTGTGCAATGGTTCATTATTAATAAAAGTGTACATTGGAGACTGACCGCCGGTGATAAAAATAGCGTCGTAATCGGTGACTTTAATCTCATCAATTTTCTTGGTATTTTGCGTCAGGGCAAAGTGGGTCGGCGATTTTTTGAAACCCAGGGAGATCAGGTCATGCGCGGAGTAGCCGCTCGCATCTTCCGGGTCGCTGTAGCCGTCCGCCTGGAGCGCGCCGCCGTTGGGCGAGAAGATATCCACATGGTAGCCGCGTTCGGTGAATTCCCAGTACGGATGCGTCAGCTCCGCCCACCAGAAGCCAATGGGCCAGCCGGTTTGTTCAGAAACGGCGGGATTGGCTGCGATCAGGGCAATTTTCTTGGGTTGATCAGCATTCATTACATTGATACTTGCGCTCATATTTAGTTATTTTTGTATCAAAATTATTATGTATTAAGCCCCGGCACAAGTACGCTTTTATAACATAGATGCTTTGCGGAAAATGAGCATAGCTGATTATCAGCTAGTTGAGGACGTTTGGTTTTTGAGTTTAACATTTTTTTAAAATTTATAATTATCAGATCAAAATATTATAACAGCACTAAATAAAAAGCAATGCCCACTTTTGAATATCATGGAAATTCCTACAACAATCCGGTGGAACTGGCGCTGGATCAGATCGGTGGTAAATGGAAAATGCCCATTTTGTGGCGTTTGAAAGATAAAACATGGCGTTACGGCGAGCTGCGCAAGAGTTTT
Organism: uncultured Saprospiraceae bacterium; assembly: GCA_964523725.1. Lineage (GTDB taxonomy): Bacteria > Bacteroidota > Bacteroidia > Chitinophagales > Saprospiraceae > JADJNW01. The sequence goes on from CAZGAU010000007.1 coordinate 7,118, forward strand.
GAAAAAAACAACTCGAAAATCACGCATCAAATGCTGACCAAACAACTGCGCGAGCTGGAAGACGACGGCTACCTCAGCCGAAAGGTCTATCCCGTGGTGCCGCCGAAAGTGGAGTATAATATCACCGAAAAAGGCTTGACGGTGATTCCGGTGATCCACGCGCTGCGGGATTTTGGCATTGAATTGATGCGGGAAGCGGGTTTGGAGGAGTGAGGTGGAGATGGAGTGACCAAGAGATGGAGAGTAACTTTAATTAAATAGGGGCGAAATAATTTCGGGAAATAACTTTTTATTGGGGAAGTCTCCAAAGTGTAATATTCACAACAGTTTTGCTGTGTTTTTGTTGGGATATTGTGAAGTGCAGTTAATTTTCTGATTTTCAGACGTAATCTTTATTTTTGAAAAGCACACCAATAAGCCTGACATATTTCACTCATTTTCAATAAATTACCTATGAAAAACCCTTCTTATTCCGAATTGACCGATCCAATTCAAATCTTTGATTTTGAAACATTAGAAGATAGAAAACCCCAACATGCACTGGTTGAAAACACCGACCTGGTTGTCACCCGCTTTGACGATGATTTTTCCGTGCTGTACGGGCGCTGCCTGCACCGGGGCGCCATGCTTGCGGATGGCTTTATCGATGATCGTGACAATTTGATCTGTGGGGTGCATCACTGGGATTACCGCGTTAACACGGGTGTCAGCGAATATAATAATGAAGAGCAATTGTATAAATTTAAAGCTGCATTACATAACGGACATATTTATGTGGATAAAGCAGATGTGATTGCTTTCGAAGAGCTGCATCCCCAGCCATTTCAGCGCGACGAATACCTGGGTACTTACGCCGATACCCACCCAGAGGATACAGAGCCTTACACCAAGTATATCAAGGATTTAGCAAAAAACGGTTTGAAAAACTACGGTCATCATGGCCCCTCTGCCGCTATGGGCGTGGATCGCAATACCCTGCCGAAATGGAACGATATCCAGTTTTTGCCGGCTCAGCTTTGGCGGCGGCCGCTGATGGATGATGAGCTAGTGAACACGCAAACGATTATAGGTCCAAATGCAGAAAAGCCGCTGGTACTCGAAATGCCCCTTTTTGTGTCGGATATGTCCTTTGGCGCCTTGTCCAAAGAAGCGAAAATTGCTTTATCCAAAGGCGCGGAGCTGGCCGGCACCGGCATCTGCTCGGGGGAGGGGGGCATGCTTCCGGAAGAACAAGAGAACAACAGTCGCTATTTTTATGAACTGGCTTCCGCCAAATTCGGTTTCAGCTGGGAAAAAGTACGCAAGGCGCAGGCCTTCCACTTCAAAGGCGGACAGGGCGCCAAAACCGGTACCGGCGGTCACTTGCCGGGCAAAAAGGTCAACGAAGACATTGCCAAAGTGCGCGGACTCAAGCCGGGGCAGGATGCCATTTCGCCGGCTACCTTCCCTGATTTGAAAACCGTGGCTGATTTTCAGGAAATTGCCAAAGAAGTACGACTGATCACCGGCGGTATCCCTGTTGGTTTCAAGATCGCGGCCAGCCACATCGAACGCGACATCGACTTTGCCCTGGAGGTCGGTGCGGATTACATTATCCTCGACGGACGCGGCGGCGGCACAGGGGCTGCTCCTACTGTTTTACGAGATAACATCAACATACCTACCATTCCAGCCCTCGCCAGGGCAAGGAAGCATCTGAACAGATCCGGCGCTAAAGATGTCACACTCATTATTACCGGTGGTTTGCGTGTCGCGGAAGATTTTGCCAAAGCCATGATGCTCGGCGCCGATGCGGCAGCTATTGCCAATTCTGCCATCCAGGCAATTGGCTGTCTTGGGATGCGCGCTTGCAATACCAACAATTGCCCCGTGGGAATTGCGACGATGAAAGATCATCTACGGGCCCGCCTGGAAATTGACAAATCAGCGCAACAACTATGTAACTTTCTGAACGCTACCAACGAATTGATCAAGGTAATCGCCAGAGCCTGTGGGTACGATGATGTTGCCAAATTTAATGCCGACGACCTGAGTACTTTCAATTATGACATGCATCGCTTGACTGGCATACACTATGCGGGTTTTGCAGATGTGTAAAAACTATACTGGCATTACGGGGATAAATTAATGTTTGCCAACAGATTTAACCCAAGCATTTACAATCCTCTGACATCTACTATTGGGAATAAATCCGGCGGTTTTGTAGCTTTGCTATTTCCAAAAAAACAGACAACCTGAGGAATGAAAGTAACCGAGTATTTCGAAAAAGCCAAAGGCAAAACCCTGATCTCATTTGAAGTGCTGCCTCCGCTTAAAGGCGGCGGGATGAAAGCTATTTTTGACACCCTCGATCCCCTGATGGAATTCAAACCTCCCTTTATTGACGTGACATATCACCGAGAGGAGTTTGATTACAAACGGCGGGAAAGCGGCTATTATGAAAAAACGGCGATCCGAAAGCGCCCTGGTACGGTGGGTATTTGCGCGGCCATCATGCACCGCTACGGCGTGGATGCCGTACCCCACCTGATCTGTGGCGGCTTCACCAAAGAAGATACCGAGAACGCCCTGATCGATCTCAATTTTTTGAATATCAATAACGTCCTGGCCATTCGCGGCGACGCCCGCAAGTTCGACGGCAAGTTTATTGCGGAGGAAGGCGGTCACGAATACGCACTGGATCTGGTGAAACAAATCGCCGACATGAACCGCGGCAAATACCTCGATCCCGATATCAAGGATGCCGAGAAAACCGACTTTTGCATCGGCGTGGCCGGCTACCCGGAGAAGCACTTCGAAGCGCCCAACATCGGCGTGGACTTGCAATACACCAAAGCCAAGGTAGAAGCCGGTGCGGATTACATCGTTACCCAGATGTTTTTCGACAACCAAAAATATTTTGATTACGTAGATCAATGCCGGGCCATGGGTATCAACGTGCCAATCGTGCCAGGATTGAAGCCTATCACCAAGAAATATCAGCTGAGCGCTATACCGCGCCACTTTTTTGTAAACCTGCCCGATGCTTTCGCCAATGAACTCCTCAAAGCCAAGGATATGGAAGCTTACAAGCAAGTGGGCATAGAATGGTGCATTGAGCAATCCAAAGAACTCAAAGCGAAGGGCGTCCCTTGCCTGCACTACTACACCATGGGCGATTCGGATACCATTCGCAAAATTGTGGAAACGGTTTATTAAATAGATTGCTACTTGTTATTGGTTATTTGGAGCAGGTTTTTTCTTCATGCACACCTAACCCATAACAAATAACAACAATTAACATTTTTTACATCAAAATCTGTATTCATGATAAAAAGGTATCTTTTTGTAATGGGCATACTGTTTACTTATCTCATCGCTTTTGCCCAACTCAAGTCACCCAGCGATTTTTTCCCGCATCAGTGGGGCGAGCACTTCACCCCGCATCACTGGCAGGTGGATTATTTTGAACATGTAGCTGCCAACAGCAACTACGTCAAACTCCAGCAATTTGGTCTTACCAATGAAAAGCGCCCCATGATCCTGGCCATTGTGTCCACACCGGAAAACCTGGCTCGTATCGACGACATTCGCCAGAACAATCTCCGCCGCTCAGGTATGCTGGAAGGCCAGCCTACGGATGAAAACATCGCCATCGTTTGGCTCGGATTCAGCGTACATGGCAACGAAGCCGCCGGCGCCGAAGCCGCCCCGCAGGTACTCTACGAACTCGTAGATCACAATAACGCCGCCACCAAGGAATGGCTCAAAAATACCATCGTTCTGATGGAACCCACGATCAATCCCGACGGCAACACCCGCTACACCGACTGGTACCGCCGCTACGCCAATGTTATCAACGATCCTTACCCTAGCGCTTACGAACATCTGGAGCCTTGGCCCGGCGGACGCGTCAATCACTACCTCTTTGATCTCAACCGCGACTGGGCCTGGCAAACGCAGGTAGAATCGCAGCAGCGTCTCAAGGTCTATCACGACTGGATGCCGCACGTGGCCGCCGACCTCCACGAACAGGGCTACAACGAACCTTACTATTTCGCGCCGGCCGCGCAACCTTTTCACAAATACATCACCCAGTTCCAACGCGATTTCCAGGTGGATATCGGTAAAAACCACGCCAAATACTTCGACGACCAGGGCTGGCTCTATTTCACCAAGGAAGTCTTCGACCTGCTGTACCCCAGCTACGGCGATACCTATCCGACTTACAACGGCGCCGTGGGTATGACCTACGAACAGGGCGGCAGCGGTCGCGCCGGACGCGGTATCATCAACGAAACCGGCGATACGCTCACACTTTTAGACCGCGTGATGCACCACAAAACCACCGCGCTTTCCACCGTGGAAATTTCCTCCAAAAACGCCAGGCGCCTGGTTGATAATTTCAATGATTTCTTTGCAAAATCGCGCAATGCGCAGATCGGCGAGTACAAAACCTTCGTCATCAAAGGCTCCAACGTGCCGCACCGCCTCAAAGCACTCTGCAATTTATTGGATAAAAACAGAATCCAATACGGCAAAGCCGGTAAAGCCGGTCAACTCCGCGGATTCGATTACCAAACCGGCAAGGAAACCAGCGTTAAAGTGGATGCCAACGACCTGATCATCAGCGCTTACCAGTCCAAGTCTGTGCTGGCACAGATTCTCTTTGAACCCGAAACCGCGCTCGTCGATTCCCTGACCTACGACATCACCGCCTGGTCTTTGCCCTATGCTTACGGCTTGGAGGCTTATGCGTCCAAAGAACGTTTTGATCCGCAACCAGGCTATGCTTTTGAAAATAATGCGAATAAACTGGCGATCTCCAAAAGTCCTTACGCTTTTGTCGCTCGTTGGAATTCTTTACAGAATGCTCGCTTCCTCGGAGATTTGCTGGTAAAGGGCGTGAAAGTGCGTTATGCCCGCGAAGCCTTTGCCGTGGAAGGACAAAGCTACGATCCCGGCACGCTCGTTATTCTGGAAGCGGACAACCGCAAAATGGGAGGCTATGAAAAGATCGTTGCAGAGATTGCTCAAAAATACCAGCAGGATATTCAGACCGTGCAGACCGGCTTCGTGACAAAAGGCAAGGACTTTGGTTCCGATTCCTACGTCTTTATCGACAAACCCAACATCGCGGTGCTTGGCGGCGACGGCACCTATTCCAATTCTTTTGGGCAGGTATGGTACTTCTTCGAGCAGGATATTAAATACCCCGTCACCATCATTCCCGCGGAGAATTTCACCCGCATGAACCTCGATGATTTCAATGTCATCGTCATGTCCGAAGGCTCTTACAACATCAGCGAAAGCTTCGCCGAGAAGCTCGGAAGCTGGGTCAGCAGCGGCGGAAACCTCATCGCGGTGGGCAGTGCCGTGCGCTCGCTTGAAGAGAAAAAAGGTTTCAACCTGACTAAGTACACCGAAGACGACGCTCAAAAAGACGCCGAAAAAGCAGAAGAACAAGCCGAACTCGAAGCGCGTTTCGATCCCTACGAAGGGCAGGCGCGTCGCTACATCATGGAAGATATTCCCGGCGCCATCTTTAAACTCAAAATGGACAAAACCCACCCGCTGGGCTATGGACTCGGGGACTATTACTTTTCTTTAAAAACCGGGGCCAACAGCTATCAGCCCTTAAAAAATACCTGGAACGTCGGTACCATCGACAAAAACCCGATGTACGTGGGCTTCGTGGGCAGCAAAGCCTTGGATGACGTGAAAAACTCGGTCGTATTTGCCGTGCAGGACAAAGGCCGCGGCGCGGTTACCTACCTGATCGACAACCCGCTGTACCGTGCTTTCTGGGAAAACGGCAAGTTCCTGTTCAGCAACGCCATCTTTATGGTGGGGCAATAATAGCTACTTGAGTAGAATCATAAAATACGCATTGAATGGAGACTCCCGCAGATCGCGCAGATCACCGCAGATATTTTATCTTTTTCTGCGTGAATCAGCGAAATCTGCGGGAGGCTTTACCCCATGATTTCATGCGTTCTCGCTTACCCGACTTTTGAACGATTAAACCTTCAAACCTTGAACCATTTACTCTTCCCCCAATCGATCCCTCACGAATTCGATCTCCGTTTTGCCGTGGGGCTTGGGTTTGCCGTCTTCGCCCAGGTTTACCATCACAATATTGTCGATCGTAATGATCGTCTCGCGGGTCATTTTGTTGCGCACCACGCTCTTTAAGGTCAGGGAAGTCTTCCCGAATTTCACCACATCGATCCCGATCTCCACGATGTCGCCCTGTTTGGCGGAGGCGTTGAAATTGATCTCCGAGATGTATTTGGTCACCACTTTGGGATTTTCCAACTGGATGATGGTGTAGAGCGCGGCTTCCTCGTCGATCCAGGCTAGTAATTGCCCGCCGAACAAAGTACCATGAGGATTCAAATCTTCGGGTTTTACCCATTTTCGTGTGTGAAATCGCATCGCTTGGCGTTTTTTTATAAGAAACATCCTGTATCTGCAATTAGATGCGGGATGAAGACAGGATAAGCTGCAAATTTTGCCCCCTCATCGGCCTGTAGAGACAACCTACCGGTGACAACCACAAGCGAAGAAAGGGGCGGGCTCAACCGCGCAAACGATCATTCGATCCTGCCGAGGAGAAACCACAAACACACCCGGGGAATCACTGCACCAATGTCCCGTAGGGACAACATATCGGTAGAAATGTCGATTTGTATTTAATCCGCGTGCCGTAGGTACGCCATATATGGAGCTGATCGCACACCTGCGGCACGCCAAAACCTATTTAAGGACAAATGCTTGGCGTTTTTTGTAAAAAAAACATCCCAAATCTGTAAGAAGATTCGGGATGCATAAAATTTTATAACTTTAAAATCTCAAATACCATGTCCAAATTTACTCTCCCGGTTCCGGCGCTTCCTTATCGCCTGCCGAGTTGAAATTCACCTCGAAGCCCCAGTCGCCCAACTCCTGCTCTCTGCCTCTGAACAATCCCAGCAGGGTATCCCGAATAGACTTCACGATGTATTTCACCGTGTTCGGCGTTTTGGAATTCTGCCCCCGATCAATGCCCAGGGCAATATTGCGCGCCTGGGTCGCTTTTTCCTTGTCGCGACTTACCTGGCGGGCTTCTTCCAGCTTCATTTCGGCGTCATAGAGTTTACTACCCAGCGTATTCCAGTCCAGGTCGTGCAGCAAACTCGCCCCGCCGTCGAGGTTATGTTTTTCGATCACTTTCTTAGCTAATACGATCAGCTCATCTGCGTTGCGAGGGATAATAACCTGTACCTTACCCTTGGGCGAATTGACCGTAAAGCCCCAGTCGCCGAGCGCGCGCTCGTTGCCGCGGTACTGCCCCAGCAGGATGTCGCGCACAGCGGTGATGATAGAACGCACGGTGCCTTCGGAGTAAGCGTTTTGTGAATCATGCAAACCCAGGAGCAAATTCCGTTCTTCGTTGAGCTTTTCTTTCTGGCGATCCAATTCGTTGCGGCGGTTGTGTTCCGTGCGGGCGATGTCCAGTTTTGCCTGTAACTGCCCCGCCAGCGTGGAATTGATCTTACTGGCAGTGCCATCCTGATAATGTTTCCGGAGAATGTTGTCGGCGAGCGCTATGAGTAATTCAGCGTTCCTTGGTACGACGATGGAGAAATCTCTTCGTGCCATGTGCAGTTTGTTTTTATGGATGTAACAAAAAATAATAAACGCTTAAAAATAAATATTTTTTCTATTTGTAATCTACTGAAGCAAGAAAAAAATGATAAAAAATATTAAGCCCGTAAACCAAACCGCGTTTCTTTTATTTCCGGCTTATTTGTTTTACGATACTATTATAGTGTTTTGACTATCATTTTGAGGTATGCAGAGATTTTGTAAATCTTGGAGATTTGCAAAATCTAAACCTTTTGCACCATCATTTCCTCAGAAAGTAATTCAATAAACCATTTGAAGTAATTTTTCAATCCGACGTTCCGTAGGAACGAATGATAAGTGAAAACAACTCGAAAACGTATTGGCGTGCCATCGGTACGCTTTATATCTAATAACTTCAGCATAAATTGTACCTGACGGCACACTCAAAAAAGCGGATTGTGTTTTTTACCGATAATTTGCCCCAATGGGGCAACACGGCTTATTTACTTGTCATTAACAATTCAAACAGTTTTTTCAATAATTTACCTAAATACCACCCTTGATTGCCCCAAAAACAAGCTTGTTGCTAAATAGGAATGTCATGTTGCTAAATAAATACACGTCGTCGTCAAAGTTTTATCATATGTCGTCAAAGTCACCTGATATGTTGACAAAGTTTTATCATGTGTCGTCAATTTTGGTAAATAAAACATCCCTGACAACCGGTTTGTCGGCAATGAAAAATGCTTGGTTGACCTCGACGAGTGAAATGTTGTCAATGACACATGATATGTTTTTGACAACACATGATATGTATTTCACGACATATCATATGTTTTTGACAGCAAATGATATGTGATTGCCGACATATCATATGTTTTTGCCGACAAGGCTATTTGGGTAGTAAACGATGCGGTTTTATTTAGTGAAAAACGACGTTTATTTATGTGACAAAGGACTTTTATTGAAGTATAAAGGATTATTGATATACGCCTATTTCTGGGCAAATTTCTTTTTCACTTAAAAAATATTCATAATTCTATTTATTTTAGCCAGCAAAACCTAATCAGACCGGTCATGGCAAAAACAAAGAACCCCGGAGAACTTACGCCCGAAGCATATCAATTCAAACTTACCTTTGAACCTGCTGCTTTTTTCACTTCTATCAAAGATGCTTTCGTCAAAATCCAAGACGGCTCCAAAGGCAGTATTATCGAAGCGGTAGCTGGCGGTGTTTTTAAAACATTTGTACCTGGAACCAACGTAGAGAACCGCGCTTACACCCTGCTTTATCGGGCTATGCACAGGGCTTGTATTGCAGTCTTTACCGACGATGAAGAAATACAGAAGATCGTAGATGAAACCAAGAATCTGGCTGCGCAAAAAGCGGATTTTAATGCCCAGGCAAACGCTTTACTACATGATATAACCATAGATCATAGTTTTTTTCTCCAAGCGCAAGCGCATCCTTTTGTAAAAGGTATGCAACAGCTTTACCAAAGCTGGATGCAGCAGGTATTGGGCTTGAGCGATAAGCAAAGCGACGCGCTCTGCCAAACCTTGCCCGGTAAATTCCTGCGCGAGCTGGCCCTGGAGTGGGAAGCACATCCATCCGACTACGAAGCGATTCAGGCTTATTTTCAAAATCCTTTTATCGAAGCCTTGCAGGAAGAAAAAAAGTGGCAAGAGTATAATGCACAGCTCATAAGCATGTATGCGCAGCCCGTATTTGGTGATGCGCAGATGGCTTTGGCGGATATTTATATCGAACCGGACTTTCGGGTGCACCGCAAATGCGTTTCGGAGCAGGAAAGATCAAACTATACGCCTGATCAGGATGATTTTGTCATTCCCGAGTATCAGGGTAATCTCCATCAATATTTGTTCGAACTGCTGGATGGTAAAAATCCGCTGAATCTTCCAGCGGAACGATCCAATTTTATACTGCTCCTGGGGCAACCCGGACAAGGAAAAACCTCCTTTTGTAAACGCAGCATCTTTCAACTGCTGACCGAACATCCTGACTTACTTCAACGCGTCTTTTTTGTGCGCCTGCGCGATATTTCAGATGTAAAAGGATTGATTAATGAACCTTTGGAAGTGATCGCTAAGGAAATTGCCGGAGACTATTTCGATACCTTTGAGCCATTAAAAAAATCTGATTTTAAAGACGGTCTATTGATATTGGATGGCTTGGATGAACTCTTTATGCACCAGGGTTTGACCAACGCCGACATCAAAAACCTGATTACAAATCTTTCCAAGCTGAAAAACATCCACTTATTGGTTACCACCCGCTACAATTATATTGACATACACGAGCTTTCAGGAACCAATCAATTAGTATTAAGGCTGAATGAATTAAACCTGGAGCAGCAAAAAGAATGGCTGCGCCGCTACAAAAGCAAATACGCCTGCCAACTGGATGAAACCAAACTGGAAGAAATTGATAACAGTGATGATGAAAGGTTTAAAGACTTGAAAAACTTAGTGAACCAGCCCATTTTATTGCAAATCGTAGCCAAAGCGGATTTTAAGATTGACGAACAGACCAATCGCGCCAAGCTGTATGAAGAATTATTTGATACTTTGCTCAAAAGAAAATGGGCTTCGGATGGACAATTAGATAAATATCAAGGGTTAGAAGAAAAGGATTTTCGTAATCTTCTGCAGAATATAGCGATTCATATATTCCACAGTGAATTTGAATACGTACGCCGCGCCGACTTTGAAAAAGATGGCAACCTAAAAAAGACCGTGAATCGATTAGCCAGGAAAATGAGCTTGGAAAAACTAGACATCAAAGACCTATTGAAAGATATCCTGGTCAGTTTCTATTTTAAAAACGTTGCTAAAAACGCCGAAGATCGCCTCGATGATGATCGGCACCAAGACTATGCCATTGAATTCTATCACAAATCCTTGCAGGAATACCTGGTAGCCGAAAAAATATGGTATTTCTTCAAAGAAGAACTTAAGAAAAAGGAAGAGGACGATTGGGAAGGTGCTTTGGAAAGTGTTTTCGAACTATTGTCGCCTAAAATGATCACCAGAGAAATAACGAATTACCTGATCCAAAGTATCGAAAACGATGGAGCCGATGAACTGAAAAATGAGTTAATTACACTTTTGAAAGGCTATTTGCCAAATTTTATCGAGCATGACTTTTTGTACGAATACTATGCTAAAATAAACCCCAGAAAAAATCCCTTCAACGCGGCGCAAGCTACTTTTTTTGGGTATTGGACAGTATTATCCTATTTGGGTATAGAGGAAAACGTCATACCTGATTCACAGCGGTTCCGATTTGCTGATTTAGTAAGAAGCTTTAACGTATTAAAAAGGATGTCGTTATTAACGCTTCATAGACAAAATTTGGCGGCAGCTAACCTCACATATGCTGATCTTAGGAATATAAATCTTTTTGAAGCAAACCTAAATTTTGCTAATTTGACTGAAACGAATCTCAATGGCGCTATTCTTTTCAAAGCAAAACTTATAGGTGCCCTTCTTATTGAAGCAAAGCTCTATGGTACCTCTCTCTTTTCGGCAGATCTAAGTCGCGCCTGGCTTAATTTTGCTCGCCTTCGCAATGCCGATCTCCGTAATGCTGACCTCCGTGACGCCGACTTCAGTCACGCTGATTTGGAAAATGCGGACTTTACCAATGCTATTTTTAATGAAAAGACTCGATTAGAGGGCGCTAAAAATATTGACACTGCTATTTTTACCGGCACGATCTACGAAGGGAAGCTGGGCAGAACAGTAAGAGAAGAGGAAGAATAATAAAAAATCTGCTAAGTCGGGCGCGTTTACAGTAATGGGGTTGGACCTGTTGTGTAGGTAATAGGGACCTTCAATCGCCGTTTGTAACACGCAGCGGATACCGCCATAGGACGATCAAAGAAAGTCCACCGGTACAGATTTAATCTTTTTAAATCACACAATTGTATTCTAGGGAGGAAAATGTAAACGATGAGCAAACAAACTACATTAGGGCTGCGCGAGAACTGGCAGCAGTTTACGCTATTGGTGATTATCAACGCGTTTGTGGGCGGTATGGTCGGGATGGAGCGCACGGTACTGCCGGTCATCGCCGAAACGGAATTTCACATCGCCGCCAAGACTGCGATCTTTTCTTTTATCATCGTCTTTGGCATCGTCAAAGCCTTCTCCAATTATTACGCCGGCATCCTGGCCAATCGCATCGGCAGAAAAAACGTACTGACCATCGGCTGGCTGCTGGGCTTGCCCGTGCCGTTTATATTGATCTGGGCGCCCGACTGGAGCTGGATTGTAGCCGCCAATGTACTTTTAGGCATTCATCAAGGTTTAAGCTGGTCGAGCACGGTGGTCATGAAAATTGACATAGTAGGAGAGCGCAACCGTGGATTGGCCATGGGACTCAACGAAGCGGCGGGTTACCTCGCTGTTGGGGCAGTCGCTTTTCTCACGGGTTGGCTGGCAGCGACGTACGGGGCGCGTCCGTATCCTTTTTATATAGGTATTGTGCTGAGTGTGCTTGGTTTATTGTTTACCCTTCTTTTTGTCAAAGACACCCGGCGGCACGTCGCGCTGGAAACTGCTCAATCCGCTGTCAAACAGCAAAAAGGAATTTTCTGGCAAACCACAATCAAGAACCCCAACCTCAGCGCTATTACCCAGGCGGGTTTTGTCAATAACCTCAACGACGGGATGGTCTGGGGATTGTTTCCCTTGCTCCTCACCGATAAAGGTTTTGGGATCGAAGATGTTGGTGTTATCGTGTCGATTTATCCGATCGTATGGGGCATCGGGCAATTGGGCGCCGGCGCGCTGGCGGATCTTTACGTCAAGAAATGGTTATTGTTTTGGGGCATGTTACTGCAAGGCATCGTGCTCGCATCCTTTGCCCTCTTGGATTCCTACTGGGGCTTTATTGCCTTGTCCGCCGCGCTGGGCATCGGTACCGCGCTGGTGTATCCTACTTTTCTGGCGGCGATTGCCGATTATACCCACCCGCAGCAGCGCGCGGAGAGCATTGGGGTATTTCGGCTCTGGCGCGACATGGGTTACGCCTTTGGCGCAATACTCACCGGTATCATCGCAGATGTTGCGGACAACGAAACGGCAATTGTCGTCGTCGGTTTGCTTACCGTTGGCTCCGCTATGGTCATTTGGCGCAGGATGAAAGTGTAAAAAGAAGATAGGTTGGAATTTTAGCAAGCAGGTTTTGAACATTCCTTTGCATCTGGCACAATAATTTTTGTTATAAATCTTTTTTCTAATAGCTTTTTACACTGAGAAGTCAGAAGCGAGATGGCAGAGGCGAGACCCACAAATAGGAAGGAACGTCTGACCTCTCTTTTCTGTCAGCTGATTTCTCCCAAAACCGATTAACACATGAGAATCCAATTGCTACTCCTGGCCATGGTGGTGGCTTGCACCGCTTACGCCCAACACAACGATGCTCGCATTGCCGAGACCAAAACGCCGCTTAGCGCGGTGGACCTTATCACGCTTCCCGCTTTAGACAACCAGCTGCTACGCGAACAAGAATTACAGCGCCGGGCACAGTTTCCCGACGTGGCGCCACAATTTGCTAAAGCGATCGAAGTAAACATCAATACCAAAGATTACGGCGACTGGGAAATGCTGCCCAACGGCAAAGCGCTCTGGCGCTTGCGCATCAAATCTGAAAGTGCGTACTCGCTCAATCTCGGCTTCAGCCAATACAAAATGCCCGCCGGCGGTACGCTGGTGCTGTACACCCCCGATCAGAAGCAAATCCTGGGACCTTTTTCTACTTCCGATAACGAAGATCACGAACAACTCTGGACGCCCATTCTCGGCGGCGACGAAATGGTACTGGAAGTGCAGCTTCCGGCGAATAAAAGAGACGAATTGCGTTTGCAACTAAAAAACGTGAACCACGATTTTATGAATTTCCTGGAGCCAAGCTCCGGCGCCTGCCACTTGGACGCCATTTGCGGCGCTGCCGATGGCTGGGAAATCCTCGATCGTTATCGCGATGCAATTCAATCTGTGGCGGTGTACGGTTTCGAAGGCACGACAATCTGCACCGGCTATCTGGTCAACAATACGCAGAGTGATTGCACGCCCTATTTTGTCACAGCCAACCACTGCGGCGTCAACGCCGAGAACGCGCCTTCGATGGTAGTGTATTGGAATTATCAAAACAGCACCTGCCGCGAGCCGCGTTCACCTGGCAGCGGTAGTTTTGGCGATGGCCCGCTCGATGTGTTCAACACCGGCGCGACTTTCCGTGCCAGCTACGCCCTGACCGACGTCACCCTCGTTGAACTGGACGACTCGGTCTCCGTGGATGCCAATGCCTTCTTTGCAGGCTGGACCCTGGAAACCACTGCGCCAACCGATACCGTGGTATTGGTACATCACCCCGGCGGTGAAGAAAAACGCGTCAGTCTGGAATACGATGGCGTCATCGTAGGAGCTTGGGGCAGCGGCGCAGAGCCTGTTGCGGACGGCAGTTATTTGATTGTCAACAGCTGGGATGTAGGTTCTTCCGAAGGCGGCTCTTCCGGAGCACCTTTATTTGATGAAAATCACCGGGTGGTCGGGCAGTTGCGCGGCGGTTCGGCGAGTTGCAATATCGATGGTTTCGATGCATTTGGCTGGTGGCGTTTGTCCTGGCCCGGCGGAGGCACCCCGGCTACCAGTTTGCAAAGCTGGCTGGATGTAGCGAAGTCCGGCGTGGAAGCCATTGACGGCAAATGGCAAACAGCTTGTAATATCAATTTGACAGCGAGCGACGCCTTCCAGGAGATTTGTGCCCCCGCTGCCGTGAGCTACGAAATTATGGTCAGTGACAGCTTTGCAGCCCCGGTGCAGTTAACTTTGCTTGGTTTGCCGCAAGGCGTCAACGCCAGCTTTAGCGCCAATCCTGCTGCGCCCGGCAGCACTGTTACCGTTTCAATTGACAATACGAGTGGTTTGTCTTCTGGCAGGTACGCGCTTTCTTTGCAAGGAACAGATGGCACGCAGGCGACCGAGATTACGCTGGGATTGTTGGTTTCAAACGGTGGTGCACCCGCTGTCACTTTAACTTCACCCGAAGATCAGGAAACGGATGCTTCGCTTTATCCGGCTTTTGCCTGGACATCTTCCGCTGATCTTGCCTTTTATCAGATTCAAATCGCTACCGATGCGCAGTTTACTAATATTATAGCCGAGCAAAGCGATCTTACCGGCACCAGCCTTAGTAATATTCGATTGAATGCCCTGACTACGTACTACTGGCGCGTGCGGGCCAGCAATACCTGCGGCGAAGGCGACTGGTCGGGCGTGCAGCAGTTTACCACCGCAGACATTGTTTGTGCCACGGTGCCGGCTACGGATTTGCCCAAGGAAATTTTTGATTTGCAGGCGGGCGTGATCACCTCTACGGTGGATATCAATCTTCCCGGCGAGATTGTAGATATACGTGTTAACGATCTCGATATTAGCCATTCCTGGGTCGGCGATATTCAAGTGTCGCTTTCTTCGCCCAATAACCAGTCCGTGCGTCTGTTCGACCGCCCCGGCGTGCCTTTCGATCTCTTTGGTTGCGATGGACAGAACGTAAAAGTCAGCTTCAGCGACGATGCTGCCAATACCGCGGAGCAACTGGAAACCACTTGTAATGATAATCCTGCCATCGAAGGCAATTACCAACCCCTGGATCCCTTTTCATTGCTGGCGGGCAAGCCTGCGATTGGAAAATGGAAATTAACCGTGGAAGATTTTGCCCCGGAGGACGGCGGCTCCTTGAACACCTGGACCCTGGAAGTTTGTGCGGCTTCTGCCAAGGTTGCCGGCGTATTTACAGACGCGCAGTCTTACGAAATCTGCGGAAATGAAGATTTGACTTTCAATGTTTACCTCGGCGAAGGTTTTGATAAAAACGGCGTGACGCTCAGTGCCCAAGGCAATCCTGCGGGTTCCAGTGTCAGCTTTAGCGCCAATCCGGCCAATCCGGGTGATACCGTGCAAGTGACCCTGAGCAACGTAAGCGGCGGGGGCAACTTTGTGCTAAACGTCATCGCCAACGATGGTGCGGACACCGCCAGCACAGAAATCCAGATCATTTCTTTGGGAATGCCCGACAATTTTGAGCCTTTATTCCCGACCAATGGCGCAACGAACATTCCCCTGAGCACCTCGCTCGAATGGGAAGCCGCGGCCGGCGCCGATTCCTACATTATCACAGTCACCAAAGCTCCGGATACCCCCTTACTTACTGATACTATTACCATTCCGACTTATTTTTTGAGGAATCTGGAGCTGGGTACGACTTACAACTGGAGCATCCAGGCAATCAACGAGTGCGGTACGGGCACTTCCGAGGTATTCAGGTTCACGACGATTCCAAATCTGAGTTTCAGCGTGACGCCTTTGGCCATCAATGCCTGCCCGACCGATCTGCCGAGCTTCAACCTGAACATTGGTGCGGGTTTCAGCCAGCCGGCTACTGTTTCTTACACTGTGACGCCCGAAGTAGCGCTACCGATTACCTTCAGCGCTGATCCGAACAATGTGCCCGTAGGTACCACGATCAAAGCGACGTTTGGCAGCCTGGCGACGGTTCCCCGCGCTGAGTACACGATCAATTTTACCATCAGCGATGGCACCTATACCAGCGAAGATGAGGTAAGTTTCAGGTTGCGTGGCGTGCCAACGGTGCCTTTATTGCGGGAACCCGCAGACGGGCTCAGCCTGATGACGCAAACGCCGGTGCTGCGCTGGCGAGCCGGAACCGACGCGACCCGCTACCGGGTGGAAATTTCCACGAATGATAACTTCAGTAACGTCGTTCGCACAGAAACCGTGACCGACACCAGTTATACAATTGATCCACCGCTGGGCGGAGGCGCCTTCTACTGGCGAGTGACTTCACTCAACGACTGTGGATTTTCTACCTCCGGGATTTTTGACTTTTTCATCCAGGCAACCGGTGTGCAGGAATGGCAAGGACAGCGTGTAACCTTTTTGCCAAACCCAACCACAGGCTTATTGAATGTGCAATTCACACAGCCTTTGTCTGGCCATCTGAGCGTGGAAGTTTTCTCTGCCAATGGACAATTGTTGCAGCGCGAGCGATACGACCAGGCTGGCACAGAGCTATCGCTTGACTTGTCGGCGTACGCTTCGGGTCTGTATTTGGTGCGGATTGTCAATGGCAATGCGGCGCTGACCGAGCGGATCATGGTGCAGAAATAAATGTGTTGGAATGCTGGAATACTGGAATGTTGGACAAAGCTTCTACTCTAACTTTCCATTATTCCGGTATTCCAACTCTCCAGCACTCCTACAAATTCCTTACCTTTGCGACAAACCTAAGCTGTAATGATCAGAGCAAACGACCCAAAATTGCGTTCCTGGGTGGAAGTACCCGCCGGGAGCGATTTTCCAATACAAAACTTACCGTTTGGAATTTTTAAAACCGAAAAATTATCGCCCCGAATTGGCGTCGCTATTGGTGAAATGGTGGCCGATCTGGCGGTTTTGGCTGAGCATGGCTTTTTTGATGATTTGAATATTGATAAAAACGTCTTCACACGGGCTTATTTGAACGACTTTATTGCGCTTGGCAAAGACAAAACGGGTGCTGTGCGCAACCGCCTTTCGCAAATTCTGGATCAGGATCTGGAAGAATGGGACGCCAGTCAACTCGCGGATTTCTTTTTGCACAAACAAAGCGCGGTGCAAATGTTGATGCCGGTGAAAGTAGGCGATTACACCGATTTTTATTCGAGTAAAGAACACGCTACAAATGTGGGTTCGATGTTTCGCGATCCTGAGAATGCCTTGTTACCCAATTGGTTGCACTTGCCGGTGGGTTATCATGGGCGGGCTTCCTCGATTGTGGTATCGGGTACGCCGATTCATCGTCCGAAGGGGCAAACCAAAGCCGATGACGCGCCAAAACCGGTCTTTGGGCCATCCAGATTACTCGATTTTGAGTTGGAAATGGCTTTTATCATTGGCAAACCTACCAAATTGGGGCAATCCGTTTTCACAGCTGAAGCAGAGGATTACATATTCGGGATGGTCTTGTTCAATGACTGGTCGGCGCGCGACATTCAAAAATGGGAATACGTGCCGTTGGGTCCGTTTTTGAGCAAAAGCTTTGCCTCCACGATCTCGCCCTGGGTGGTCACCCTGGATGCGCTGGAACCCTTTCGTGCCGCTAGCCCGAAGCAGGAACCGGAGGTGCTGCCGTATTTGCAATACAAGGGAGATAAGAGCTTTGACATTCAACTGGAGGTAGCCTTACAAACGGAACAAGGATTGGAACAAAAGCTTTGCCATTCCAATTTCAAGCATATGTACTGGAACATGAGTCAGCAACTGGCGCATCATACCGTGAATGGCTGTAATGTGAATGTGGGAGATATGATGGCTTCCGGCACGATCAGCGGCCCGACGCCGGATGGTTATGGCTCGATGCTGGAACTGACCTGGCGCGGAAGCAAGCCCATTAAGCTGGCTGATGGCTCCGAGCGGAAATTCATTGAGGATGGCGATACGATTATACTACGCGGCTGGTGCGAGAAGGATGGTGTAAGGGTTGGATTTGGAGAAGCGGCGGGGAAGGTGATTGGTTAGCAGTGAGGAGTTTTTTTGAATTTATTTTCCGAAAAGGAAACGAAAATGGAGGTACTTGGTGTTGTATTGGCGTATTAAAACGGAACGATTAACTTTGCCCAAATTCTGTTTATGAGACTATCATTTTTTATCCTGATATTTCTGTTTGTTTTAGCAGGTTGTCAAAATGAAAACAATGACAATAGCAATACAGACGGTACCCCGGTGTCGCATGAAGAGCCAGCGCGGCACAATGATACTTCGAGTTTGGGCAATGGCAAAAGAAAACCCGGCATCGCCGAAGATTATACCAATACGAACCGCGTGATCTGGCAAAAACCGGATATGATTATTGATCTTTTGGGCGACGTGACCGGCAAAACCGTTGCGGATATTGGCGCGGGCACCGGATTTTTTGCGCTTCGGCTCGCACCGAAAGCCAAGAAAGTGATCGCAATTGATATTGACCAGCGATTTGTGGATTATTTGGATAGCGTGAAGATTTTGGAATTGCCAGAGCGAATTCAACCCAGATTGGAGCCCCGCCTTGCTTCGCCCAATGATCCAAATCTGAAAGCCGGCGAAGCGGACATTGTCATTATCGTAAATACCTTCATGTATATTCAGGATAAAGTGGGTTATCTTAAAACCTTGCAAAAGGGTATGTCAAAAGGTGGGCAGTTACTGATCGTAGATTTTAAACGGAAACGCACACCGATCGGGCCGCCTGCTGAAATCAGAATTCCAATTCACATTGTGGAAGAAGCCTTGTACGAAGCGGGCTACCGCAACATCGTGGCAAACGACACAGCACTTGATTATCAGTACATTGTAACAGCTGAAAAGTAAGTTGGCAGTGGACAGTATGCAGTGAGCAGTAGGCAGTTTCCTGACTACTTACGCTTTTTGTAAGTCCAGTACCGTTATTTCAGGCAGAATGCCAACGCGCCCGGGGTAGCCGAGAAAGCCTAGCCCGCGATTGACGTACAGGAATTGCTGCTCTTTTTTATACAATCCCGCCCATTGTTTGTAAATGTATTGCGCCGGGCTCCACTTCAAAAAACCCGGAATTTCCACTCCAAACTGAAAGCCGTGCGTATGCCCGGAAAAGGTAACCGCAATATCTTTGAACATATCTGTGACCTGATCCATCCAGTGCGAAGGATCGTGCGAGAGCAAGAGCTTTAAATTCGCATGTTCGCTGCCCTGATAGGCCTTTGGTAAGTCACCGTGCTTGACAAAACGCGGGTGCGCCGAGTAATTTTCAACTCCGATAATAGCGACAGATTGACCATTGATCTCGATCACTTGATTTTCATTCATCAGCAACTGCCAGCCCAACTGGCTATGGATATTTTTGAGTTTTTCAAAATTCCGGCGCTTGGCTTCGGGGCTTTCCCATTCGGTATAATCGCCGTAGTCGTGGTTGCCGAGTACAGAAAAGACGCCATGTTTGGCGCGAATTTTATCAAAAACATCCATGAAATTGTCCATCTCATCGGCGCGGTCGTTGACCATATCACCGGTAAAAAAGACCAGGTCCGGATTTTCTTTATTGATTAGCTCTATGGCATCTTTCACCGGTTCTTTGAAGGTGAAGCTACCCGAATGGATATCTGAAATTTGTATAATGCGTAAGCCATTCAGTTCCTGAGGTAAATTCTGGATTTTTACTTTTTCCCGATAAACTTTGTAACGGTAAGGATTGCGTATAATGCCGTAAGTCAGGGTGATGAATGGAAGGCTTCCCATCAGAATCCCGAATTGTGACAGAAAGCGCGAGCGACTCAAATCAACAATTTGAGCTTTACTGCCAAAGCTATTGGCCGCGGCCATTACCAGCCTGCGCAGGTCATCGATCAATAAGAATGGCAAAATGAGCAGCTTGGAGATATAAGCAATAAATACCAGCGTTCGCAAAAAGACAAAGGTTGCTTTATTCGTTTGAGGAAAATCGGTATAACTGCCAACCAAGGTAAGCACGAGGGCCAAAGCCGGAATTGACCAGAATATAACCGTCAGGATATTCCTGGTGTTTGTCGACCAGTTTTGGGTGATCGCGCGAAACGCCTGAAAAGCGTACAGATCAATCGCGATGAGAATTCCAATGAGAATGAGAAAACGCATTCAGTTGTTTTTTATTAACTTACAATAAATACGCTGGAAGGTCTTTTGGTTGAATAATTCTGCAACTTTTCAACCGATATTAGATGAAGGATGTTCGATTCTCGATAACTTTGCCGCTTTAATACATCAAAGACATCCAAAATGAAGCTATCGCAAATTCCCAAGTTAGAATATATTGACACGAATAATTTTTTCCTGATCGCCGGCCCTTGCGTGGTGGAAAGCGAGGACTTGTGCATGGAAGTCGCTGAAAAAGTGAGCGGCATCTGTGAGCGGTTAAAAATTCCTTACATTTTTAAAGCGTCTTATCGCAAAGCCAATCGTTCCCGACTCGACTCGTTTACCGGCATCGGTGACGAAGAAGGTTTGGAAATTCTGAAAAAGGTAGGTGATCACTTCGATTTGCCGACGACGACAGATATCCACACCGATGAGGAGGCAGCGCTAGCCGCCAAATACGTCGATGTATTGCAAATCCCGGCATTTTTGTGTCGGCAGACAAGCTTGTTGGTCGCAGCGGCGGACACGGGCAAAGTAGTCAATGTAAAAAAAGGTCAATTCCTCAGCCCCGAAGCGATGAAATATGCCAAAGACAAGATCGTTCAATCCGGAAATGACAAAGTTATTTTGACAGAGCGCGGCACGACTTTTGGTTATCAGGATCTGGTGGTGGATTTTCGTGGCATACCGGCCATGCAGGCGCTGGGAGCCCCGGTGGTGCTGGATTGTACGCATTCCTTGCAACAGCCCAATCAGGCGAGCGGTGTGACCGGCGGCCGCCCGGCGCTGATCGAAACCATTGCCAAAGCCGGCGTAGCGGTTGGTGTGGACGGGCTTTTCATCGAAACGCACCCACGCCCGGCAGAAGCCAAGAGCGATGGCGCCAACATGCTACCCCTTGAAAAACTGGAAGGCGTACTGGAAAGATTACTGCTGATCCGGCAAGCTTTAAATAAAGTTGCAGTTGGTGCGGAAAGTCATTGATTTTGTGCCGGGAAATGCTTAATTTGTTGTTGTATTAAAAAATGAGGCGATTTGAATCACAAATAACCTCGCATCCCATGAGCGACTTTTATGAATGGAAAACATGGCGACATTCAATCCATTATAAAACCATTAAAATAGGAGGTCGCTATGACAACATTTTTACGCTTTTTCACAACAATTACGCTCCTCCTGCTGATTGCTCCCCTCGCCTTCGGTCAGGTCGCTGAAAAAACGCTGGTTAAATCCTTCGCTGTTGACAAAAATCAAACGGTCGCTATCGAAGTGCCGGGCCCGGTGGAAGTAAAAACCTGGAGCAATACGACGATTCGGGTACAAATGACGATCACGTTGCAAAACGGCAAGGAAGCTATCCTGAAATCACTGATCAGCGCCGGGCGCTACAATCTGGTCGCAAAGGAAAAGGACGGTGTAATCATAATCCATGCACCGGCTTTGGAAAAGGAAGTACAAATTGGAGGTGAGCCTTTGAAAGATGCCATTTCCATTATTGTTTTTGCGCCGGAAAGCATCACGGTTAAAAACGCGGTGAATTCCAACAACACAACCGTGGGATCATCGTTTTAAATGAAAAAATTGCTGATGAAGCTATTCTACCCCGTTCTTTTGATAATGATTTCGTTTTTAACTGGTTTTGCACAAAACCAAAAGTATATTCATCAGACGTTTCAGCTGGATACGGCTACTACCGTGCGGCTTGATTTATTCGGAGAATTCGAGATCGAATCGTGGGTAGGCGATGCCGTGATGATTGAAACGAAAGCGAGTCTGTATGACGCTTCAGAAGGGATTTTTAAATTCGTGATCGAGCAGGGGCGTTATGAAGTGGAAGCCCAGTTGGAGGGTGAAATATTGACGCTGGTTTCCAAAGACAAAATCCGGCGACCCATTGGCACGTCCAAAGGCTATTGCAAGGAAGAAGTGACTATGCGCGTATTTATTCCTGAAAAAATGAAATCTACTGGTCCAAATACCTGGACGCTACCCGAAAGCGAGCGCAAGAAGGAATTTTCGACTAAAAGCGGCGGAAGGTAAGGTTTCCAACGAACACTCAATTTTTATAACTCATATCATCAAACTTACCACACAAAATGAAACCCAACATCTTGGTTACTTTACTCCTGCTGGCATGCGTCACAACTACAATGGCACAGATAAGCGGGAAAATTGATAATAAGTATGCCGGCATTGGTTTCACCATTCCCGAAGGCTGGTTTGGTCAAGTTTCCGAAAATGTGCTTGTGCTGGGATCAAATACAGAAGCAGGGCTGATGCTCGTCATGGAGCATGATTACACGTCTGAGCAACAATTAAAGCAAGAAGCGGATAAAGGCATTAATGAAGAAGGATTTTATCTTTCTCGTACCAGTGCGTACGAAAAAATTGGCACAAATGGGGTGGGTGCGGAGTTTGCAGGTTCTGTTCAAGGCTCTTCAGCTAAAGCATATCTTGTATCGCTAATCAATTCCTACGGTACCGGGCTAACCATTATGGCAATGACCACAACGGAGATGTATTCAAGTCGTTACAAAGAGCTAGCGCTTGGTTTTGCCAAAAGTATAATATTTTCCAAACCTGTGATTCCTCCAATTGTGAACGAATGGCAGGAAGGGCTCAAAAATACTAAACTAACTTACAGGAGTTCTTACAATTCCGGGGGGTATGGTGATAGTTACGGAGGGATGAGTGAGCGTGAAGAAATTCACCTTTGTGCAGCAGGCTATTTCAAATATAGCAGCAGTTCCAGTCTGACTATTGATACTGGAGGTGCTTCCGGTTATAGCGCCGGTAAGGATGGCGGGGCCGGAAAATGGGAAGTAACAGGTGATGGCAGCGGTGGGGCGGCCTTAAAACTGAGATTTGATAATGGAAACATCCGAACTTATACACTTTCTTTCGAGGATGGGAAAACTTTTTTAAACGGAAAACGGTATTTTAGAACGGGGGTGCAGGATGATCCGCAGTATCGCCCGGATTGCTATTAAGTTTAAGCTTAAAATGATAAAAGAAATAGAGCTCAAGTTGCTGCCCAAAGAAGCGGCCATTGAGCAAGTTATAAAACAACGCGCTGCCCAGCAGTGCCGGGTGAAAGAAAGCGATATCTCCGATATCCGCGTTGTGCGGCGCTCGATTGATGCTCGAGGCAAACAGCCTTTTTATCTCCTCAGGGTCGATGTGTACATTGGCGAAGTTGTTCAGCCCGAACCCCTCATCATTGAAGGCTTGCAGCCGGTGGATGGCAAAAAAAAGGTCATTATTGTGGGCGCTGGCCCTGGCGGTTATTTTGCGGCTTTAGAACTCATCGAGCAAGGAATCAAACCTATTATTTTTGATCGTGGCAAGGACGTGCGCACGCGTAGGCGCGATTTGCGGGCGATCCAGCAATTCGGCATCGTGAATCCGCATTCAAACTACTGCTTTGGCGAAGGTGGTGCCGGCACTTATTCCGATGGGAAATTGTACACCCGTTCGCACAAGCGCGGCGATATTTATAAAGTGCTCAAGCTCCTGGTAGAACACGGCGCCAACTCCGACATTCTCGTCGATGCGCATCCGCACATTGGTTCCAACAAACTGCCTAATATTGTTGCCAATATCCGGGAAACTATTCTAAAGTACGGCGGCGAAGTTCATTTCGACAGCCATGTCACTGATTTTATCTTGAAAAAGGATAAAATGATCGGCGTTGTGGTTAATGATCAGACCGAGCACCTTGGAGATGCCGTAATCCTGGCCACCGGCCACTCGGCGCGGGATATTTACGAATTATTACATAGGGAAAATATTTTGATCGAAGCAAAACCTTTTGCTTTAGGCGTGAGAATTGAACATTCTCAGCAATTGATTGACAAAATTCAGTACCAACAGTCACCGAGAGATGAAAACTTGCCTGCATCGAGTTATAAACTCGTTTGTCAGGTTGGCGGGCGAGGCGTTTTCTCTTTTTGCATGTGCCCGGGTGGCTTGGTAGTACCTGCGGCGACGGCTCCCGGCGAGATTGTGGTGAACGGCATGTCGATGTCGCGGCGGGACTCAGCTTTCGCCAATTCCGGAACGGTGGTGGCGGTGGAGGAGGTTGATTTACAACCATTTGCAAAGCACGGTATTTTCGCGGGTCTGGAATTTCAAAAAAGTGTGGAACAGGCAATGTTTACTTTCGGCGATGGCAGCCAGAAGGCGCCGGCTCAGCGTTTGACCGATTTTGTAAAAGGGAAAATTTCCTCGGACTTGCCCGATTCCTCTTATATTCCGGGCCTGGTGGCAGCTCCATTGCACGAATTGTTGCCAAGTTTTATTTACCAAAAACTGCGCGACGGGGTGGTAGAATTTGGCAAAAAGATGCGGGGGTATTACACCGAAGAAGCCAATGTGATTGGTACCGAAAGCCGCACCAGTGCGCCAATTCGCATTCCGCGCGACCGTGATTCGCATATGCATCCGCAGGTGCGGGGGCTGTTTCCCTGTGGCGAGGGCGCTGGATATGCAGGAGGTATCGTCTCTGCGGCGATGGACGGGCAAAATGTGGCGCGAGCAGTGGCGAAATTTTTGTAGCTTGCACCGTTAAACTTATAAATACCTCAATTTCTTTGTGTTAATGAAAAATGTAGTTGATTTATTAGGGCGAATTTTACTATCTTTCATCTTTTTATACGACGCATACGACTCAATTTTTTACTTCGAAGCCACCAAAGCCAAAATGACCGCTTACGGGCTCACATGGAACCAGAATTTCTTGCTGGTGGGCGCTATTTTTTTATTAATTTTGGGTGGTATGATGGTGCTGGTGGGCTATCGGGCAAGATTTGGCGCAATTCTGTTACTTTTGTACTGGATTCCCGTTACCTTCATAGTGCATTCGTTTTGGAACGACCCGGAACTGGAAAGACGCCTGCAGGCAATCCTTTTTACAAAAAACCTGGCAATCATCGGCGGGCTTCTGATGGTCTGGGCGAATGGCACCGGAAAATATAGCGTGAGAAGGATTCTGGCTACCACCAGAGTGCGGGGAACCTGACATAAAATAATCACTCTGCATAAATTACACATCTTGGAAATTTTAATGTTAAAGTTTGTGATTTTTTTCATATTCTTAATTTTTTAATTTATTTTCGCCCTGGTGGGCAAATAAACCTCTAAATCCTAAAAACGGTGATAAAGGCAGTAATCGTAGAAGATGAAATCAAAGGGCTGAATAATCTGAAGAACCTTTTAGGGCAGTATTGCGAAGACGTAGAAATTGTCGGTGAAGCCAGCAGCGTAGAAGAAGGCGTAGAGCTTTTGTCCGATCCCGCTACCAAGCCCGATTTGGCGTTTCTGGACATCAGCCTGCCCGACGGACTGGTTTTTCAAATGCTGAATACCCTGCGGCCCATTAATTTTGAAATCATTTTTGTAACCGCATACGAAGAATACGCCATCAAAGCCTGCGAGTACAGCTCGATCGGCTATATTCTGAAGCCCATTGATCCCGATGCCCTGCGCGAGGCCGTAGCACGGATTCGACCGAAACAGGATAATCAGATCGACAAACGACTGGATGTTTTCAGTAATTATTATAATAATCCGAATGCTTTCACCAAACTGAGTATCTTTGCCCTGGATGGGATTTATTTTGTCAATATCCGGGACATTGTGCGCTTTGAGGCGGAAGACAACTATACCCACATTTATCTGCAAAACGGGGAGCGCATCACGGCTTCCAAGACGATCAAATCATACGAAGACCTCCTCGCACCCTTTAATTTTTACAGAGTGCACAAACGGCATGTGATCAATCTGAACTACATGCGCAAATTTGTGAAAGGCGACGGGGGATATCTCATTATGGACGACAACATGAAAATTGAGGTGTCGCGTCGGCGGCGCCCCGCCTTCATGGAGCAAATGCGAAAGCTTCAGGAAGGATTGTAAGATTTGCTGTTTACTATCATTCTAAAGCATTTTCCTCAGAGAATGCATTATAGTAATGTAATGGTAAATAGTAATTGGTTTGTAATATTTATGTGTTAATAAAAAATGTGAGGGCACATCGTCCAAACTGTTTCGTGCACCGGATATATTTTGTACCTTTACCGAGTAAAACTTTTACTTAAAGGGCATATCACGTATCCCGTGTACACTAAAAAAGTATGCTATGGGAAAATCAAAAAAGATTGACGATATTAAAAAAGACAAGGGCATCAAGCCGATCCCCAAAGGGGATATGAATAAAATTACCGGGGGTAAAAACGGTAATAAAGACAAGAAGAAACACAACAATGGCTGTGGTGGCATCTTGCCGCAATAGTCATTTATTCTTTAAATTCAAGGAGCTTGGGAGGACTACATTCATCGAATGAGTGTAGTCCTTTTGTATTTTTACAACCACTATGACATCTACAGCAACTACCCTGTTCAATATTAATCAACTGGAACAAAAGCTTCCCCGGCAGCGTGATGCCCTGCAACGACTATTTATTATCGATCAGCTGGCGGGCTACTATGCTTTTACCAACATTACCCGTGCAAAGGAATTGCTGGCCGAACAGCTACGGCTGCTTAGCAAACAGGATAATCCCGATTTCCGGCTCAATTATCACCTCAATACGGCAACCATTGAAAATCAGCTTTATAACTATCATGAAGCCGAAAAGCATTTTGAGGAAGCGGTCGAACTGCTGGAAGAGCGCGGCGCCGCCAAGCAATTGGCCGAAGCTTACATCGATTTTGCCGGTACCTGCATGAATCTTGAAAACATGGAGGATGCCTCTGAATATCTCGATAAGGCTGCCCGGCTGCTCAAGAATTTTCCGGATGACCGGCTATTGGCGCGTATTACTTGCCGCGAGGGGTACATGTACTTGCATTACTCCAATTATTCCAAAGCGATTGAATTATTGCTGGAAGCAGATAAAAAAATCAATTCTCTGTACGCACAGCTGGAATTGAAAGATCAGTATTTTTTGACGTTGATACACAGTGGTTTAGGGAAAATTTACGAGCGCAACGACGATCAGGAAAAAAGCGTACGGTCATACCTCAAAGTGGTAGATATGTGCGAAGCCATGGGCATGCGTACCCGCCTTTCCTGGCATTATCTCAACGTGGGCAATGGTTACATGGCTTTAAGCGATTATGGCAATGCCGAATGCTATTTCCGGAAGGCAATCGACGTGGCGGATGACATCAGTCAGCAGGCCCGGGCCAGCGCCTACGCGAATCTTGGTTATTGCTACCTGGAAAAAAAGCAGTACGAAGAAGCCCTGGAACTGTTTGATCTGGCAGAGCGATTGTACAAAGAGAAATCCGAACTGGATTATTACAACTTCTCCAATATTGAATCGTGGCGGGGTAGATTGTACGCTGAACTGGCAGAGCCGGAGCGCGCGTTGCAGCATTATGAACAGGCTTTCGAATACGCCCGCGATATCGAAGATTACAAGCAATTATCCAATGTTTCCAAGGATTTGGCAGGGCTTTACGCCGAACTGGAAGATTATAAAAACGCTTACGAGTACCAGTTGCTACATAGCCGCATGGAAGAGCAATATCTGGAACAACTCGAAAAACGTAAACAACTGGAACTGGAAATCAAATACGAAGCCGAGAAAAAACGCCAGGAAACCGAATTGCTCCGGCTTCAAGCTACTAGGCTGCAACTCAAGGCATTACGCGCACAAATGAATCCACATTTTATGTACAATGCGCTCAATTCGATTCAAAATTATATCACTTCCAACGATATCAGCTCGGCAGCCAAGTATCTGGCAAAATTTGCCAAATTGATGCGCCAAAGCCTGGATTATTCGGATATGGAGATTATTTCGCTGGAAAAAGAGATCGAATTCTTGGAAGATTATTTGTACATCAACGAAAAACTGCGGTTTGAAGGGCGTTTGAAATATGAAATTATTATCGATGACGAAATTGAGGAAGATATTCTGGGCGTGCCCACGATGATCGTCCAACCTTATGTAGAAAATGCTATCGAACATGGCTTGCGAACCAAAAAGAACGGGGTGGTCAAGGTCGAATTTAGGCTTTTTGACGATGATACGATCCTTTGCATAGTAGAAGATAATGGCATCGGGCGGGAGAAGGCGCGGCAAATACGCATGCAGGATCCTCAATTTCAGAACCACCGGTCTAAAGGAACCAATATCACCGAAAAACGCTTGCAGATTTTGCATAATGCTAAGGATACGGAAGTGTTCGTAAACACGATTGATTTAAAAAACAGGAGAACCAAAGAACCGCGCGGTACCCGGGTGGAAATTAAAATCCCGATCGTAGAAATTCAAATTAAATAAAATTTTGCCCATAAGTATTTGTTTTTCAATGGTGAATGTTGGACGTATAGGCTATAATAAAAATATTATTTAACTACATACGTTTTCTTAAAATGTATTTTTTCATACTTTGCATCGTACACAGCGCAGGTACAGAATTTCATCCGTTTCCTCATTCAATCTGACCGCTCCCTGAAATAACATGCGGTTCCCATCTCGGAAATCCCCGTTTTCTAATAAAAAGTAACCACTTCCACCATTCGCCCTGCCATTAAATAAATCATGCCTTCTGCTCCGTTTCTGATTGTTATCTTTGGAGCTAAGTTTTCTCATAGTATGTTTGATTCGTCCTACACCTTGATACCCTTCTTAGGTGTAGGATTTTTTTATTTTATTGATTTTCAATACTTTGTAGCTTTCGTCTTTTCCTTTCTCCAATTTGAATTTCCACATTCTAAGCCAAAACCACCATATCAACCGACGGCTTTGCCATAGCCTAAATACCGCTTTTTTGTTGCGTTCCGATTGCGTTAATTTGTGACGTGTAGTTTTCTCATAGTATGTTGATGCTCCTACATCCGATTTTGCCTCCCCAGATGTAGGAGTTTTTTTATTTTACAATGATTTCAAATTCTTGCTCCAGGCGATTGCCTTTTTCATCTACCAAAGTCAGTAAATGCTTGCCTTCCGGCGGATTGAATTCCATACTGTGAAAAGTCTGCGTACTTCCCACAAATTCATTGTCGATATGCCAGTAAATACTGATGTCTGGCTCGCGGTGTGCTACAGTAAAAACCGTGCGTGACGGCTTGCCATCCAGATCAATCGGCACATAAATGCGGGTCGGAAATTTCGGGTAGATCAGTTGCATATTCGGCGATTCGCTTTGGGCGAGCGCATTCCGGCAATCCTGTCGGTAGGGTGGGAGCGTTTGGTAACTCGGATTTTTGGATTTAAAGTAAAACTCTTCCAGCGGCGGCAGTACAAACCAGGACTGATGCACTATATTTTCCGGGGCTTCACAGTCGGTGGTCACCTGCCACTGTTTTTTGGAATCCAGGTGAACCAATTGATGAAAAGGGCAAACCGGCGCGCGCAAACTACTCTCCGGAACCCAGGCCGAATCGGCTTCGCAAAGCTCAGATGCCCGGTAGCCACTCCATTTGCAAACCGGAATGCGCGTCATCTCGTCGTAAGGGCGCTCAAACCAGCCGGCATGGGGCAGATGATTAAAAATATCAAAAAGTACCGGGGCTGCTACTTTCACGCCGATCAATCCAGGTCTGCCTTCGCCATCGGCGTTGCCCACCCAAACGCCCACCGCATAGCGCGGGTTTACACCTACTGCCCAGGCGTCGCGAAAGCCAATACTGGTGCCGGTTTTCCAGGCTATTCGACGGCTCGAAGTGAACTGCCGCCAGTTCCCTTCTTCGTCGGGGCGCTCCAGTTCGTGCATGGATGCAAAAGTAAACCAGATCGAAGAAGCGGTTAGAAATGATGTTTCTTTTTGTAAATCAACGGTTTTTATATTTTGATTTTCTTGTTTCCACAAATAATTCGGCTGGTGAAAGTCGCCAGGGTCATACTGTCCGCTGTTCGGGCCGAAATGATTCAGGGAGCGGCCCATGCTGGCATACAGACCGGTGATGTCCCAGAGGCTGCCTTCGGCGCCACCCAGGATCAAAGGCAAACCATAATAAGATGGTGGGCGTTTCAAGGTGGTCAGTCCCAGTTTTTGCAATTTGAAATGAAATTTTTCCAGACCAAAATCCTGCAAAAGCCGTACAAATGGGACGTTGAGCGAGCGACTCAGTGCGCGACCGGCGGGCACCATGCCATCGTATTTGCGATAAAAATTCTCAGGCCGGTAGCCGCTGAGCTGGGTCGGTACATCCGGGATCAGCGTATTCGGCAAAATCTGCCCTTCCTGCAAAGCGCAGGCGTACAAGAGCGGTTTGAGCAAGCTTCCCGTGCTACGCGGCGCTTTGATCACGTCCACCTGCTCATCGTGCTCCTCGCCGGCTCCAATCACATTGCCTACATAGGCCAGCACATTTCCGGTTTCCAGGTCAAGAACGATGGCAGCAAGATTGTGAATTTCATTGTAACGCAATAGTTCTTGATGTCGCTTTAAAATATCGGTTACCTGGTTTTGCAAATGTTGGTCCAAAGTCGTTTGAATCCTGGAATGATTTGTTTTTCCAGTTTTTACATATTCCAAATATGCCTTATCTAATAAATGCGGCGCTAGTCTTGGCAGTGGATGAGGCGCTTCGGGCAGAGGTTCTTCTTTGGCTAATTGGCAGGTCAGGGTGTCAATCGTTTTATTTTCTAAAAGCCTGTCCAGCAATCGATTGCGTTTGTTTAACAAATCTTTGCGATTTCTACCCGGATGGATCAAAGCGGGACTATTCGGCAAAACCGCGAGCATCGCTGCCTCCGCCCAGGACAACAAGCGAGGTTGTTTGCCAAAATACCGCCATGAGGCCGCATCCAAACCGACCACATTGCCGCCAAAAGGCGCGTAAGATGCGTACAACGCCAGCACATCGCGCTTGCTGTGCGTTACTTCCAAACGCAGCGCCAACATGGCTTCCACCAATTTCTGGTATAAATTTCGAGGCTTATCCTGACGCGACAGGCGAATCACTTGCATGGTAAGGGTACTGCCGCCGCTGACGACGCGTCCGTTGCTGATATTCTGGATCAAGGCTCTTCCGATGGCAATTGGATCTACCCCGGGGTGATAGTTAAATCGTTGATCTTCAAAGGCGACAATAGCTTTCGCAAACTTTTCGGGCACGCTGTCACGCGCGGGAAAGCGCCATTGCCCGTCAGCAGCAATTCGTGCACCCAGCAGGTCTCCCTCTCGGTCTTCGAGCACCATGCAGGTAGGATCATCAAACAGGGGACGTGGCAGCGAAAACCAGAAGAGCAGGCAGAGTAAGCCGGTCAGGCTGAGGGCTTTGAATGTGTCATTCGCCCAGAGTGCAAGTGCTTGTTGCACAAAGGGTTGAGCCAGAAATCGCTGCCTATTATTTTTGACCATAATGCTTGGTGATAGCTATTCAAAATTAGCGAAGAAAAAACAAAAGGGGCAACTTTCTGCTCCGAAAGATGCCCCTTCCTGCTGACAAAGGTCAGCATTCTGAATTATTTTTCAATATCAAACTTGTATTGCAAACGTTCGATGATCGGATAGCCGGTATCGGTTTCCTTGTTTTCCAGAAAAATTTCCAGCTCGATTGTCTCGGCCTGATCCTTGGATTCGCTGTCAAAAATGATGTAGATTTTACCCGTTTCACCAGGTTTTACAGGCATTTCGGTCCATTCGGCGGTCGTGCACTCGCACACCGAAACCACGTCGATAGTCAGCGGTACATCGCCTTTGTTGACAAACTCGTAAGTGTATTCCCGCTTTTCGCCTTTCTTCACCTTCCCGAAATCCACCATCCGTTTTTCAAAAACCATCACGGGCATGCCTTTCAGGTCGTTCTTGCCATAAAGCGAAGATAACTCACTGATTTTCATGGTATCAGTGGGTGTTTGAATCAATGTATTTTTATCATTCGACGACTTGGTGGTCGTGTTTTTCTTCAAACGGGTATTCTTGATGATGATGGTGGTCGGACCTTCCAGAATCTTGAATTCCGTGCGGCGGTTGATGGCGTGCGCCACTTCCTTTTGTTCTTCGTTCGCCAGTTTATTGATATAGGGCTCCGTCAATACATCACCTTCTTTTAGGAAAGCATGTTGGGCGGCTTGTTTGGCACTCACCGTACGGGGAACCGATTCACCGTAACCTTTGGCTTCGATACGATCGCGGGCAATTCCTTTGCGTAATAGCCAGCGACGAGCAGATTCGGCACGACGCTGCGACAAGTCTTCGTTGTATTTATTATCCCCCCGGAAGTCGGTATGCGAACTTAGTTCGATTTTCATTTCAGGGTATTCGGTCATCAATTCATATACCACCTGCAGGTCCGATTCTGCCTCCGTTTCAATACGATCTGAATCAAACTTGTACAAAATATTCTCCAATACAATCGGCTGCTCGATGGAAATCGTATCGTATTCCGGCTCGGCTGGTGGTAATGGCTTGGCTTTCAGGTATAAACGCTGTTCAATTGTTTTAGATTCTTTCAATCCTACCGTATTAAATTCCACTGTATCCGGATAGTAACCTTCACGCATCGCGATCACGCGATAAGGCATATCAAACGTCAATTCAAAACCAAAGCGGTTGCCTTGTGCGCTAGTCTGGGAATTGGTTTGTCCCACTTTGTTGTTCTGAAACTCCAATAATTGCACGGTTCCTCCGGTCAAGGGTTTTCTGGCTTCGTCGAAAACACCAACTACCAAATCCACTGAAAGTTTCGGAATAGTGAAGGTGTAAATATCATTGCAGCAAGTTCTGGCTTCTACAGAACGGCCGCCTTCGCGGTTGGAAGCAAGCAAACCATTAAATCCTTCATTATCAAGCGCGAAGTAAAGATCATCCACGCTGGAGTTGTAGGCATTGCCCATGTTGGTTGGGTCGCTCCATTTCTGACCGTCCCAGGTGGAGAAAAACACATCGGCGCCACCGAAGCCCGGATGCCCGGTAGAACTGAAGTACAGCGTTCCGTTCAGGTAGAATGGTGATTCTTCGTCGCCGAGGGTATTAATTGTAGAGCCAAGATTGACGGGTGTTCCGTATTTGTCTTCGCCTTCCAGCGGGGCGTAGTACAAGTCGAATCCGCCTTTACCACCAGTCATATTTGCTGAGAAGAATAGCACTTCGCGACCGAAAAGCTCACCGACGACCGGATGCTTGGCAATATAATCCCCATTGACACCTTGTACTTCATTGGCAGCGCCCCAGGCATCATCACCGCCTACACTGTAATAAATCTTGCCTTCACTCATGACGTTGCCTTCGAGTTGCGCACGTGTAAAGAACATGCGATTGCCATCGGGTGAAATGCTCACGTTTACATTGTGATAGCCCGGGCGATTGATCTTTTCATCCAATACCTTGGGCTTCTCCCAGCCGCGCTCGCCTTTTACAGAAGTATAAATCTTCGCGTGATAATTGGTCGTTTTTTCATCAACGATAATGACTTCCTTTGTATCAAAACCAGCGTAATACATGACATCTTTTGCTCGACCAAAAACTGGAGAATACTCGGAAAACGGTGTATTGATCTCGCGCCCGGCGCTTTCCATATTCACTTTTTTCGTCGGAGGCGGCGTATTCATAGCCATTTCTGCGCCGGCAATTTCATTTTGAGCCAGTGTTTTCAGGGAATCACTGCTGGTATTTTCAATAAACAGCTTCAGTTCGGCGATGGCTTCGGGGTATTTTTCATTCATTTTCAACACGCGACCATAAAGGTATCGGGTTTCCACAAACTCATTGTCATCGTCTCGTCGCAAAATGCGGGCGTATGTACGCTCCGAGCCGCGATAATCTCGGATCAGGTACTGCAACTCGGCGATTTTGGGCAGCAGTGTGCGATCCTGTTTTTCATCGTAGGCTTCCTCGTATTTCTTGAGCGCCTGATAATAATCTTTTTTCTGGTACTGCTCATCGGCGGTTTGCACCAGCACATCGTAGGCAGCTTTGCGGATCGGCTGTGCCAGGGCCACGCTGAAGCCTAATCCCAGGAGCATTGTGAGTGTGAATATTTTTCTCATAAACTTTTATCTTTGAGCCTATCAGCCCATAGATTTTTGACTATGGACTGTAGATATTAGATTGAAAATGAACGAATTCGGGCTTTATTTTAAAAAGTTCCACTAATTGAACGCTGAAAGCGGAATCCGGATTTTTTAATATTTTGTTAAATCTGTTTAAAGTTCAAGGTTTGAGATTCAAAGTTCAAGAAGAAGCCTCAAATAAAAACTTCAAACATTTATTAAAACTGCGGACAAATAATTGCCGGACGCGTATCCGGTTTCTTGTAAATCTTGAAAATGTACCAGGCTGCTACTTCAAAGCCTCCCTGATAATTACTTACTTCATTCAGAGAAGATAAATTTACATCATAACTGGCCGCTACGCGCAATGGCCCATAATCCATGCCGAGCAAGACCTGCCCTGCATCTGCGAAACGATAACCCAAGCCAAAATTCAGCTTGATTTCCTCTTTTTTCTCGGCTGGATTCTCTTCTTTTATGATATAACCGCCCCAGGCTTGCAGCGCCGTTTCGGTCGCGCCGCCGGTGGTTTGAAATAAAACAGTTGGTGCAATGCTCAGTTTATCGGTTAGTTGCGAATTGAAAGTGGAATGTACCGCGATTTTCATCGGACGGTTGTCATCGGAGGTGGGGTTTGCCTGAAATGAAGCCTTCTTGGGTTGGGTAATATGATTAAAAGCCAGTCCCACTTCCAGCTTGGAAATATCCGAAATTTGGGAGCGCAGCATTAGACCCGCCGCGAAATCCAGATAACTTGTTTCTTCAAAATTGACTTCCTCCGTTGGTTGTCCGGATTGGATCGCATCTCCAAAAATCAGTTCTTCATTATCGAGGCTACGTTGTACACTACCACCTTGAATACCAAGGGTTAGCATCGTTTTACGATCCTTGTCCAGCGCATAATGATAGGAGAGCGAGAGCATGTTCATTGTCGTTTTCAGCTTGGCCGAACCTGCTTTGTCATTGACTGTGACCATACCTACGCCAACCCAGTCAGTTTTGCGAAAACCACGAATAATCGGCGCATCAATGAAAAAAGATGGCGTAGTAAACTGATTGGGAAGGAAACTTGCCCACTGATCGCGATAAATACCACCTATTCTGGCTGTACCTTCATAAGCTCCGGTCAAGGCGGGATTGAGCGTGAGCGGTGACATATTGTAAAGCGAATAGTGAATGTCTTGCGCTCTGAGTGTTCCAAGTGTTGCGATGAGTGCCCCTAAGAGTAAAAGTCTGTTTAATTTCATACGCATGGTTTTGTCCTTGTTTTCAGATGTTGATTTTTGTTATCTGTTATTTGTTATTTGTTATTTGTTATTTGTGACTGGCTTCTCTTCACCCCATCACTCTTTCACCCATCAACTTTAAGAGACAATTGCGAAATATAGATTTTTTTCTGCAAAAATACGGCAACAAACCGGGGCAAGTTACTGGTTAAAGTGAAGTTGCACAAACTGTATCACCTGATTTTTGCACTTGCAGGCGACAAATTGGAGAGAAGTGATAGCTTTTAAACTTTAGATTGCCGATTCTTTTAGTATAAAAATAGTTGCTAATCAGTTTATTAAGCGGTTTTTATAATTACGAGAATAACGCAGCGTGTCGCCGGTCGTTAATTCCACATAACCATCGCCGCCGGGCAGCGGATGCAGCGTTTTTATGAAAGCGCGGTTGATAATCGTGGCGCGGTGTATCCTTACAAACTGCGAGGGATCGAGCTCTTCCTCGATCGAACGCAGGCTTCTGTTTGCAAAATAGGAACTGCTGACGGTATAAATGGTAACGCTGTTGTTTTCTGCTTGTAACAAGACAATTTCCTTGAAATGGATTTGCTCGTTATTGTGGTCTGTTTTAAAGCTCAGGGTGGTTCGCTCAGCGGCTTCACCTGCCGGTTTTTCTGCATCCTGCCGGGAAGAAGCATTGGCAGCCAATCGAAAAGATCCTGGAATTTTTGCTTGAAAAACAAGAAGAAATCCAAGAAACAGGGCTGAAGCAAGCGCAAAAGCGACTGGTGCCGGGGAAAAAATAAGGAGCAATATAAATAGTGCGCTGGCTGCAAGCAAGCTGGATAATTGCCTCCTCAGGGCATGGGGTTGGTATGGATAAAACGCATTCATACCTTAAAGATAAAAGATCGCAGCAAATACCACAACTTGCTTGCACAGCTTAACACTTTTGTTAGTCTTTTTTACCAAAACCATGCAGATTCTGGTGCACAAAATCCTGCGGAAACTCCTCTATTCCCGGAAAACCGAGCCGGATATCGCGACCTTCGTGCGGAATATGCGCGGTGCCGAAAATATAATCCCAGATGGCCAGGGTTAGCCCAAAATTAATGCCGTAACGCCGTTCCTTGGGTAATTCGTAGGAATGATGCCAGATGTGCATTTCCGGGCTATTGAAAATGATTTTCATAAATGGCCCGAGGGCAAATGCGCCCACCGCAACGGAACTGAGTATCACCAGTAATTGCTGAAAAACAGTCGGGTCTTGCAATAAATTGATGTCAAATCCGCCGGTAGCAACAACCAGCCCAATCAGCAAACCCAGCACGCCGCCCGTGATATAACCAGGTACGGTGATGTTGGAATGATTGTAATGCCCTACGGCTAAAGTGAATATATGTATAATAAAAAAATCATATAATCCAATACCTAACAACGCCAGCGGAATATACTCCAGGGTACGATATACCACATTTTCCATCCAGTGGTAACGCAGGTGTGCGGCAAAGCCCATTTGTTCTACCGAATGGTGCACTTTGTGAAATTCCCAGAGCCAGTCGTAGCGATGTAGCAGCCGGTGTACCCACCATTGTACAAAATCGCGTACTACGAAGCCCACCAGCAGGATGACCCACATGGGCGCGGTGCGCAGCGGATTGGAGGCCTGCATGTCAAAGCCGGTCAATGTCTGGATACCATCGTTGAAAAGGTTTACAACTACCTGAGAAGCAGCATTGTAGATGATTAGCGAAAACAGGAAGAAGTTGAAAAACATATAGAAAA
>CAZGAU010000007.1:44484-61591 GCA_964523725.1 uncultured Saprospiraceae bacterium
GCAGCATTGTAGATGATTAGCGAAAACAGGAAGAAGTTGAAAAACATATAGAAAAAGTCCAGCCAGAAATCCTTGCGAAACTTGGGTTGATCCTTCCTCCAGGGCGAAACGATTTCCAGCAAAAAGAAAAACGCCGAAACGCCGATTAACCAGTAAAAATAATTGTGCCAGCCCGGATGTGTCACTTCATGCCAAAGATAACGGGCGTAGCCTTTGTAGCCGCTTACAAAAATATCCCAGTATTTTTCCATTTTTTAAGTATTGATTGTCAAAATATTAGTTTGCTATTGCAGCGCTTCCGCTTCCAGTTCCAATACATACCATTCAATGGCTTCGATGTCGAGATTGGCACGCCGGCCCTCATCTTCGGGAGCATAGTTGGTCGCCAGATAATCGAGTATTAGTTTTTCTTGATCGCCGAGATCCCAAAGCCCTTGTGTTTTCTGCATCCAGCGGATCATTTGTTCCCAGCCGTCGCGGGTGGCAGTGGTTTGAGTGATCATTTTGGCTGAATGGCAGGCCGTACAAACGCCTCGCACAATTTCCCAGCCTTCAGCCACCTTCAAACCGGACATCACATGGATGCCATTTTCAATTTTATCAAACTCGTCTATTTCGGTTGTGGCAATGGGCTGACTGGCGCCGGCGCCTTCCTGAATGGGCGGAGGTTTTCGAAACATACCGGTAAGCGAATCGCCGAAAAAGGCAAAAATCACCAGCATGAAAGCCAACAAAGCAAAAAATTTGATCGCGTTGATCACCATCATCAGCATGCTCAGCCAGGAGCGCTGGAATTGCTCTTTTTGCTGATCGTTCAGATTTTCAGGTAAATTCAAAAACATAATTACACGATTTTTATAGCGATGCGATGACAGGCATTATTCAGATAACCCTTTGGATTCCAGCCAGGTAGCACCATAGGCTGCGATACGCCGTTGGAATCGGTGGCGACTGCCCAGACTTCGTAGTAGCCAGATTCCGGAAAATCAACCGTAGCGCTGAAATGCTGCCAAGCCAATCGATTTGCCGGGCGCTCCAGTTTACAGGCTTTCCAGGTTTGACCAAAATCAATGGAGTATCGGACTTCATTCACCTCGAGGTCGCCCGCCCAGGCGTGGCCGCGGATCGGCAGTTTTTGCCCAAGCTTAAGCGTAGCGCCGGTTTTGGGGTAGGTAATGACCGACTTCACCGGCATACTTTCGATGATGCACATGTCTTTATCCTCGACTTTTGCTCCTGGAGCTACCGGACTGCAAGGAACCCGATAAGACGATCCGGTCATTTTTTCACCATCGTGGACTTTATTGCGAACGGCAATTTTGTATAGCCACTTCCCGGAAGTAGAGGCCGGCCAGCCACCAAATACCAGCCGCAACGGATGCCCGTTGAGCAGCGGAATATCTTTGTCATTCATTGCCCAGGCGATCAGGCTCTCATCTTCCATGGCTTTGGAAATCGGTACGCCCCGGGAGATGACAACGTCATTGGAACCGTTGAGATGTGTGTCTTTGCCGTAATAGCCAATGTACACCGCGTTGCTTTTGACGCCGGCATCGTTGAGCACGTCCTTGAGTCGTACTCCGGTCCATTTGGCGCAACCGACCGCCCCGACCGCCCATTGCAGACCCTGCGCGGGTGGATTGAATTCCTTGCGTCCATTGCCCCCGCATTCCAGAGTAAGCTGGTAGCTGTAGTGCTTGAATTTTGATTTTAACTGTGCTAAAGTATAAGTTTTCTTGGATTGAACGGATTCACCTTCGATGGTCAGTGTCCATTTATTTGGATCAATTTTGGCAGCATCAGGCGGATTTCCATTGTTTCTTACAAAGTGAATATCTGAGGGCGTAATTTTATCATCCAGTAAATGCGGCGGCGTTTCGAGGTTGATGGGCTTATCGTTGAGCACGATCAGTTCCGGGTGCTTGCCAGGAAAGGCAAAGGGGAGATCCGAATCTGCCAAAGCCGCAGGGATCAAGCCCGCCGGGAAATGCTCTGCAAAAACCATTCGGGCGCCCAGCACCACGCCCATGGCGGTTAGCGCACTTTTTTTCAGAAAACCCCGTCTTGATTCAGGGGCAGTTTCGCGACCCCAGATCAGGCGATCCGCTTCGATCGGATCTTTTGCGTAAAGCTGATGGATGCCAATTCGTTTTTTCCTTTTACTCATTATGAATTACCATTTAGTACTTTGCGAATGTAAAATCTGAATTCTTTCCTATCTGTTTTGTAACATTCATCACTGAATTCGTTTTTTTGAACCTTTTTTTTGCAAATCAGCCAGTCGTTGCGCGTGTTCCGCTTCTGTCAATTCGCGTTCTACCGGCACATCATGTAATGTGTGGTAATGATAACTCCATTCTATCCAGGAGCCATCATAATTTTTTACATGGGGGTAGCCCAGGATGTCGGTCAAAACAAAAGTAGTATGCGCCGACCGCACGCCTGACTGGCAATACGTGATGATCGTCTTATCGGGTGTGATGCCCCGGGTTTCAAAATTCCAGCGCAGGGCGCGTAGCGATTTAAAACGGTGATCCCCATTGAGTTCGACTGCTTCCGACCAGTTGATGTGTACGGCGCCCGGTATCCTGCCAAACGTAGATGCCCCGTCTTTCCAGGGCCAAACCTTGCCTTTATCAATATACGGAAACCCATTAAATTCCTCGGCTTCGCGAGTATCAAGCAATATAATATTGGTATCGCCAATGGCAGTCAACACCTCTTCCAGGTCAGCTAATTTAGCATCATTTTCCGGCTGCTCAAAACGATAATCAGTGACAATTGGGCTGGACTTTTCTTTACTGACCGGAAATCCTGCCTGTCTCCACGCTTCGAAGCCGCCGTTCATCACCAACAGATGCTCATGACCATATAAATCCAGTATCCAGAAAAGCCGAAGTGCATCTACATTGCCGCCCCGGCAATACACAAGAATAGTATCCTGTGGCGCAATACCCAGGCGGCTGAGCAGTGCTTTCATTTGTGTTTTGGTCGCGCGCATACCCTCGTAAGGATAGTCCTGCCGGTTTTCATAATCGGGTCGCCATATATTCAGCGCCCCCGGGAGATGCGCTTCCGCAAAAGCCTCGGACTTGCTTATTTCTATGATTTTCAAAGATTTATGCCCGTTTAGTAGGGTTTGTACCACCTCCGGTTCAACTATGCGCACAGGCTTTGATTCCTGCGCCTGAACCTGGGCAGTATGTTCAGCGGTTACCTTGGGTGCTTCACGTTTGCAGGCTGCCACAATCAGGAGCATACATACGCCTGAAGCTAAAATATGAAAAGATGATAATATTTTCATATAATGAATACTGTTTAGAGTGAAAGGATCTTTTCACCAGGAAATTCAGGCGTTTAGGAAAAATAATCTTGAAAAGATGAATAACAGAAATGCTATACAGCGCTTTAGCGCAAAGCCATTTCAAATAATCGGGAAGAAATCCAGAGGTGCTGTTCAGAAAGGATTAAAAAATCCTGATTTTCTTTACATGCAGGACAAAATTAATCATTAATATTAAATTCAAAAATGAATGGTATGTTTTTTTAGAAAAAAGAAATAATACCCTTCTGAAGGTTTTTTAAGTAGAAGGATACTATGAAAAATCAAATCAACATCGGTTTGGATTTTGATACGTCTCTGGGGTTATTGCACGCCGGATACCACATCCCGTGCCGAATCAATTTTCGGTTTCCAGTAGGAGGAAGCCAGAATATCATCAATCACGACACCCCTTGAAGTGCTATGAATCACCTTCAGGCTTCTGCCGGTATTTTCAACGACCATGGCCACATGGAAAACCGGATCTTTGCTGCTGCGCCGGAAAAAAATAAGGTCGCCGGGTTCTACTTTGCTGAGAGGCTTGGAATCACCCTGCACCGCCTGCCCGCGGGAGCTGGCCGACAGATCAATATCAAAATTATTCATTACATAAGATGTAAAGCCGGAACAATCGAAGCCAGTGCTGGGCGACTTGCCTGCCGAGCGATACTTGATACCCTGATATTTCTTGGCGTAGCTGACAATATCGTTGCGCAGCACCTCTTCCCGGTCAGAAGGCACTTTCGGGTAGGAAGGCGCCGGGCGGGTGGTGGTACCGGCTTTGGGAAGCGGCTCGCGGGTAAGGTCATTCAGCACATCGCATCTGACGGTGATAAAAGCCACAAGCAGCAACAGCAGGGCGTTTTTCAGGTAATTGGTCGTCCGGATGAATTGCTTACGATCGAATGTCATGGGAGATCAGTTTTTAGTTGCCAAATAAAAACGCGAAGTAAACAGTAATATTTTAATTATATTTGCTAAAGTCCTGTTAAATGACAGGCAATTTGGCCAGCGTTGAAACATGATTAAAAACCGTTGATTGATATTTAATAACTACAGGCTATCAATTGGAGGTGGAATGTAGCTCAAACCGGTTTAATCGTATTTTCTCACTTTTTTGGTCGAAAAATCTGGAAATCTCGCCCGAGCTGTATCAAATTTGTATCGAGAAAAAACTCTATTCTATTATGAAAATCCAACGCCGGGTCACACAGCAAGTGTGGCTTTATTCGTTCCTGCTTTTGATCTGGAGCAGTTTTACATTTGCCGAAAGGCAGCCAGAAACCAGCATTTTCGATCATCTCAGTTTTGACGATGTGCTGAAAGTGGACATTGAAACGGATCTGGATTCTCTGGTAAACACAAAACTTACCGAAGAAGAAGTACCTGCCACTTTTTCCTACAAGGATAAGCAGGGTAAAGAGCGGAAATGGAAGGTCAAACTGGAGGTGCGCGGAAAATTCCGCCGCCGCGTGTGCCCGTTTCCACCGTTGTTTGTCAATTTTTCTAAAAAAGATCTGAAAGCTGCTGGTTTTAATGATCACAACGATCTGAAGCTGGTTACGCATTGTGTGGATAACAAAAAGGGAGACGAAAATGTGCTTCGGGAATACATGGCTTACAAATTGTACGAAATTGTATCCGACAAGCATTATCGCGTACAATTGCTCAAGATCAAATACCGGGATGATAACGGCAAGCTTCTTTGCACGCGCTACGGCATTCTCATGGAAGATGAAGATGAACTGAAAGAACGCTACAACAGTAAGTTATGCGAAGATTGCTACAGCCTGCCGAAGGATAGTTTTGATCTGAAAAACCTGCAAACGCATAACCTTTTTCAATATATGATTGGCAACACCGACTGGTCGCTTGCTATGGCAAGGAATATGAAATTGCTCAGGTCTAAAGAGAACGGCAAGTTTTCCATCGTGCCTTATGATTTCGATTTTTCGGGACTGGTGAGCGCGCCTTATGCTTCGGTTGACAAAAGCCTGGGTTTGAAAAGCGTACGCGAGCGCAAATACCTTGGTTTGGGCGAATCGCCCGAAGAGCTGGAACCGACGATTGAACTATTTCGGTCCAAACGCAAGGAAATATTGAATTACATCAAGAAATTCAAGTTGTTAAATATGGAAGCCCGCCAGGATATGTCGGAATTTATCGAATCTTTCTACCGCTGCCTGGAGGATGGATTGGATTTGGAAGAGCCTGGTAAGTGTTGAATGGAGTGTCCAGTGTGCAGAAAACAGTAGGCAGTGAATCCTGTCACACAATGCCAACTGCCAACTGCACACTGATTTATTCTCCTGTAAAATTCGGTTTTCGTTTTTCCAGAAATGCCTGAACGCCCTCTTCGTAGTCTTTCGTTTGGCTGGCTGTAGATTGCAACTCATCTTCAATTGCAAGTTGCCGGTCCAGATCGCTGTTTAAAGATTGACTCAGGGCGCGTTTGGTGTAGCCCAGACCTTTTGTCGGCATTTGTGATAAAGTTTCAGCTAATTTCCAGGATGCTTCCGCAAATTCCTTATCCGTGAAGGCTTTGTAAATCATGCCCATTGCCTCGGCGTCTTTGGCCGAGACTTTATCCCCGAGCATCATTAGCGCAGAGGCGCGTTGCCAGCCAATCAAGCGAGGCAGAAAAAAAGTTCCGCCGCTATCCGGGATCAGACCTATTTTACTGAAAGCCTGAATAAAACTCGCCGATTCGGTAGCCACCACTATGTCGCAAGCCAGGGCAATGTTGGCGCCCGCACCGGCCGCCACACCGTTTACTGCTGCTACGATTGGTTTTTCAATCTCGCGAATGCGTGTAATGATCGGGTTGTAATGTTCAGATAAAATTTTCGAAAGGGAAGGCGCTTCTTCGCCGGTCACCTCCTGCAGATCCTGCCCG
The DNA here is from genome assembly GCA_964523725.1 of uncultured Saprospiraceae bacterium. Classification (GTDB taxonomy): domain Bacteria; phylum Bacteroidota; class Bacteroidia; order Chitinophagales; family Saprospiraceae; genus JADJNW01. The sequence continues at coordinate 50,703 of CAZGAU010000007.1, forward strand.
GCACAAAAGGCTTTGCCTTCGCCGGTGAGGTAAATGGCCCGCACTTCGGCGTCTTCTTTGCATTTTTTGAGGCGATCCTGCAAGGCCAGCGCCATTTCACGGTTAAAACTATTATAAACCTTCGGCCGGTTCAAGGTAATTTTGGCAACATTGCCGATTTTTTCAAAAAGTATGGTTTCGCTCATATTTAGATGCTAGATTTATAGATGCCAGAAGCCAGACAAATCTTATCTGGTATCTGGCATCCGGTATCTCAAAATCTTATTTCAACACCATCACCTCCACGTGCGACGGTCTGTTTTGATCAAAATAAATGCGGTGCGTTGCTTTCTGGAAATCGTCTTCGGTGGCTTCTTTGTAAATATCCACAAATTTCTGTGGATTGCGATCCACCAGTGGGAACCAGGAGTTTTGCACCTGAATCATAATCCGATGCCCCTTTTTGAAGGTATGCGCCACATCCGGCATCAAATAGCGAATCGTTTCCACCTTGCCCGGCGTGAATGGCTCCGGCTTTTCAAAGCTTTTGCGGAAGCGCCCGCGCATCACTTCGCCGCGCACCATCATTTGATAGCCGCCCATCGGAACTTCCTGATTTTCAGATACATTTGGCGTATCATCCGGAAATACATCAATGATTTTTACCACATAATCCGCGTCGGTGCCGGTGGTAGAGGCAAATAAATTGGCAAAAACCGGCCCCAGAATCGTCACATCTTCGGTCAAAACATCGGTTTCGTACACCATTACATCCGGGCGGCGCGATGCAAAGCGCTGATCGTCCGTCATATACTCACGGGTGCGATCGGTATGCACATCCTCGGTGTAAGGTACCGGATTATTCGGATCACTCATATATTCGTCAAACTGATCCTTGCCGCTTGGTGCAGTGAAAGAAAGTTTGCCTTTGGGCTGGAAATACAATTTTTGCGTTTGAGCGTTTTCTGGCGGCCAGGTTTCAAAGGTTTTCCAGGTGTTTTCACCGGTCACAAAAATGCGGGCTTCGCCCAGTTGCCATTCACCTTTGTCTTTTAAATAGTAATTAAAAAACGGTAACTCAATCTCTTGTCTGTAATAAACCGATGTTTTCGCATCAAAATTGACATTGCCGAGGTATTCGCCGTCGCCGCGCGACCATTGCCCGTGGAACCAGGGACCCATTACAATCTGGTTGTTAGCCTGTGGGCTTTGTTTTTCGATGGCCTTGTAAACGTACCATGGACCAAAAGCATCTTCAGCATCAAACAAGCCGCCAACGGTCATGACTGCCGGGGTCACATTTTTCAAATGATTGCGAATATTTCTTGCCTGCCAGAAAGCATCATGATTCGGATGCTGCATCATTTCATTCCAGAATTTTACATTAGTCATGTACTTCTGGGTTAGGTTTTTCAAAGTACCTTCCCGCAGAAAGAAGTCGTAATTATCGGGAGTCGGCATGTTAAAACCCGGATTGCCCTCGGTTGTTGGCTCCGGGCGTGGTTGACCAAAAGAATAATAAAACCGGAATGCATCCATCATAAAAAATGCGCCGTTATGATGAAAATCATCACCCATAAACCAGTCAGTAACAGGTGCTTGTGGCGATACGGCTTTCAAAGCCGGATGCGCACCAGGAAGGGAAGCGGTGCTGTAAAATCCGGGATAAGAAATGCCGTAAATGCCCACGCGTCCATTGTTGTTGGTAATGTTTGTAATCAGCCAGTCAATTGTGTCGTAGGTGTCGCTGCTCTCGTCAATTTCGTTGCCTTTTTTGTTTGGATTGTGCGGTCGGACGTCCATGAATTCGCCTTCGCTCATGTAGCGGCCGCGCACATCCTGATACACAATAATATAGCCCTCGCGTGCCAGGTGAATGTACTGCGTCAGGCGCGACGAGTATTGATCCTCGCCGTAAGGGCTGCAGGAGTAAGGGGTGCGTGTCATAATAATAGGGTATTTATTAGTGGGGGAAATATCTTTAGGGATATAGATAGAGGTAAATAACCGGATTCCGTCACGCATCGGAATCATGGTTTCCATTTTGGTATAATGGGTTCTTACAAAAAGGGAATCATCGGGATTCTGCTGCGCCCAGGCGCCCACAGCAATAAATAACAGAAACAATGCCAAAAAATAAATGCGCTTGCGCAAAGCCGAGGTCAAACGATTTTGAAGCATCATGCAAAGGGTTTTAGGTTAGGAATTGGATGTTAGATATTAGATGATAAATATTGCCAATATCTATCATCCAATATCCGGCATCACCGGATCAGTGTCACATCGCCTTTCAGGGTTTGATCGAATTCATTATTATTGCCAATTGCTTTATATTTCAACCAGAACACATACACATCCGAAGGAGCGGTATTACTGCCATCCCTGCCATCCCAGGCGTTGTCAGGATCATTGCTGGAAAACACCATTTTGCCCCAGCGATTAAAAACCTGCATTTCAAACTCAGTGATCATGCAGTTTTCCGGCTTGACCGGCAGGAAAGTGTCGTTTCTGCCATCACCATTCGGGGTGAAAGCATTTGGCATGATCAATCGGCAGCATTCTGCATCAAAAATCACGCGAATGGTGTCGCTAAGGATCTGACAATCAGGCAGCCGTACGTTCACCCAGTATTGGCCGGTTCTGTCCACTTCCAGAGAAGAAGCGGTAGAGCCGTCCTGCCAGATGTACTCCCCGCCAAAGCGCTGCGCGTCGAGCGTCACCGTCGGGAAAGGCTCGTCGTCACAAGGGGCCGGCACAATCATGGTAGTTTCCTCAAAGATTTCGCGATAGTCGCCCACTGCATTCGCCGGAGGGGTATATTTGATCACCAGTCTCGGGCGCAGCGAGGGATCGGGGTGATCGCTCGAAGCAAAATTCAGGGAACGATCCGGCTGATTATTTTGCATTTGTAATAAAAAACCGTTACTATTTACATCATTTATATAATCTCGCACCAATGCTGTGATATTGATATTATTATACGACTGCGTTTGCTCGGTTGCACCGGGAATGGTTACCTGGTTTTGAGTGCTGACGGCAGGCTGGTTGTTCCAGGTCACTGTGCTTTCATCCCAATCTTCTGTGATTCTACTAATGGTGGCAGCATTATTCGGAACGCCACGGTGAAACCCGAGATCAGAACCCGAGCCATAAAAAAGCGACAATGTTGCCGATTCAATCGTAGAGCCCGGCGGCAGGTTTTGCAATTCAGTAAAATCAATCAATACGTAGCGCCGCCCTGGCGAGCCGCTCCAGATGCTTTCGGCAACAGTCAGATAAGGCTCGCTTCCATAGTTCAGCGTATCGGTCGGACCATTCACGGTTTGCTGATTTTCCAAAAACCAGATCAAGGCGTCTTTCCCGCAGGTAGAATCCGGCACGATCGTGAGCGTCATCTGTGCGGTCAGCGCGAAAGATGCAGAAATAAAAAGCGTGCAAAAGATTGTTTTCAGATGTAGTGTTCCTTCCATGATAGTTGTGATGGCTTTTTTTGAAGTATTGAACGTCATTTCTTTGCCGCGCAATATACGTTGCAGACATTCCTTTTACAAAATCAAAGCCGGCTTTTGCATTCTTTAAGGCAATTGTGATGTAATTTTACAAAAAATCCGATACAAGTGAACGAAGTATTTGCAATTATAGAAGATTGGTTGTCAAAAGGTAAGCAAATGGCGGTGGCAACGGTGACCGGAACCTGGGGCTCGTCGCCGCGGCCGGTGGGCTCGGTGCTACTGGTAGGTGAAAATGGCGACATGGCGGGTTCAGTGAGCGGCGGCTGCGTGGAAAATTCAGTGGTAAAAGAGGCTTTAAACGTCCTGAAAACAGGCGTTCCGAAACAATTGCATTACGGTATTTCCAACGACGAAGCCTGGGAAGTGGGCTTGATGTGCGGCGGCAAACTCGATGTTTTTGTCGAACCTTTTCCTGCCGGCGAAACCCGGGAACAAATGCTCACTGCTTTGCGCGAAAACCGCGGCGGTGTGCTCCTGAGCCGCATGGATGCTGAGTCTTCCGTTCAACAATTTTTCTCACCAGATTCGGATCAATGGTCAACTCCCGATGGTCAATTGGCGCATCAAGCGTGGACTGAGCGCAAGAGCCAAATCCTGGAAACCGAAGGCGCTACCTGGTTTGCCCGGGTTTTACCCAGAAAGCATCGGCTGCTGATTATCGGTGCGGCGCATATTGCGGTAGAGCTGGTACAATTGGCGAAACTATTTGATTTTGAAACGATTATCATTGATCCGCGTCAGGTTTTTGTGGAAAAAACGCAATTTCCCGAAGCGCCACATCAGATGATTGTGGACTGGCCCGCCGAGGTTTTGCCCGATTTTGAGCTGGATGCCTACACCTATGCGGTGTTGCTCACGCACGATCCAAAGATCGACGATCAGGCGCTGCATTTGCTGCTAAACTCAAATATCGCTTACATCGGCGCACTGGGGAGCAAGCGCACCCACGAGAAGCGCGTGGCCCGCCTGCGCGAAGCCGGAGTGGATGAGGCAAAGATCGCCAGAATTCATGCGCCCATCGGCTTGAACATCGGCGCTAAAGGCGCCCGCGAAATCGCATTGAGCATCATTGCTGAAATCGTAAAATTTAAAAATAGTTGAGTAGCTGAGGCGTTTATCTTGTTTCTCAACTCCTCAACTCCTTAACTCCTCAACTCCTCAACTTTTAAAATATTGAAAAACAATTATTTAGCATTATCCAAAGAGGTCACCGGAGCGCTGGAATCCAACCAACCTCTCGTGGCGCTCGAATCCACCATCATCTCGCATGGTATGCCTTATCCCCAAAACGTAGAAACGGCGCTGGCGGTAGAAAAAATGGTGCGCGATCATGGCGCTGTTCCTGCCACCATTGCAATTCTGAGTGGGAAACTTAAAGCTGGCCTGAGCCCGGATGAGATCGACTACCTCGGGAAAAAAGGTCAAAATGCTATTAAATGTAGCCGGCGCGATCTGCCTTTTGTGGTGACGAAACGCCTGGATGGGGCGACGACCGTTGCTTCTACAATGATTATCGCCGCAATGGCGGGGATTAAAGTTTTTGCGACCGGGGGCATCGGCGGGGTGCATCGCGGTGCGGCGGAAACTTTCGACATCTCGGCGGATTTGCAGGAATTGGCAAGAACAAATGTAGCGGTCGTTTGTGCCGGAGCCAAGTCGATCCTGGATTTGTCTTTGACTTTGGAATACCTTGAAACCCACGGCGTGCCGGTGATTGGCTGGCAAACCGATGAATTTCCGGCCTTTTATACCCGGCAAAGCGGCTTGGCTGTTGACTTTCGTGCAGATTCCGTGCGTGATTTGGCGAAAGCCTTACAAGCAAAATGGGACATGGATTTGCAGGGTGGGGTAGTGGTCGCCAATCCAATTCCGGAGGAGTTTTCAATGTCTAAAGTGTTGATTGACAAGGTAATCGAACAAGCATTGGCGGATGCAGAGCTGCAGGGCATCAGGGGTAAGGAAGTCACGCCATTTCTTTTGGCAAAAATCGAGCAATTGACCGGCGGTAATAGCCTGCGATCCAATATTCAACTGGTACTAAATAATGCCAGGCTGGCCGCGCAACTGGCCTCGGCCTTGTTAATAAAAAATTAATTTTTAATATTTTTATAAAAAAACATGATAAACAGGAACTAAATTATCATATCAGGGCGTTTCATTTTTATACAAATCACTTTTTTCTTGATGATGCGACATACTATGTGTTAACCCGAACAACATCTACAGCAGGAACAATTGAGAAAATAAGCGTAACACCTGAAAAACAGCACGGATATTAGCGTTTTGCCTACAAGTACTGTCCGAATGCATATTTCCGCATAGCATCATAGCACCGTATTTTTAACCGCACCGTTTCAAATTTTACTGTATTTCCGGCCGCAGTGGCCCTCGACATTCTTGGTTCCCGAGACTGAATGTATCATGTTTTTGTTTTTCTAACCCAAAAAACATTAACTATGTCGAATCTCCAATTTACCCCCGGACTACTTTTGTTTATTCTATTTATGTTGATTGTACTTATTTCCTGGGGATCTTATGCTTTTCAGCGCGCCGGTAATAACAGCATATTAAAAGAGGTTCCTTCCGGGGCGCCGCTTTCCATCTTCTTTTTATTGCTGATCCTGGTTTTTGTGGTGCTTTATTTTCGTCAGATTTCCGAAAAATCAAAATTAGTAAATGTAATAAATAAGGAGCAATCTTTGCCAATTAAAGAGATGGGAATCCGGATGGTGCCTGATTCGCAATTGGTTGAAAATAAGCAGGTTGTGACTCCGTTGAACCGCAATGTGCAGGATACGGTACCCCGGGTACAGCCGAAAACCACCATTCCTTATCATGATGATGAATATCAGCAGAGAAATAATTTGCCCACGCCGATGGTGCAGCAACGGGATACGGTGGCGAAACTTACTTGGTCGCAGGGGTATGCCGTACAGGCGGGCGCTTTTCATGATGAGGCTTCGGCAATTAAGTATGCACTGGAGCTCTGTAAAGTCTACGATCGCCCCGTGGTTTGGGTGGAAGGCGCGGATCGTGAAGGAAAGCTTTGTTATAAAGTACTGATTGGGATTTTCCGGGATGCAAGAGCAGCCGACCAATTTGCACAGAACTTACCCCGATCGGGTTTCATTAAAGGCTTTAAAGTGGATTTGACTAAAATGAAATTAAAAATGATATAAGGATCTGGTGTTATGATGATAACATGAGTCATCCCGAATTTTTGCTAAACTCGTCCCGTCGGGACGGAATATTGGTAGAAATGATCCATTGCGCCGGTTTGCATGCCGTAGGTATGCTTTATAATGCGTACCGATGGCACGCGGAGACGTGCTTCTTTTAAAATATCTACCGATATTTTGCCCCTAACGGGGCATTTTCAAAATTCGGGATGACTCATGTTTTATATATTTTATTTATCTTTTTTCAATGCATCATAAATCGCCTGGTGCACGCGCGGGCGAATGTTTTGAATGTAAATCTGGCGGTTGTCACGAGTTGGATTCACGCGATTGCAAAAGAAAATATACAGCAAATTATATTTCGGATCCGCCCAGGTAAAAGTACCCGTATAGCCGGAATGACCGAAACTCTCGGGGCTGGCATCTTTTGCTATCGAACTTCTCACGGGATCGTACTCGATCAGTGGCTTATCAAATCCGATCCCCCGGTGAATGCCTTCGTCGCAGTAAGGGCAGCCGGTAAACTCTTCCAGCACTTCTTCTTTGATGAAACGCTCGCCACCGTAGGTGCCGCCGTTGAGGTACATTTGCATCAGCTTGGCGAGATCACCCGCGGAGCCGAACAAACCCGCGTGCCCGGAAATGCCGCTGAGCATGGCCGCCCCTTCGTCGTGTACGGTGCCCTGCAGCAGGGAGCGCCGAAAGAAAGTGTCCTGTTCGGTCGGGATGATGCGATCCATCGGGAAATGGCGATAAGGATTGTAAGTCAGTGTATAAGCCCCCAGCGGGCGGTAGAAATTTTCTTTCAGATAGCTTTCAAATTCCTGCTGGGTAATGAGCGGCAGGATTTCCGGGTACAAATAATAATGCAAATCGGAGTAAACGTAGCCCGGCTTCTCGTTCAGCGGTGATTTTTCGATGGATTTTAAAATCTGCTTTTTGTAACGGCGGTGCAAATACAAATCCTCGGTGACGCGGACATTATATTTTTTGGTCGAATCCGGGGAAAAAGTGCGCGATTTATATTCGCCGATATTGTTCATCAGTGCATTCCAGCGCCGGCGCCAGGGGTACTTGGCGTTGCCTTTGAGCGTGCCGCGCCAGAATGGAACCCAGGCCATGAGCCGCGAGCTGTGTGTGAGCATGCGCTTGAACGTCAGGTCGGCTTTGTTGGAGTTTTTAAACGGCGGATAATACTCGCCCAGTGTGGCATCCAGGTCGAATTTGCCTTCGCCGTACAATTTCATGATCGCCGGCAAGCCGGTTGAAATTTTGGTAATTGACGCAAAGTCATAAATATCATTATGTTGTACAGGTAATTTTTCATCATATGTGTGATAGCCGAAGGTTTCGTGGTAAACCACTTTTCCGTCTTTTGCTACCAGCACCTGCGCTCCTGGGTAGGCCATCGAATCTAACCCCTGCTGAACGACGGTGCGGATGCCCTCCTGCAATTGCTCTGTATCGAAACCCAATAATGCCGGGGGCGCGTAGCCCAAGCGCGTTTGCTCGGTGGTCAATCCAAAACCGGTTTTGAAATCGGCATTAAAATCTTCATTCAGTTTTCCAAAAACACCCACGCCCCCGAAAACAGCCTGAGCAGCAAGCGATTGTGACCAGTCATTCTGCTGTTGTGAAAAAATCAAGCCCTCTGCTTTTGCCAGATCGGGCCTGAATTCCAGTGCGCGTTTTCCACCCAGCACCAGGGCGATGGTGGTTTCCTGAGCCAGCAAACCGTCCAGCACCCAGGCATAGCTGATAAATGCCGGCGTAGCGCCACCAGATAAATCGTTGATTCCCAGAATGAAAAGATCGTATTCGGATTTGATTTGTGCGAGCCAGGCATCAGGATCGGTTTCAAAATTATTGCGTGGAACTTGCAGCGACTCAATCTGCGTGTATTTTTTCAGCGTTTGTTCGATGGCATCCACCTCGTATTCGTACATGCCCAGGCCGAGGTAGGCGATTTTAAGCGTGTCCAGATGTTGAAGCGGGATCAGGTTGTTATTATTTTTTAATAAAACCAAAGATTCCAGGGCGGATTGATAATTTTTTACATCTTCATTTTCAATGCTTTGCGCAAAGTTTGTTTGTAAAACAAAGAATATTGTCAGACAGACAAGCAGAATTTTTTTGATTGGCATGGCGAATTTGGTTATTTTTCAAGCGATCAAATCGAAAACTTTAAGCTTATGCAACTTGCAACGACGAATTTAATGAAAACGCTCGGAATTTCAATTTTGCTGCTGATTTGCCAGCATGGTTTTGCGCAGCTTGCCGCGAATAAACAGGGCGCTTTGAATAATCTGGTGGAAAAGTCGGAAGTTTTTTCCAAAGGTTTTACCGGATTTGTGTTGTTTGATCCTGAAAATCAGCAGTTTGTGTATAAAAAAGACGCGGATAGGTATTTTACACCCGCTTCCAACACCAAGATTTTTACACTTTATACCTCGTTGAAAGTGCTCGGCGAAACGATGCCCGCCTTGCGTTACGTGATCTCCGGGGATTCGCTGATTTTCTGGGGAACCGGCAATCCGGTTTTCCTACATCCTGATTTTCAGCAGGATACAACGGTGGTATCGTTTTTGAAAAGCCGCAAGGAAAAGCTATTTTTCTCGGGGCACAATTTTAAGGACGAAGTCTATGGACCCGGCTGGTCCTGGGATGATTACAATTCGACCTATCAGCCGGAGAAATCGCCGTTTCCGATGTATGGTAATATGGTGCGATTCGAGCGGAGCAGCGTTCGTGAAGGTTTTATGGCGCAGCCGGCTTTTTTCAACAACCGGATCGCATTTAATGCCCGCCTTGAGATGAAACGACCTGAAATTGTAAGACATATAGATGATAATACTTTTGAATATAACCCCCGGGCGCTGACGGGGTTGCCGTTTAAGCAAGAGTTGTTTTTCCGGTTTGAACCTGGGCTGATCGCCAAATTGCTCACCGATACGCTGGGTGTGCCGGTGGGGGTAATGGATATGAATGATGTAAAGCCGAGCGCTGCTTATACGATCAATGTTCCGATCCCGGATACGCTTTTTCAAAGGTTGATGCAGGATAGTGATAATTTTATTGCCGAACAAATGCTGCTGATGTGCTCGGAGAAACTTTTCGGCGCGCAGAAGGCCGAGGAGGCCATTGATTATGCCACGAAAAATATTTACAGGGATGCACCCTCGGAATTGCGCTGGGTAGATGGTTCGGGGTTGTCGCGTTATAATTTGTTTACGCCGCGCACGGTGATCAAGGTGCTGGAAAAATTGCACCGGGAAGTGTCGCAGGAGCGCTTGTTCCGGATTTTTCCTACGGGCGGAGAAACGGGCACCATTCGCAGTTGGTATAAAGGAAAAACACCATATGTACATGCCAAAACCGGTACTTTGAATGGGGTGCACTGCCTGAGTGGATATCTTGTTACAAAAAAGAACAAGACTTTGATTTTCAGTTTTATGCACAATAATTATACCATTAGTACTAATACTTTGAAAGAAGAAATGGACAAGGTACTCAAATGGATCGTGGAGAATTATTAAAGGAGCCAGATTGGCGCCCTTCTATTTCCACTTTTTTTCGAGCAGTCCGAAAGTAAAATCTTCCAGCAATTGTTTGGCCGGGCTCAGATCCTCATTTTCGATGGTAATGTCGGTAAGAGACGGCAGGTGTTCGGCAAAATAAATATGATCGTTGGACATTTCCATTAAAGTAGAAGCCAGTGCCTTGGGGTAAGGGAAATGAGGGTTTACAGCTGTAATCATCTCAGCCAGCATGCCGCAGAGCGATTTATAGGTCAGGAAAAAACCTTTTTTGTTTTCCTTATCTACCATTTTGGTGCGGTAGGTTTTGATACCTTCCGCTACTACGATGCGATGCAGGACTTCTTCATCCACAAAATCGACGCTCGGATTGGGCAAAGCAGAATCAATAATGGTTTCCAAAGCAATGCGGAGCCGCTGTCCCGGATCTTCAATATTATAAGCATTGAATTCAATGCGAAATTTGACCCATTCCCAGTACCAGCTCAGCAGATACACCAGTAAGAGGTGTTTGTTTTCAAAATAACGATAGACGGAGGCCTCGGTGGAGTTGATCTTGTCAGCCAGTTTTTTGAACGTGAAATCCTCAAAGCCAATCTCGTCGATCAACAGGATACTGTGTTCAATAATTTTTCGCCCCAGCTTCGTGTCTTGCGGATCGCGAAGGTAAAGTTTTTCATTTA
>CAZGAU010000008.1:0-4460 GCA_964523725.1 uncultured Saprospiraceae bacterium
AATGAAACCATGAAAAAGATATAATTTTATTAATTATACTTTCAAATTCCATTTATCCGCTAAATAACGGTGATAAATCCAAAGCACCAGCACGGCGCCACCCGTAGCAATGATCAGACCGCCAATGATGCCGCTCCCGATCATAGCCGATAAGCCCGTAAGCCGTGCAAGGAATCCCCCGATAAAAGAACCGATAATCCCCACGATGATAGAAGACAGCCAGCCTCCGGTTTCTTTTTGTGGCGTGATGGCTTTGGCAATAGCGCCCGCAGCCAGACCGATCAGTAACCAATAGATAATGCCCATTGTATTATTTTTAATAATATGATATAATTCGATTCACTTATTGACTTAAAAATACATTTTTTATTTAGCATCTCAAATTAAAGATTAATTTTCAGGTAAGCCTTGATCTGCCAAGAGATCAGAACAAAATCAAAAAATTAAAATCTCACCCAAGTTGGGGGAGGCAGGTTTGCTCAAAAACACGCAATTTACCTTCAGAAATCATCCACTGATATTATCCTTTCTTTTTTCCCGATGCAAAATTGTAAAAAGCCTGTTCGGTCATATTCGGACGGGCTTTTTGTTTTGAAATACGTTTTACCCCTATTTTTTGTCGAATAAGTCGTTACGTTTGTCGAGCGAAATCTGCCATTCAGGGCCAAATCACCCAAAGTGGGGGAAACAAACCGACCGCTTAAAGCTTATTTTTGAACCATATCCATTTGGAAATCAATCACCAATTAAAATCACCCGACATTTTTTAAATGGAAAATGGAATATTGGAATAGCGGATTGCTGGAATCTTACAGGATTTCACTAATCCATTATTCCAACAAAAAACACCCGACGCAATGAAAAAACTAACTTTAACACTGCTCAGCGTACTGCTGCTGGGCCAACTTTTTGCACAATCTTCTCTTTTGAAAGTAAGCGGCCGCGTAATGGATGACCAAAAAAAACCCGTTGAATTCGCCAATATCATCCTGAAACAAGCCTCGGATTCTTTACTAATTAAGGGTGCTATTACCGACGCACAGGGCAGTTTCGAAATTGCCAACATCGAAGCGGGCACTTATTTCGTACAGGTCTCACTCATTGGTTTTGGACAAATGACAACGGAAACTTTTACTTTGAACGAGTCCAATCCCAGCGTTCAATTTGGCGATCTGACCATTGCTCCGGAGGCACAAACCCTGGAACAAGTGACGGTGCGTTCCCAAAAGCCATTTATTGAAAGACAACTCGACAAGCTGATCGTTAATGTGGAAAACAGCATCGTGAGCGCAGGTGCTTCGGCTTTGGAAGTGCTGCAACGCTCTCCGGGCGTGATCGTGGATCAAAATGATAATATTAGTTTAAGAGGCCGGCAGGGCGTTATTATTATGATCGATGGTAAAATTACCCAGCTGACTTCGGCGGATTTGGCAAATATGCTACGTGGTATGGCTTCCTCCACGATTGAAAAAATCGAAATCATTACAAATCCTTCCTCCAAATATGATGCAGCAGGTAATGCAGGCATCATAAATATCATTATGAAAAAAGACCAGCGCATCGGTATGAATGGCAACTTCAATGCCAGCGTGGGCTACAACGACTACTGGCGCGGCAATACCGGGCTAAGCATGAACTATCGCAACAAACAATGGAATTTATTTGGTAATTATAGTTATAGTAATACCACCGGTTTTAATAACCTAATCCTCACCCGGAAATTCCGCGAAGAAGGTGAAGTGGCGGCGATATTCAAGCAGGATAATTATATCAAATTTCCATTTAGTAATCATGTAACAAGAATTGGCGCGGATTATTCGCCTGGCAAGAACACCACGATTGGCGTGCTGGCCAGCGGCGTACTGAATAATTTCAAGCCCACCGGCGACAGCGAAACCATTATGCTGGATAAAAATGAGCAGCGCACCGGCAGCTTTACTACGCGCAACCGCTCCCAGGATAGCTGGCATAATTATGCCTTCAATACCAATATTCGTCATGTGTTTGATACGCTGGGCCGTGAACTGACCGCTGACTTTGACTACGCCCGCTATGGCAATGAAACCGACCAGAATTTTCTGACCCGCAACTTCAACGCCGAGCGCAACCCCATGAGTGAAAGCATTTTCATCGGTGATATTAATGGTTATTTAAATATTTATGCTGCCAAAATGGATTATGTGCATCCGATCAGCGAAAAAATGAAAGTGGAAGCCGGTGTAAAATCAAGTTGGGTAAAAGCGGATAATGATTTGCAATATTTTGATCAGATTAATAATGAAAATATTTACAATGCTGAATGGAGCAACCAGTTTATTTACAAGGAAAATATCAACGCGGCTTACCTAAATTACCGCCAGGAATTTAACAAAGTCTGGAGTATGCAGCTCGGCCTGCGCGGCGAGCAGACCATCGCCGACGGCTTGCAGGTGACCACCGATTCATCCTTCAACCGGAATTATTTCCAGTTTTTCCCGAGCGTTTTTGTGCAATGGAGTCCCTCCGAGAAGCACAGCCTGAATTATTCCATGAGCCGTCGCATTGATCGCCCGAGCTATCGCCAGCTGAATCCTTTCCGGGGTTTTGTGGACCGTACCACTTACGGCGAGGGCAATCCATTCCTGTTGCCGCAGCTGACCTATTCGTTCGAGTTGTCGCACACTTTCAAGCAACAATTTACAACGACATTTAATTATAGTATCACGGATGATGTAATCACGCAGGTTTTCTTACAAGATGATGAAAATCGCGTCATGGTGCAATCCATTGCCAATATTGCCCAACTGGAGTATTTTGGCCTGAGTTTCAGCGCAACATTTAATCCGGCTAAATGGTGGAATAGCCGCACCGAACTAAATGGTTATCATTCGCGTTACACCGGCGTGGTCGCCAATACACAACTGGACAATGCACTCCCGACATTTTTTGTCAATAGCATCAACCGACTGACCTTGCCCAAGGGCTTTTCCGGCGAGCTGACCTTTTTCTACCAGCACGAGCAAGTGTACGGCATCACCACGATCAAACCGCTATGGCAGCTTTCGGCGGGTTTGCAAAAGAATATCATGAAAGACCAGGGAACATTACGTTTGAATGTAAATGATATTTTCTGGAAGGGTTATCCGCGCGGAGTGACCAAATTCGCCAATGTGGACGAAGTCTGGACGGGTCGTCGCCCGACACGCATGGCAATGCTGACATTTACCTATCGTTTTGGTAATAATAAAATTGCACCTTCGCGTCGTCGCACCGGCGGAGCTGAGGATGAGAAACGCAGAGCAGGGAATGGCTGATGTGCTGATGTGCTGATATTATACATTTGATAATAAAAATTCATGATACGATTTAATTTTTGCTTACTTTTTTGCTTGGTTATAAATCTGGCTTTTGCGCAAAAACTGGCGGACCGGATCGAGCAGCATCTGGATTCATTGTACAAAACCAGCGATTTTCCTGGGGTGAGCCTGGCGGTGATTCTGCCAAACGGTGACGCGATCGCGATCGCCAAAGGCAAGGAAAATGTGGAGGAAAACAAGGTGTTAAAAACCTCGCATCGCTTACTGGCGGGCAGTATCGGCAAAACGGTGGTGGCAGCTACCGCGCTCAAAGTGGTGGAACAGGGCAAACTCAAGCTCGACGAGCCGATTAGCACCTATCTGGGCAATGAAATTTGGTTTGACAGCATTCCCAATGCCCGGCACATCACCGTGCGCATGTTGCTGAACCACACCTCCGGCATCCCGGAACACGTTCAAAATGAGGCATTTCTGAAGCGAACCGCACAGGAGCCAAATAAAATCTGGTCGCCGCTGGAGCGGATTCGTTACATTTTCGGCGCGGCATTATTCGAAGCCGGCAAAGACTGGAGCTACGCGGATACCAATTACATCATTCTGGGGATGATCCTGGAAAAGATCACCGGCGAGGCTTATTATAATTTAGCTAATCACCTGATTTTGAAGCCCTCAGGATTGAAAAATGTTATTCCGTCTGACCAATTGGAGTTAAAGAAAGTTGCCACCGGATATTCACAGCCCGGCAGTCCTTTCCTGATCGAAGGCGCCATGATTAAAAACGGAAAATTTATTACCAATCCGCAACTGGAGTGGACCGGCGGCGGCTATGCTACCACCCCGACCGACCTGGCGCGCTGGGCAAAGTATTTGTACGAAGGCAAAGCCCTGAGCAAGCCGATGCTTGACGAGATGCTGGCAGGCGTACCTTCCAAACTCGGGAATAATCTGTACGGCTTGGGCGTTATCATTGGTGAAAGCAAGCTGGGCAAAACCTACGGGCATTCGGGCTGGTTTCCGGGCTATGTGTCAGAAGTGAAATATTTTAAAGACCATGGTTTTGCCATCGCGATCCAGTTCAACACCGACGAAATGAGCAAAGTCAAGGGTTTTGGGCGATTTGTAAACCCGATTGCGGAGCTGGTCGCAGCCGATTTGAAAGATTAA
>CAZGAU010000008.1:4560-61322 GCA_964523725.1 uncultured Saprospiraceae bacterium
TGGGCGATTTGTAAACCCGATTGCGGAGCTGGTCGCAGCCGATTTGAAAGATTAAGATCGGATTCCGACTTCCCACTTCGGATTTCCGACTTTACAAAGTGAGAGTTTTTCATACTAATTCAATAATCGTACGAGCCGATGCCTGCGGGTGTCGGCTTTGTTTTTATTCTAAACCCCTATTTATCAATTATGTAAACATGCATTTTCCAGAATATAATTCAGTGAATACACATCGGTGTCATTTAGTTTCAACCGGCCTCGAAAAGTAATTTGCTGATCCATCCTCAAACGTGGCGCTTTTCCTTTTAGCTTTATTTCCATAATAGATTCAGGACCGGCATTGCCGCAAAAAAAACACTGGGTATAAGGAAAAGCCGAAAGTACCAGCAGCCTGTCCTGCCCCACTTCATCGAGCGGAATGACGTAGCCACTGATCTCAACAAGCTCATTATCAAGCATCTGCACGATCTGAGCAAATTGAGGATAAAGCAAAAAACTTTCCACCTCCTCGCTATATTTTTCTTCAAATGTCACATGGGAAAGAATTTTCCAGTCCAAGGCTATGAAACCATCCCTGAAGGTAAAATAAGAAGAATCAAGAGCCGGCGGCTCAAGGTAAGAAAAGAGTTCACCGCTTTGTACCTGCCATTCCGAGGTTTCAGCAGGCGCCTGTTCCATGGTGTCATTTCGTTGCTTACACCCGTGTAAAAAACTGATAATCAACACCAAAATAAAAAACCGGAAAGGGTACGAAACCCTCTCCGGCATGAAATTGCTAATCAAACACTTAAAATAAATAGCAGACGTAGCTGCTCTTTTATCATAGACAGTAGCCAAGACAAAAAACGTTGGCATTTTTTCAATTTTATTTTACAAAACAACTATTGTACCTACGAGAAAATCGCCAGTTGAGCACGTGCGCCCCGGCAATACTGAAGCCGCCAAGCACGGCCAGCAGGGGTTCCCAGCTATGTTCGGCAAAGCGACTCAGGATCAGCAATGCAAATCCCGCCATCACAACCAAAATCGCCGCCCAACGCCGATGGTAATAAAAATAGCTCCTGCCCAGCGACCAACTGGCCACCACAATACTGGTGATGATAAACCCCATTTCGAGCCAGGGATGCGACAACCAGGCCAGCCCGCTCACCGCACCAAATGTAACCACGAACGGCACCGCCATACAATGCAGGGCACACAGGGCGGACGCCCCAAAACCCACGAAATCCAGATGTAAGCTAAAAAATTTCTCTTTCATAAATGCAACGTTGTTGCAAAAATAAAATAATTATAAAAAAAGCGGAATTTTATTTCCACTATTATAAAAATATCATACTTACACGAAAGCTTTACATGCCTCGCATACCCTTTGCGGCTTGCAGCGTTGCTTCCACCCTCTCCCGGATGGAAATGATGCTGTCCCGAAATTCGCGCTGCACCGAGAGCATATCTTGCGGAGAAAGCTCCAATTTGGCGCCGTGATTATGATCATGATGCGCATGGTCTTGGTGATCGTGTTCGTGCCCGGGTACCTCCAGGTGATGCGTTTCCCAGTACGCGTAACTGTTTTCGATGGCTTCAATCTGCTCGATCAGCTTTATTTCTTCGGGCGTGAGCGCACGGCCCTGCACATTGATGCTGTTTTTGAGCTGTGCGAGCTCTTCCAGCTGCGGTTTTATGTTTTGCTCGATTTCCATCGCCTCCGTATGGACTTTCCCGGCTTCTTCCAGGATGTCCTTATCCTTTTGAGAGGAGCCACAGGCTGCAAGCGACGTTATCATCACCGCTAAAAATAAAAACCTCATAATCAATCATTTGTATTAAAAAATTATTCTGCGCAGGTCTCGCATTGCCCGGTCACCACCAGATGCGTGGTAGCGACTTTAAAGCCGCCCGGGGTTTTTACAGCCGGTGCTTCTATTTCTTCGAGGCAATAAGTTTTGCCACAATCATCACAATGAAAATGCGCATGATGATCGTGATGCTCGTGCTCGTCGCAGCCGCTCTGGCAAAGCGCGTATTTAGGCTTGTCGCTTCCGTCAATCGCCTTGTGAATCAATCCTTTATCTTCAAAGGTTTTCAGGGTTCGATACAACGTAATCCGATCCACCTGATCAAAATTACTTTCGATATCGCTATGCGACAGCGCTTCTTTCGCCGCTATAAAAATCTCCAGAACATGCGTCCTTACTGAGGTTTTCCGAAGACTATGCGTTTCGAGCAACTGTTCCACACTTCTATTCATATGCTTCTAAAAATTTCTTCAAAATTAGATTATTTTCACACACTGTGCCAGCATCGGAGTAACCGGCAATTCGCTGTTTTAGCCTGAAAATTCAAATTAAAAACCCGCGATTTTACTTATGTTAACAACATTAACGCAACAAAGTTACAAATTTTATGCAACAACGTTGCAATTTTTTTCTATTTTTGCAACAATGATTCAAAAAGAGGCGTTCAATTGATGATATGGTGAGCAAACGACAATTTTTCTGGCTATTATTATTACCGCTGTTTTTGGCGCCCATGTGGCTGCAGGGTCAAAACTGCACCTATTCTATACGCGGCAAGGTAATCAACTCGCTGACTGGGGAGCCACTGGCTTTTGCCAATGTTGTCATCAAGGAATTGAATGCCGGCGCCATCGCCGATGAAAAAGGGCATTACCACATCGACGGGCTTTGCCAGGGCAATTATACCATCGTCTGTACGCATATCAGCTGCAATCATGCAGAACATACGATTTTTCTGGACGACGATCTTCAAAAAGACTTCAGGTTGCACGAAACCTCGGTTTTCCTGGAAAGTGTGACGGTGGCGGGCAAAGCGGTGCAATTGCAAAACACCCAGGCTACCAATGAAATTTCGGGCAAAGAACTGGCTTCCTCTCAGGGTTTGCCGCTTGCCGAATCCCTGAAAAAACTGCCCGGCGTAACCACACTTAATACCGGTGCTTCCATCGCGAAGCCCGTCATTCAAGGCCTGCACAGCAGCCGGATTCTGATTCTGAACAATGGCGTGCGGCAGGAAGGGCAGCAATGGGGCACCGAACACGCCCCGGAAATTGATCCTTTCATCGCGGACAAAGTGAGCGTCATCAAAGGCGCATCGGGCGTGCGCTACGGCGCGGATGCTATTGGTGGCGTGATTTTGGTAGAACCGCGGGCACTGCCGGATCAAAAAGGTTTGGGCGGCGAAGTTAATCTACAAGGCTTTAGCAACGGTCGGATGGGCGTCGCTTCGGGCATGCTGCAGGGCAATCTGGGCGGAAAGCTCCCCTTGAGCGGACGTATTCAGGGCACTTTGAAGCAAGGCGGAAATTTGCAAACCCCAGATTATTTCCTTGATAATACCGGGGTGCAGGAGTATAACTTTTCCTGGGGACTGGGTTTGAAAAAAGAAAAATTTGATATAAATGCCTTTTATTCAAGATTTTACACCAAAATTGGCATCCTCAGCAGTGCGCACATCGGCAACCTGACCGACTTGCAAAACGCCATCGAGCGCGAGCGGCCTTTGGATGACGGTGAATTCACTTATGAAATCGGCCGACCGCAGCAGCGTATTTCGCATGAATTGTTTAAACTAAGTTCTTCATTATCAACCGGTAATGCAGGAAAATTAAATTTTCAATATGCCCGGCAATTCAACCACCGCCAGGAATTTGACGCGCACAAGCAATTTAACGAACTACCAAATGAAATCACTGAGCCTAGCATTGAATTAGAGCTGACCACGCATACCGCAGATTTGGTCTGGGAACACAAGCCTTTTCTGAATCTGCGCGGCGATCTGGGCGCCAATTTGATGTATCAGAAAAACACGACCGACCGGGGCGCGCTGATTCCCAATTACGACAGCTACAATGCCAGTTTTTTCTGGATTGAACGCTGGAAAAATTATCCCTTTCCTATGGAATTTGAAGCCGGCGTACGCTATGATTATCGCTGGATGTCGGTCGGTCGGCAAGGTCGCGACACCATTGGTCAGGATCTCGAATTCAGTAATATTTCAGGGACTTTCGGGGCGATTTACAAATTGCCGAAACTGGTCACTTTCCGCATGAACATTGGCTCGGCCTGGCGTGCACCCAACATGAGCGAGCTGTACAGCGACGGCGTGCACCACGGTTCCGCTTCCTACGAAAAAGGCGATCCGAACATGAGGCCGGAGCGCGCACTGAACACGAGTTTAACGACTGAATTTGACAATCAAAAGAATTTTAGCGCCAGTTTAAATTTATATCATAATACGATTCAGGATTTTATATTTCTGCAACCGCGCGAGCAGCCGCAGCTCACGATTCGCGGGGCTTTCCCGGCGTTTGAGTATAAGCAGGCGAATGCACGGATCATGGGTCTGGACTGGAGTCTGGACTATGAATTCATTCCTAACTGTACTTTCGAATCGCGGATTTCCATGCTACGCGCCAGGAATCGCACGATTGACGATTATTTGGTTTTTATGCCGTCTGATCGATTCCAAAATGGTTTAAAATACACGTTTAACAATAAAAACACGAATACAGATGCACCGTTCATTCGCTTTACGATGATCAATGCGCTGGAACAAACGCGCGTGCCGGCCAACACGGATTATACGGCAGCACCACCGGGTTATACGCGGTTTGATCTGGAAGCAGGAGCCACGTTTTACCTGCGCAAACAACCGATTGAAATGGGGTTGGCTGTGTATAATTTACTGGATGAACGCTATCGGGAATACCTGAATCGCTTCCGCTATTTCGTGGATGAGCCGGGCCGGAATATTTCATTGAGATTAAAAGTTCCGTTTGGTATAAAATAATATTACCATAAACAAAAGCATTGATTTTAAAGGATTTCAAACCCCTTTAAACGATATTATTATGCAATCTTTATAACAAAGTAAATATTCTGAATTAAATCCATTTATCAACTTAAAATTGATTTTCAAAATGCAGACTAACCATCTCAAGTTGCTGGCTATGCTTTTTATCTTTTTACCAGCGCTTTTGCTGACCACCGGCTGTGATAGGGACAATGACAATGAGCCGGAAAATGAGCAGGAATTGATTACCACCGTGACGCTGACCTTTACGCCCACAGCTGGAGGAAGTGCTATCGTGGCAACAGCCAAAGACCTCGACGGCGACGGTGGTAACCCACCTGTTGTGCAAGACATTGAGCTTGCTGCAAATACAGATTATACTTTAGCCATATCTTTTTTGGATGAATCCAAAAATCCGGTTGAAAACATTACAGAAGAGGTAGAAGAGGAAAGTAATGAACACCTGGTATGCCTGGTAGGTTCTGGCGCAATGCCAAGCCCAACGATACAGGATACCGATGACAACGGTAAGCCGCTTGGATTGCGTAGCTCCTTTAAAACCGGCGCTGCCGGCAATGGTACGTTAAAAGTCACCCTCAAGCACGAGGCGGACAAAAGCGCTGCCAGCCCTTGTGCCACCGGTGAAACCGACGCCGAGCAGACGTTTAATGTGACCGTGAAATAGTGCGATGGTGCATTGGTGTTTTGGTGCGATGGTGTTTTGGTACTCAGAACCATCGCACTATAACACTAAAACACCATAACACTACATTAAAAACTTACCCTTGCACCATCCCATCCAGTAGATTGATGATCCGCGTACCGTATTCCGCATTTTTCTCGGAGTGCGTCACCTGAATGACAGTTACCCCCTCTTCTTTGTTTAATTCGACAAACCAATCCATAATTTCCTGGCTTTGCTTGGAATTCAAATTCCCGGTCGGTTCGTCCGCCAAAATGAGCTTGGGCCGCGTGATAAGCGCACGCGCGATGCCCACCAATTGCTGCTGCCCGCCGGAAAGCTGCTGTGGAAACAGATTTTTCTTCGCCACCATCTTAAAACGGTCGAGCATATCGGCTACCATGGCTTTGCGGTCGCCGCCTTTCACATTTTGGTAGAGCAAAGGGGTTTCAATATTTTCATAAACGGTAAGCTCATCAATCAAATGATACGCCTGAAACACAATACCGATCTGGGTTTTGTAAATTTGGGAACGCTGCTTTTCCTTCATTTTAAACACATCCTGTTCCATGAAAAGATATTCACCTTCGTTGGGTTCGTCAAGCATTCCGAGGATGTGCAGCAGCGTAGATTTTCCGGAGCCGGAGGGGCCCATAATGGAAATAAACTCGCCTTCTTCCACATCAATATTGATGCCATTGAGTACGAACGTGCGCTGGCCACCAGTCTCGTACCATTTATATAAATTCCTAATTTGAATCATTGAGTTGTTTGTTTTTCCGGCGGACTCACGCTGGATCATCGTTCCGGTGTTTCCAGATTTCATTATTGAAATGTATTTACAGAGTTATACAAATTTATCAAAAAAATGCTATTGTCACATGAATGTTCTTTATTCACTTCTTAAAGACTCAATCGGATTTGCCAAAGCTGCACGGACTGACTGAAAACTTACAGTAAGCAATGCAATTACAACGGTTAATAAACCTGCCATTACAAACATCCACCATTGCATATCGATACGGTAGGCAAAGCCTTGCAGCCAAAAATTCATAGCATACCAGGCCAACGGAAATGCCAGCACCGCGCCGATAATGACATAGCGCAAAAAATCTTTGGATAAAAGCCCTACGATCTGCCCCGCACTGGCGCCCATCACTTTGCGAATGCCAATTTCCTTGGTACGACGCTCCACTGCATAAGCCGCCAACCCCAACAAGCCCATGCAGGCAATAAAAATCGCCAGGATAGCAAACATACTGAATATCTTTCCAGTACGCACCTCAGATTTAAATAATGCATCATAAGTTTCATCCAGAAATGAATATGTAAAGGGCACGCCGGGTTGCTGGGCATTCCAGGCATTTTCCATGAAACTCAGGGTTTCGCGAATGTCGTCGCCTTTGGTTTTTACAATAAAATTGCGGCATTGCGCCATGTCCCTGGAAAAAAAGATCAGGGGTGCAATCTCGTTTTTCAAACTTTGAAAATTAAAATCGCCGACCACACCAATGATAGTAAATACACTGGTATCGCCGGGAAAGTACACTCTTTTACCAACCGGGTTTTCCAAGCCAAATCGCGCGACCGCCTGTTCGTTCAGAATTACCGATTGCGCATCAGCAGTGAATTCTTTAGAGAAATTACGTCCTTCTTTTATGTTCAAATTCAAAGCCGGAATATAATCATCGTCAATTTGCATGACATTGACAATCTGCGTATTACCTCTGTTTTCCTCGGTTTCCAGGCTCGTACCGTCAAAGTCTTCGCCCACCGGCTTCCAGCGCGCCGCGCCCACCGCCAGGATATCACTATTTTGCGTCAAGCTGTTTTTAAAAGCTTCCATGCTCGGAATCTTATGCGCGTTTTCAATAATGACCACATTTTCCTTGTCAAATCCCAATTCTTTGGAACGAATGTAATCAATTTGCTGCCAGGTAATGATCGTACAGGTAATCAAAGCAATCGAAGCCACAAACTGCCCGGTGACCATCACATTTCGCAGAAAGCCGGTCTTTAATCCTCCCGCTGAACTTTTGCCGGCAAACGCCTCCGTCGGTTTAAATTTTGACAAGAAAAACGCCGGATAGCTGCCCGCCAGCATGCCTAGCAAGATGGAAAAAATCAGGATTGTAATAATTCCCAATGGACTTGTAAGTATTTCCAGCGAAATATTATTACCTACTAAATGATTGAAAGATTGTTGTAATAATGCTACCAGCGCCGTTGCCACCAGCGTTGCCAGAAGGGTCATCACTACTGCCTCCGTTCCAAATTGCATTACCAGCGAAGACTTCGTAGAACCCAGGGTTTTGCGAATGCCCACCTCCCGAATCCGCTTCACCGAAAGCGCAGTGGAGAGATTGACATAATTGACACAAGCCAATAACAAAATTACAAAGGCAATGATCGCCATGGCATACACATAAATGATGCTGCCATTGGGTTCGAATTCGCCATCCAGGTCGGAATGTAAATGAATATCCGTCAGCGGTTGCGCGGAGACTGTAATATCAATACCGCTTTTGCGCTGTTCTTCCAAATTCGGATTGTGCTGCTGCATCATCGCCGGCACTTTCGCCAACACCGATTCTATGCTGGCTTGCGGCGCGAGCATGATATAAGTGGAGACATTGAAATTATTCCAGGTTTTGTCATCATCAAACCAGGTACCCAGCATCGAAGCGACGGCATTGTAATGAAAATGAGAATTGGCGGGCGACGGCTCGATAATACCGCTCACTGTATAATTTTCCTCGCCAATTTGCATCATGGAACCGACAATATTATTTACATTATTACCAAAATATTTAGCTGCCAGTTCCGGCGTTAATAATACCTGATTCGGTGCGGAAAGCGCGGTTTCTGGATTACCTTCGACCAGTTGAAAGTCGAATATTTCAAAAAAATCGGGATCGGCAAAGTAAATATCATTTTCCTGAAACACCTGCTCGTCTTTTTTAACCACCTGCGCATCCCGTTCATTCAGGCGCGTGGCTTTTACCACCTCCGGGATTTCGGTTTTCATCGTATTTGCCAGCAAAGGATAGGTAGAATTGAAATGAATTTCCTGCCCTTCCATTTTAAGATCAAGCACCATGCGATGAATGCGCTCCGCGTTATGATGAAACTTATCATAACTCAGCTCATGCTGAATATATAATACCATCAACAAACAAACGGCAATGCCTACCGCCAGACCGGACAAGTTGATAAAAGCATAAATCTTGTCTTTCAGTATATTACGAATTGCGGTTTTTAAATAATTTTTGAGCATAGCTTTATTTTTCAGGTGTAATAATGTTAAGGTGTTTTAGTACTCAGAACCATCGCACTATAATTACTCACTGCGCAAGCTCTCAACCGGATTAATATTCGCCGCCCGAATCGCCTGCGAAGACACGGTCAGCAAGGCAATCAGCAAAGCACTGAATCCCGCCAGGGCAAAAATCCACCAGCTTACATGAATGCGATACACGAAATCTTCCAGCCAGTTATTCATCGCCCACCAGGCCGCCGGAAATGCAATGAGCATGGAAAACAGCACCAAAAAGAGGAAATCTTTCGACAACAAGGCCACAATATTGGGAACCGAAGCGCCCAGTATCTTGCGAATGCCGATTTCCTTGGTGCGCTGCTGCGCCGCAAATGCCGTCAAACCAAACAAACCGAGGCAGGCTATAAAAATTGCCAGGATAGCAAAAGTAGCGGCCAGGTTGCCGGTGCGTTCCTCCGCGCTGTATAATTGATCGAATTCCTGATCCAAAAACTCATAATCAAAAGGACGGTGCGGCGCCAGTTCTTTCCATTTACTTTCTACGGCAGCAATTGTTGACGCAATGTTATTCCCATTTAGTTTGAGGATGATTTTATTTAGTTGCACATTATCAATAAAAAGGACCAGCGGACCGATCGCTTCGTGCATCGAGGAGAAGTGAAAATCTTCTACTACGCCTTTGATTTCGCCGGTTCTACCATTCAAGCTGGCGCGTTTGCCAATGGCTTCCTCTGGCTTCCAGCCTAATTCTGCAGCGGCAGATTCATTTAGTAAAAACCGATAATATTTATCCTGGTAATTTTCTTTATTTACATCTGCATAATCTGCATCGGTAAAATTGCTGCCTGCGGTTAAGGAGATGTCTAATGTCGGAAGATAATCTTTATCAATTGCCAATGCCCGTGTGGACAAGCGAAAATCTTGAGGTTTGCCCTCTGCCCAGATGCTGTACCCGCCCTGAATAAAAGTGGGCGTTTCGGTGGCAAGTGCAACATTTTCTACATTCGGAACGGTAGCAAACTCATTCTTGAACCGTTCGATATTTTGACGAATTTTACTATCGGTTCCTAACACCAACACCTGTTCATTATTATATCCGAGCTTTTTATTTTGTATAAAAGCCATCTGGTTTTGTACAACGATTGTGCTGGCAATCAGGAAAATAGAAACGGCAAACTGGAATACGACTAGTCCTTTGCGCAGGGCGATGCCGCTATTCGAGGTTTTAAAATCCCCCTTCAAAACGCGGATGGGTTGAAATCCGGAAATCATAAATGCCGGATAACTTCCTGCAATCAGGCTTACGAGTAGCCCGATACCTAGCAATCCTGCCAGAGCGGAAGGATTTTCAAAAAAGACAAAGGTCATCGTGCGATCCGTCATTTGATTGAACATCGGCAACAATAAGGATGCCGCGCCAAATCCCAGGATAAGCGCAGTGAAAGTGACAATTGCTGACTCTCCAAGAAATTGTTGATATAATTGTTTTTGAAATGCGCCAATCACTTTCCGAATGCCAACC
This sequence comes from uncultured Saprospiraceae bacterium, assembly GCA_964523725.1. Lineage (GTDB taxonomy): Bacteria > Bacteroidota > Bacteroidia > Chitinophagales > Saprospiraceae > JADJNW01. The sequence continues at coordinate 14,851 of CAZGAU010000008.1, forward strand.
TCGCGAGCCCGCTCGGAGGCCCGTGCCGTCGCCAGATTCATATAATTGATACATGCAATGGCCAGAATAAGCAAGGCAATTGCCCCAAAAATATACACATACCGAATATCACTACCTGGTTCCAATCCACCTTCTACGCGAGCGCGCAGATGCACATCGCGCATGGGCTGCATGACGTAAGTCAGGAAGCTGTTCGCGGGCATGTTTTCGCCCATCGCTTCATCCATGTAGGTTCTGATCTTCTTTTCGAGCTGCGGAATAGCTTGAGGATCATTCAGTTGCAAATAGGTAATAAAATTAGCAGAGCCCCAAATTTCCTCGCGCCAACCTTCCAAGGTATGAAAAGACGCAATAAAATCAAATTTGATTTGGGAATTAGCCGGCACATCCGCTACGACGCCGGTGACTTTGTATTCCCGTGATCCATCGGTCGTAATGGTTTTATCCAACGGATCTTCGTTGCCGAAATATTTCTTGGCCATGGATTCCGTAACGACAACCGTATTCAGATCGTCGAGCAGTGTATTCGGATTTCCGCGCAGCACCTTGAAAGAGAATATATCAAAGAAGGTAGAATCGGCGAATAAAAAGCCGCTCTCTTCAAAAAGCTTGTCTTTGTATTGAACCACAATTGGCGAAAATCCAGAAACATCATAAATGCGAACACCGGTTTCTACCTCCGGGAACTCCCGGGTAAAGGTAGGATAGGCTGCTGTTGGCGTAGGTGCAAATTCCTGAACTTCACCGCCAAAGCTTCCTACAGAGGTCAGTCGAACGATCCGATCTCCTTTTTCGTGAAAATTATCATAACTCAATTCAAACAGCACATAAGTAGCGATCAGAATAAAGCAGGCCAGTCCAATGGCAAGCCCCAGAATATTGATCAGCGAGTAGGCTTTGTTGCGCGACAGGTGGCGCAGCGCGATAGTGAAATAATTCTGCAGCATAGTCGGAACAGTGTTTTGAGTAAAAATCCTTTCAAAGATAGAATGCAACACCGTGCCAAAAATACAATTTACTAAAAATCAACAAGTTGAATTACTTCCCTCAAGAATGGTGTTCGCTTTTGATACAATAATTGTGCGGAATTAACACACAAAAGATAGGAAATTAGAGGTAGCCGTAGCTACCTCCTGTTAATACTTAGAGGTATCCAAGTAACCAAAGTAATAGTCCGATAACCAGCACAATCACGCCGATCGTTACCAAAATATCAGCGATACCGACAAAGCCCAGCAACGCGATCACCACGCCGACCAGTACAATGATCAGTCCCAGCTTTATGCCAGAAGTATCCGCCGGAGCTTCACTATTGACGTGCGTTTTGGCAAATTTTGCCTGGAATCTTTCGATGCGTTTTTTGAGGCGTGCTTTCTTCTTTTCAGAAAAATGATCGACCTTTTCCTTGATTTTTGATAACTTCTGTTGTTGTTCAAGGGTGAGTTGCTCCGGGCCGGTCGAGCTTCCTACTACTGCGAAAGCCGGAACTTGCGCGCTCAGAAACCATGCAATAATGAGTAAAGGAATGATGCACTTCATAGGTAATGCTTATTTTGAGTGAATAATAATCTAACCTACTTTCATCCTGGGGCGCAAAATATTTCTAGAAAGAATGCCGGCCTAAAATGTTCATGATTCACCTCAAATAAACAAAAGATATATATATAAAAAGGAGCAGCCCGAGAGCTGCTCACCAAACTAAAAGGATTAGTATGTAATTACTATGCGCAAAAATTATGCTGAATTCGATAATAAACCGATTGATATAATTTAATAAGAAAACACCGTGCCATAAATTCAATTTCATAAAAATCAATATTTTACAAATTACGCTCTTCCAAAAAGTGTCTGTTTTTGATACAACTGTTGTAAAGAATCCGAACAGTCATTTATCTTTATTTACATAAGTAAAGAGACAATTTTATGTTCTTATAAAATATTTTATAAGAAATTGATTATCAGATCAATTTGACTTTCGACGGTCAACTGTAAAACTGTCCGACTACTTACTGAAAATGACCGGTAACTTACCTTTCTGATTTATTTTTAAACTACTCACCCGAAATGCCGTTTCAATTGTATCTAAAACACCTGAACTATGCCTGCGCTAGATTATGATATTGTGGTGATTGGATCCGGCCCGGCCGGGGCTACTACTGCCCGCATTGCTGCCCAGCACGGGCTGCGCGTACTAATGGTGGACAAACGCCAGGAACTGGGCGCGCCCATTCAATGCTCAGGAGCGGTGAGCCGGCATGCGTTGGAGGATGTAGGTGTAGAGCCATCACAGGAATTTATTCACGAAGCTATCTACGGTTTCGGGATTTACAATCAAAACGGTGACAAAACTACCATTGACTACCGCCAACTGAAAGGCGACGAATACGGTCCGGAATCCGGGAAAAAACCCTTGGGCTACGTTGTGGATCGACGGCGCTTTGATCGCTACCTGATGACCCAGGCAGAGCGCGCCGGCGCTGAGGTCTGGTTAAAAACAGAGGGCTTGGGTTATACGCCAAATGGTCAGGAAAGCTGCGCGGTACATCTTAGGAAATTCAATCAGGAAATTAAGATCAAAACCAAGGTGATCGTGGGCGCGGATGGGCTGCAATCGCAGGTGGGCAAATGGGCCGGGCTGCGCACGCACATCAAGCTAACCGAACTGGCAAGCTGCTTGCAATTCATTGTGGATCAGGTAGAAACGGAGGGATTATTGGAAATAATTACCGGACACGAGTGGGCGCCGGGCGGCTATGCCTGGGTGTTCCCTAAAGGGCACGGCTACGCAGAAATCGGGCTGGGCGTTATTCGCACCATGACCGAACAAAATGCACAGTGGCACCTCGACCATTTTATGCAACATTCCTTTTTTAAAGAGCGCTTCAAAAACTCCAGAATCCTTGAAATTCAAGGCGGCGGCGTGCCTCTGGCTTCCCCTCTGCGTACGCAGTATGCGGATAATTTGATCCTGGTCGGCGATGCGGCGCGTCATGTCAATCCCATTACCGGCGGAGGAATCCATACGGCCCTGAACGGTGGCCGGATTGCCGGGGAGTTCTTGGTACAACTAATTCAAAATGAACACATTCCAAATGCAGAAAATCTGCAAGGTTATCAAAATCAATGGTTGACGGAACTGGGCGACAAAATGTGGAAATTATACGATGTAAAATCCGAGATTTTCAAAACCGAAGATATTACACAGCGGGATGAAATGTTATACAAAACCATGTCGAGTTATTTCAGTCCTGATTCAGAATATAAGAAAATATAATATTTTACCGATATACCAATTTGTTGACGTGTCATTTTCGAAAACCATGATGCAATCATTACAACTCGAATAACCAGCATATAAGCAAATTGACGTATCAGCATATTTCATTATGAGCAAAAAAGAACCTGTTCTCTTTCAAATCGGCTGGAATGCTTGTATTAACTGTGGCGCCTGCGTAGCGGTTTGCCCGCAGCCCATAAATTTTATCAGTGATTTTGATACGATTGCTGTGCATACACCCTGCGACATTGCCTGCATGGTTTGTGAAGATATTTGCCCGGTGAGCACGATCACGCATCGGCCCGTTTCAGAGACAAATAATTCATACACCTCTCAATATCAACGAATAACAAATAACAAATAACCAAACACCATGCGATTCGTCCAACATAAAAAAGAGGCTTACTGGTTCTATCGTTTTCTATCTGTTTTTTACGACAAGTTTGTCAATCCGCTGTTCTGGACGCCCCGGATGCGCGATGAATCGCTGGTGCTGGCGGATCTGAGCGATCCGGATTTGTCGGTGATCGACGTAGGTTCGGGCACAGGATTTACAACTCAGGGTATCGCAAAAATTGTAAAAAACAGTAATATTACATGCATGGATCAAAGTCCGCACCAAATGGCAAAAGCCAAACGCAAAACGGATATTCAGGGCTGTACATTCAAAATAGGCGATGCCGAAAACATCCCCGCTGCCACCGATTCCTTTGATCGTTATGTGTCTGCAGGAAGTATAGAATATTGGCCCAATCCGCAAAAAGGCATTACGGAGGCTTATCGCGTGATCAAGCCCGGTGGCGTAGCCTTGCTGATCGGGCCGCTGGAGCCAGAGAATCCATTCGCGCGCTTTATCGCCAATACCTGGATGCTGTTCCCTGCGGACGAGGAATACCGCATGTGGTTTGAGCGGGCGGGATTCACCAATATTAAAGTTCATTACATCCGGCCATTATGGTTTCAAAGCGAAAGTGAATATGGTATTGCAATTGCGGGCACCAAACCCGAACCGGGCGAATCGCCGTTGCCATCAGAATCAGTGGAAGCTTTGGCGGAAACGGCAGAAGAGGCCATGACGCCGCTGCGCTGGCTGCTATTGATCGGGCGCGTCATTATTGGCTCGGTCGCCGGTTTTCTATTCATTCCGATTGCTATGGTTGGATATTTGCAACGCTCCTTCCGGCAGGAAAATGAGCAGGTACCCGATGAATATAAAGAAGGGCTAAATAATTATCAAATCGGCGCTTTAATTGTAATATTTTTACTCGTTTTTTTATTAATATCCGCTATTTTTTAATAGCAGGATCAATATTTGACTAAATAACAGGCTAAAAACATGACGCTCAATCAACGAATTCAGGATTTTTATGATCATTCTACCCAGCTCTGGCTCGACGTGTGGGGCGAACACATGCACCACGGCTATTACGGTGTAGATGGCACCGAACGCAAGGAAAACTTGCAGGCGCAGATCGACCTGGTAGAGGAGGTCTTGTATTGGGGCAAGGTAGAATCGGCGCGGCGAATCCTGGATGTAGGTTGCGGCGTGGGCGGAAGCGCGAGACTGCTGGCGAGTTGGTTTGGCGCGGAAGTACTGGGCGTGACGCTGAGTCCGGTGCAGGCAAAAAATGCGGAAGATTATACCCGCCAATGTAATTTGCAGGATCGTGTAAAATTCCGGGTGCAGGATATGATGACCCTGACCGCTGCCGACGGTACGTTCGATCTGATCTGGTCTTTGGAAAGCGCCGAACATATTGAAAATAAACGCGGTTTGCTGGAAATGTTTTACAAACAGCTCGAATCCGGTGGCAAATTCCTCATGGTCACCTGGTGCCATCGCAATACGCCACCCCAACTAAATGAAAATGAAAAAACATTATTACAAAATATTTACAACATTTACTGCCTGCCGCCTATGAATACAAGGGCAGATTATGAGCAACTGGCGCAGGAAATTGGCTTTATTAACGTGCAAACCGCCGACTGGAGCCGGGCAGTAGAACCCTTCTGGGGTGCGGTAATTCAATCGGCTTTGAGCTGGCGAGGCATTAGAGGGCTACTGCGATCCGGCTGGTCCACCATCAAAGGCGCTTACGCCATGCGTTTTATGCAACGAGGTTTCCGTAAAGGAGTTATTAATTATGTATTAATCCAGGGTCAAAAACCATGATGCATTTTATTATACATTTCATCCGCTTTTCCCGCTTGCACACAGTCATTGGCACCACACTGAGTATCAGTTCCTTGTATTTACTGGCGCTGTCTTTTTCGGGTTATCATGATCTTCATATCGAAACTTTATTATTAACGCTTATTAGCTGTCTGGGGGCAAATATTTACATCGTCGGCTTAAATCAAATCACCGATGTGGAGATTGACAAAATCAATAAACCTTATCTGCCGCTGGCTTCTGGCGCTTTTTCGATGCGACTGGGTTATACCATTGTAATCATAGCTGTAATGATTTCCCTCGTTATTGCAATTGCTTTTGGAAAATATTTACTGCTCACCGTCATGCTGAGCCTGCTGCTGGGCACCATGTATTCGCTGCCCCCCTTCCGGCTGAAGCGTTTTTACTTTTGGGCGGCGTTTTGCATTATCGCGGTGCGTGGTTTAATCGTGAACTTATTATTATTTTTACATTTTCATTCTATTATTAATTCCAAAGAAAATATCCCGTCTATAATCTGGCTGTTAACCGCTACGATTTTTATTTACAGCATTATTATAGCCTGGTTTAAAGACATTCCGGACATGGAAGGCGACCGGCAATACAATATCCATACGCTTTCCCTGCGCCTGGGGGCGTATAAGGTTTTTTACATTGGTAATAGTTTAATTACAATTATTTATCTGATTTTAATCGCAGCGCCATTTTTCATTCACTTACATTTACAAACGGCGTTTTTCGTAGCCGCGCATTTGTTCCTGCTCAGTGTGCTTTGGATCGTCAACTCCAGGATGCGGCTGCATTTGCAATCTTCATTCCGAAAATATTACCAATTCATCTGGATTTTATTTTTTTTAGAATACATTACCTTTGCAATAGCAGGCTTGTTAGCATAATGTTATTCACTGCGTAAGCTCTCCACCGGATTCGACACCGCCGCCCGGATCGCCTGAAAACTGACAGTAAATAAGGCAATTCCAATTGCTGCTGCTCCTGCCAGTACAAACATCCACCATTGCAACTGAATTCTATATGCAAAAACTTCCAGCCACCTGCTCATGCTCCACCACGCCAGCGGAATGGCAAGGAGCGTTGCCAGCAAAACGAGTCGGATAAAATCTTTGGATAGAATCGTTACGATATGCTCAACCGAGGCGCCTAACACTTTACGGATACCGATTTCCTTGGTGCGCTGCTCGGCCATAAAAGCCGCCAACCCAAATAGTCCCAGGCAGGCAATAAAAATAGCGAGGCTGGCAAAAGCTATAAATACGCGTCCGATCTGCTGCTCACTTTTGTATAAACCCGCGATTCTTGCATCTAAAAAATTGTAATCCAATGGTTTATCTCGCACAAACCCTTTCCATTTACTTTCTAAAGCTGCAATCGTGCTACGAATTTGCCCGCTTTCGATTTTGACAATTATAAAGGATTCTGGCAACTGATACGTTTGGGAAGAATGATGAAATAAAGCAAACGGCCGAACCACCTCATGCAGCGACTCCACATTAAAATCTTCCACCACGCCAATCACTTTGTAGCGCGTATAATCGCCGCCCGGATAAAGTAGGTATTGCCCGATCGGATTTTCCCAGCCGATTTGGCGCACCGCCGTTTCATTCAGAATAACCGAAGCGGAGTCGGAAAACTCTTTAGAGAAATTGCGCCCGGTCGCCAGTTGGATATCGAGTGCAGGCAGGAAATTTTCATCACTCATATAAGAATATAATGCAATGTCTTCGACCAGAAGCTCTTGCCCTTCGGCTTTTACCGGGATGTATCGGTCGCCAAAAGCTCCGCCCGTTGGCACATTCGTTGAAATAGAAGCTGCTGCTACCCCGCTCAGGTTAGAAATTTCTTGCCGGAAAGTTTCCTCCTGTTCTTCCAGGCGTTGGGTATTTGAAAGAATTAAAACATTATCCTGATCCAAGCCCAAATCCTTTTCCTGGGTATATCGCAACTGATTGTAAACCACGATGGTACAAATTATTAGTGCAACTGAAACGACAAACTGAAATACGACTAAACCATTCCGGATCAATGCATTCCCACCCTTTGTGATGAAACCACCTTTTAAAACTTCCACTGGCCGAAAAGCCGATAAATAAAATGCCGGATAACTTCCTGCCATTAATCCTGTGAGTAGCGCTATAGCAGCTATGCCTATCCAAAAGTAATCAGTAAATAATGCATTGAAAGACAGTTGTTTAACGGCTAAGCTATTGAATAAGGGGAGGCTGATTTTCACCAGCAGGCAAGCCAAAAGTGTTGCCAGGGTGCTAAATAAAATTGATTCGGACAGAAACTGTATAACTAAGCTTTTTTGAGAAGATCCCATCACTTTTCGCACACCGGTTTCACGCGCCCGATTAAAGGACTTGGCAGTGGACAGGTTCATAAAATTCACGCAAGCCAACAATACAATAAATGCAGCAATAATACCAAAAATATAAAGCGTTCGGATATTACCTAATTGTAATAATCCATTATAAATTCCCGCCGAATGTAAATGAACATTAGTATAAGGCTGTAAATAAAAATCCCAGTGCCCGCCGTTTTTATAAAATTCATCCATCGGCATACCCACTCGTGCAAAGGCTTTAGCGGCACGGCGTTTCACCATTTCAGGAGTTTGTGATGCAATTTTTTGAATGGTCTGCGGATTCGCGGCCAACGACTCCGAAACTTTTACATAGGTATTTACATTCAGCCAAATCCAGCTCCAGTTGAAATATTCTACTACCGAATAAGTTTGCATCGGCACCAGAAAATCGAATTGTAAAGAAGACTGCGCTGGAATATTTTTTAATACGGATGTAACTTTATACGGTACTTTTTCATTTCCATATAATAAAAATTGCCCGACAACATCAATGGAATTAAAATATTTTTGCGCCATTTCTTCGGTGAGCACGATCGTATGGGGCGCGCTCAAAGCGTCGGATGAATTGCCATGTAGCGCTTCAAACCGGAAAATATCTAAAAAATTAGAGTCCACTGCCAGCACCTGCGATTCTGTAAAATATTTACTTGCAATATCATCTTTTTTATAACTTATCATAACGTCGCCCGGCTGAAAGATGCGAGTGTAGGACTCGATACCCTGAAAATCTTCCATCAATGCAGCCCCGACGGGTGGAGGCGTAATGGCGCCTTCAATTTCCTCTCCGCCAAAATTGCCGGAGATATTTACCTGATAAATACGATCTGCATCTTTTAAAAATGTATCATAATTTAATTCGTCTTTTATATACAATGCGATCAGCAAAAAAGCAGCAATACCTACTGACAAACCAAATAAATTGATAAGCGAGAAACTTTTGTTATTACGTAGATTGCGAATGGCGATTTTAAAAAAAATTACAAACATGATATTTTTATTATATTTTCCCTTTACAAAAAAAAGTTATATTATATTATAATAGCGCATTAAACATGATATATTTATTCACTTCTCAAGCTCTCCACCGGATTCGCCACTGCCGCGCGCACCGCCTGAAAACTCACGGTAAATAGGGCAATTAAAACAGCCGCCAATCCTGCCAATGCAAACATCCACCATTGAATATCAATGCGATAGGCAAAATCCTGTAGCCAGCGATTCATCGCCCACCAGCCAATAGGCGCCGCAATCAGAAATGCAAAGGCGACCAACCCGAGGAATTCCCTGGATAATAAAGTTACCAGATGTGACATACTTGCTCCCAGTATTTTGCGAATGCCAATTTCTTTCGTACGCCGCTCTGCTGAGAAAGTGGCTAGCCCAAACAAACCAAGGCAGGAAATAAAAATGGCGATACCCGCAAAAATATTGAGCAAGGAGCCTGTTCGTTGATCTGCTTCGTAGAGCTTTTCAAAAGCTTCGTCTTCAAAGTTATATTCAAAGGGCTGATTCGGCAGTATCTCCTTCCAGACCGCTTCAGTAGCAGCCAATGCCTGCGCGGTTTGCTCGCCTGTTGTTTTAATGAAAATTTGACTTTGCCAGCCAGGTTTATGACAGATAACCGCAGGCATAATTTCTTCATGCATACTGCGAAAATGAAAATCTTTTACAATGCCAACCACTTCTCCTGGATCACCCTGAAAAGTAAGGCGTTGACCAATATAAGGTTTCTTTAGATTTATAGCTTTTGCTGCCGCTTCATTGAGTATCAGATTATTTTCATCCGCCAGGTTGCCTTCTTCAAACCAGCGTCCTTCCACCAATTTCAAGCCAAAAACTTGCTGAAAATCAGCATCGGCAGACATTTGCATCACCGTTGGATTAAAATCCGGATCCTTGCCTTCCCAGTCCAAATTGCCACTGCTGCTGCTTCCATTAAATACGATAGATTCACTTGCCAAGGCTACTTCTTTGGCGCTGGTTTGCGCCTGTAATTTTTCTTTGATGGTTGTCATTACACTTCGTCGATGCTCCGAATCTTTAAATGCGTTGTAAGGAAAAACCACAGAGAAAATATGCTCTTTTTGATAGCCTAAGTCTTTGTTTTTAATAAATTGCAATTGGCTATAAATCACTATTGCACTGACAATCAACACTATAGAAACAAAGAATTGTACCACTACTAATCCTTTCCTGAAATTAGAATTTTTACCACCCATCCAACTGACTCCGCGCAGTAGCTTCACCGGTTGAAACGAGGCTAGCAAAATCGAAGGGTAAATACCTGTAAGCAAAATAGCCATAATGGTCACACCTCCAAAAACCAGCCAGGCTGTCAGGTTGCTGGCATCTAATTGTAATGTATTCTGTGTCAGCTTATTAAAAACGCCCAGTCCCAACTGCGCCAGACCAATCGACAGAAACATCGCGATCAAGCTGGTAAGAACCGATTCGGTCATAAATTGTCGAAACAGTAGCATTTTGCCAGCGCCGATTATCTTCTTTACGCTCACTTCCTTGGCGCGCATGCTGGCTTTGGCGGTCGTCAAACTCACATAATTGATACAGGCAATCAGCAGAATCAACAAACCAATGAACGTAAATACTTTTACACTGGTAGCATTACCTACTGCGAAGGCATCGTTCATCAAAGTATGATCAAAATGCATCATTGACAACGGCTGTAAGGTATGATACGAGGTGGAATCATTTTGCTTATTGTCTCTCAATACAATGGTCAGTTTTTCTGAAACGCTTGCCAAAGCTGCATCTTTACGGATTTTTATAAAAGAATTATAATTAAAATTACCCCAATAGGCATCGCTTTTATAATTTTCGGGATTGGACCAATACGCGGAAAGCGGTAACAGATAATCAAATTTAAAACTCGAGTTGGAAGGATTATCTTTAATAATGGCTTTTACAAAAAAATCCAGCGTATCAATTCTTATCCGCATTCCCATAGGCTCCTGCTCACCAAAGAGTTGCCTGGCTTTTGATTCGGTCAAAACGATACTGCGCAAGTCTTTCAAAGCATCTTGAGCACTCCCTTTTATAAATTGATAATCAAAGAATTGGAACCAGTTTTCATCTACATAAGCATATTGTTTTTCTTTAAAGAGATGGTCATTTACATTGAAAATAGCGTACCTGTTTCCACTTTTAAAACGCGAAAACTGCTCAATTTCAGGAATTTGCTCCTCTGCTTCCGGCAAGAGCAACATGGGCGTGGTGTTCCAGTTCCAGGTTTCACCTGCGCTCACCTTAATATGGCTTAATACCCGGTAAGTCTGCTTTGCATTGGCATGGAATTGATCAAAACTCAACTCATTTTGTACCCAAAGTAAAATGAGCACGGCAGTAGCCATACCGATCGCCAGTCCAAAAATATTGATAAAAGCACTGGTTTTGTTACGCCAGATATTTCGAAACCCGATCAGCAAATTTTTTTCCAGCATTATAAAAAGGGTTTAGTCGTCATGATTTTAAGAAACAACATTTAGTTCTTATTCACTTTTCAATGATTCTACCGGATTCGTTACCGCCGCACGCACCGCCTGAAAACTGACGGTTGCCAGCGCAATTATTACAGCCAGCACCCCTACCGCGGCAAAAACCCACCAGGGAATCTGAATACGATAGGCAAAGTCTTCCAGCCATTTGTTCATCAGCCACCAGGCGAACGGCGCAGCCAGAATCAGCGACACGGCTACCAGTTTCAAAAAGTCTTTTGATAATAATCCGACTACATCCATGATGGAAGCGCCCAGTACTTTGCGAATGCCAATTTCCTTGATGCGCTGAGCGGCCGCATGAGTCGCCAGACCAAACAAACCCAGGCAGGAGATCAGAATCGCCAGCACGCCAAAACCCTTGGTAGTAGCGGCCAGCCGGTTGTCATCCTGATAAAATTCGGCAATGGTTTCATCCAGAAAACGCCCGGTAAAGACTTGTTCTGGCAAGACCTCGTCAAATGCTTTTTTGATGCGATCAGTCGTAGCGGCGATATTATTCGGGCGCATTTTTACCCCGGCTCCCCAGTAAAATTCCTTGCGGGTAGTCATCAACAATGGGATATGCTCTCTGCGCAACGAATGGGTATGAAATTCATCGGTGACCCCCACAATCGGCAATGATCTGCCTCGACCCAACTGAATATGCTGACCAATCGCTTCCTGCGGATCCGTAATGCCCAGTTTTTTCAAAAGCGTCATATTGACCACCACCTGGCGCATGGTATCGGAAGCCCCGAACCACTCGCCGGCCAGCAGTCTGATGCCGTAAGTTTCGCGATAATGCTCATCTGTGAATTTAAGGGAGATTCCATAAGGCTCATCCTCAGGGCGGGAAGCATATCTGAAATTGCTCGTCCAGGTATTTCCGGAAAGCGGTTGATCACTGTTGAAGCTCACAAATTCTACCCCGGGAATCTGGAGTAAACTTTGCTTAAGCGCACGCTGCCGGGCTACCGTAGCACTATCTGAATTGAAGCCAAAAGTGTAAACCAGTTGGTCATTAAAACCTAAATCCCGCGAGCGGATGTAATCTAGTTGTAACATGGTGATAATAGCGCCGATGATCAAAGCCTGTGCAATGGCAAATTGCATTACCACCAGCGACTTTCGAAGCGAAGCGCCACCGAAAAGATGATTGCTGACATTATTTTTCAGGGCTTTTACAGGTTTGAAACTAGCCAGCGCCATAGCTGGGTACAGCCCGGATAACAAGGTGACCACAAGCGTAACTATGATCAAAAACGTCCAGACTACAGGATTAGCAAGAAATGGTACTTCCGTTGGCACATCAGAGACAAATCTCAACAGAGGCGCTGCAAAATGCGCCAGACTAGCTCCTGCTGCTACGGCAATCAACACGATCAGCCCGGTTTCGCTCATAAACTGCCCGACCAATTGTCCGCGCGCGCTGCCCAGGGTTTTGCGCACGCCGACCTCTCTGGCACGCAGTGATGCCTGAGCCGTAGCGAGATTTATAAAATTAAAACAAGCCAGAATCAAAATCAGGACACCGATTCCGCCAAGTACTTTCAGTCTGGTTTTACTGGTACGATGGGAGCCAGAGTTTTGGTATCTTTCATTGTAGTGCAAGTCCGACAAAGGCTGAACTTTATGAACTCGGCTTTGCTTTCCGGTCCGGTCGGCGTATTCCGTTTTACCAATAGTTGCCAGCGTACTATTGGCGACATCGCGCTGCCCCGGATTCCGGAGTAAGGCATACATTTGGTTATTGGAACTGCAATTCCCCCATTCACCGCTCGAATCATAAAAATAATTTTCCGGATTGGCTTTCAGGGTCGGAAAAGACACCAGATACGGAAAGGTGAAATCACAATTCACAGGCAAATCAGCCAGGACCCCCTTCACGGTGAGCGGAATCAAATTATCCAGCATAACCGTTTTGCCCATCGCGGTTTCCCAATTACCAAAGCATTTTTCGGCCCAACTTTTGGTGAGTACGATTGCCCCGGGATCATCGAGTGCAGTAGCCTGATCGCCCGCCAACCATTGGAAATCAAATATTTGAAAGAAGCTCGACTCCGTAAAAAAAGCAGTTTCCGGAGGATTTAAAGCAAATTTCTTTTGCGGCACACCTGGTTCATCGGGATTTGGTATCGTCAGCATCGCCCATACTTCATGCACGCGGCCTACCGTCTCGAATTGGCTCACATTTTGCTCAATCGCATCCATGGCCGGCACGGGCACACACACATTGTACCCCTCCCCTTCTTCGGAGATGGTTTCTACGGCGACTACCCGGGCAATGCGATCATAATTTTTGAAATTTTTATTAAAACTCAGTTCATATGTAATAATCCTGAATATCAGCAAGACAGCAGCAATACCTGCCGCCAATCCTACGATATTGATGACCGTATAAATCCTGTTTTTACGCAAACTGCGAATGGCAATTTTTAGGTGATTCAGAAACATTGTAAATATTTTTTAAATCAGGCAATCAAGTTGCCTTAAAATTATTCACTTTATTCACTTTTTTATTTACTCACTTCGTAAGCTCTCCACCGGATTTGATATAGCCGCCCGGATCGCCTGGAAACTCACCGTCAGCAGGGTTATTACTAAAGATAGAAGTCCCGCGCCGACAAACATCCACCACTCCAGCTGAATGCGATAGGTAAAATCCGCCAGCCACCGGCTCATGGCGTACCACGCCAGCGGGAACGCCAGCAGCGCCGAGATGAACACCAACCGCAAAAAATCTTTGGACAGCAACGCCACAATGCTACTCACCGAAGCGCCCAATACCTTGCGAATACCGATCTCCTTGGTGCGTTGCGACGCCATAAAAATGCTCAAGCCCAGCAATCCCAGGCAGGCCAGACAAATTGCCAATGCGGAGAAAATGGTCAAAATCGTGCCCGTACGTTGTTCGGCACGATACAACTGGTCAAATTCTTCATCCAAAAAATGGTAGGAGAAAAGCTGCTCGGACGCGAATTGTTGCCATTTCGTTTCCAGAAAAGACAGTACTTGCGAGGTGTTTTCGCCGGTTGTTTTCACAATTAAACTCCGACCGCCGTTTTGTAAAAAAAGCGCCATCGGGGTGATCGGCTCGTGCAACGAGGCAAAATGAAAATCGGCGACTACGGCTTTGATTTGCGCGGGACGCCCTTCAAATTGCACGGTTTTCGTGATGGCTTCCTGAGGCGTCCAGCCGTATTCTTGCGCAGATTTAGCATTGATTATCAGGTAATTGTGCGTTTCAGCAGCGACTTCTTTGGCTTCGGTTTCCGTGAAATCGGTACCGGCAATCAAATTCAGATCCATTGTTTTTACAAAATCCTGATCCACGCCGTTGGCAGTGATGATTAATTCACGGGTTCCCAACTGAAGAATATATTTACTTGGCACGGAAGTCAAAGTGCGATATGCGACGCTGACCGCCTCAATTTCGGGTCGGTTTTTAAACTCGTTTTTTAAAGTTTGAATTGTAGTTGCGTTTAGCCGATTGGCAGGCAGCACCAGGCGAGAGGCTTTTTCATAACCCAATTTTTTGTTTTGTACAAAATGTAATTGCCTTTGAATTACCAGGGTACATACAATCAAACCGATTGATATGATAAATTGTAATACAATAAGTGAGCGCCGTAAGGTCAAACCCGAGGTGACGGTTTCCAGCTTGCCTTTTAAAATTTTAACTGGCTGAAAACCAGACAATAACAGTGCCGGATAGCTCCCAGCCATCACGCTCACCAATGCGACCAAACTCAGTGAACCGAGCAGCAACGCCGGATTTTGTAAAGGTTTGAATAGAATTTCGCGTCCGGCTAATTCATTAAAATAGGGCATAGCCAAATGGGTCAGCCCCAAACTCAACAACAAAGCCAACCCGATGACGAGCACTGATTCGCCCATGAATTGCCAGAACAACTGCCGACGCTGCGCACCGACTACTTTGCGAATACCGACTTCCCGTGCCCGCGCCGATGCCCGAGCCGTGGTCATATTCATATAATTGCCACAAGCGATGGCAAGGATGAGCAGCGCAATCGCCGAAAAAATGTACACGTAGCGAATATCCCCGCCAGGCTGAAAACCACCCGCCACCGTGGAGTACAAATGTACCCGCTGGAGCGGTTCCAGGAAAAAAGTCATGTAATCGTTCCCCGTCAGCCCGTTTTCCTCCTTTTGGGTATCCATGTAAGCCGGGATTTTGGCTTGTAAACTTGTAATGGATTCCGGACTTTTCAATAATAAATAAGTGTAATAATTCGAGCCCCACCAGCGCTCGGTTTTGGCATAGGGATAATTTGAAAAAGGCACCAGAAAATCGAATTGAATATGCGAGTTAGCCGGGCAATCCTGCATCACGCCGGTCACCTGATAATCCCGGGTATTCTCGACCCGTAGCACTTTCCCGATGGGCGATTCATTTTTAAAATATTTTTTTGCCATGCTTTCCGTCAGCACAATGGCGTCAGGTTGCGACAAGGCAGTTTCGGGATTTCCTTGCGACAATTTAAACGAAAATACATCAAAAATCGTGGAATCAGCATACACAAAGCCCTCTTCCGCAAAGCGTTGCTCGTTATAAACGATTTCCACCGTCGGCATCGCATAAAATCGAACGCCATTCTCCACCTCTGGAAAGATCCGTTTGAACGCTGGAAAAACTTTCGTACCGGTAATTGGCACGTGTTCGGTGGTGCCCTGCACGCTGTATTCCATGGTTACCCGCACGATTCGGTCGGCTTTTTTGTGCAATCGGTCATAACTCAGCTCATGCTGCACGTACAACCCTAACAATAAACAACAGGTCAAACCCACCGCCAATCCGGCGATATTGATCAAGGAAAAAAACCGATGTCGCATTAAATTGCGCAAAGCGATTTTTAGATAATTTTGTAACATAGCCTATGTTGTTCTCCGTTTCTAGTTTTTAAAGTTTACGATGTTATTCACTTCTCAACGAATTCACCGGATTTGATATAGCCGCCCGGATCGCCTGGAAACTCACCGTGAAAAGCGCAATACCCAATGCTACCGCTCCTGCCGCAATAAAGATCCACCACTGAATATCAATTCGATAGGTAAATGCCTCCAACCAACGATTCATCGCCCACCAGCCGATCGGCGCCGCGACCACAACGGCGATCAAAACCAATTGAACAAACTCTTTTGAAAGCAACGTAACAATGTTGCCCATACTGGCGCCCAGTACTTTACGGATGCCGATTTCTTTCACTCGGCGCTCGGTGGCATAAGTAGCCAAGCCAAATAAACCAAGGCAGGAAATGATAATAGCGATCAGCGCAAACCAGTTGGCCAAGGTGCTTACCACCGTCTCACTGCGATATAGCTGCTCAAACACTTCGTCGGCGAAGTGATATTCAAAAGGATAGCCGGGGTTGAGTTCTTTTGACACTTTTTCAAGATGCGCCAGCGCCGCTTCGGTTTGTCCCGGGGCAGGTTTGATCCAGGCTTGCCAGGAATTGGCAGGGTAATAACACAATATCAGCGGTGTAATGGGCTGATGCAGCGATTGCAAATGAAAATCTTCGAGCACGCCGATGATCTGACCTTTACCCATCCAGAATTCGACTTCTTCGCCGACCGGGTTTTCCAAGCCCATCATTTTTACTGCCGATTCATTGACCAGATAACTCACCGAATCCGCCGGGAAACTGCGGAAGGTCCGCCCTTCCTTGAGTTTGACGCCCATCGTTTCGGTGAAACCATTCCCCACAAAAAACGCAGATACGGAAGTAGAACGATTTGGATCCTTGCCCTGCCACTGGAGGTCGCCGGAAGTGCTTTGTACGTTCATAGGATTGCCACCGGTCGTAGTCGCCGACTGAATAGCTGAGGATTTCAATAATTCCTGACGGAATGTCTCCGGATTTTCGCCTAATTCACCCTCCAGCATAGTGTATATCATATCCCGGCGATCGATTCCGAGATTTTTATTTTTAATGTAATGGATTTGCTGTTGTATAATAGTTACGCCGATGATCAGGAAAATCGACAATACAAATTGAAAAACAACCAGACCTTTGCGCAGCATGGAAGTACCATCACCGAGCTTGAAAACATCGCCCTTGAGCACTTTTACCGGCCGGAAACCCGACAAAAACAGCGCCGGATAACTCCCCGCCATGGTGCCGGTCAGCACGGTGAGTAATAATGCCCCCAACCAGAACATCGGATCATTATAGTCAATTCGTAACTCCTTGTTAAACAATTCATTAAAACCAGGCAAAACCAAATGCGCGATGCCCACCGCCAGCACCAGCGCCAGCAAAGTCACCAAAATTGCCTCGCCCATGAACTGCCCCATCAATGAAAAGCGGTTGGCGCCTACAACTTTACGAATGCCGATTTCCCGGGCGCGCTGGGCAGCACGGGCCGTGGCAAGATTCATAAAATTGATACAAGCCAGCAGCAAAACAAAAATCGCAATTGCCGAAAACAGCCGCACATACTCGATCCGGCCACCGTCGGGTTTGCCATTGGTATATTTTGAATATAGGTAAGATTCTGCGAGCGGCTGTAGAAAGACCTCCGCCTTGTGATTCTTCAGATTACCAATTTGCTTGATTTTATCCTGGACAACGGCGAGATCGGCTCCCGGCTTTAGCAGCGCATAAGTATAAAAACTGAAATTGCCCCAGGTATCAGCCCAGGTATTACTTTTTGCAAATACTTCAAATGGTCGAATCCAGTTGAAACGGATCGTGGAATGAACCGGCACATCCGCCACCACGCCACTGATTTGCAAATCCTCCTTTTTATTCATCTGAATGGTTTTGCCCACCACATCCGTTGTACCGAAAAATTTTCGCGCCATCGTTTCAGAGATCACAATGGACGTAGGCGAAGTAAGCACCGTATTCATATCTCCACCCAGCAGCGGAAAGCTGAACAACTCCAGAAAATCGGGGGAAGCATAAAATCCTTCCTCCTTGGTAATTTTTTCACCAAGGGAAAACAACTGCTCATTGGGATAACTCGTCTTTACTACTTTGTCTATTTCCGGGATTTCTTCTTCCAGCGCTGCTTCCAGCGGCCCGGGCGTCATCGAACTCGTATTGGGTTCCCCTTCCGACCAGAATAAATTGCTGTTGATGCGGTAAAGCCGGTCATTATTCGCATGAAAACGGTCAAAGCTTAGTTCATCCTGCACCCATAGCGCGATGAGCAGCGCAAAGAGCAAGCCGAGCGTAAGCCCGATGACATTGATAAAAGTAAAACCTTTGTAGCGCGTGAGATTGCGCCAGGCAATTTTTACATAGTTCTTCCACATCGTTCGGGTGTATTTAAAAGTTTGAGTCGAGTGATTTCTGAAAGCATGAATAAAAACACCATGCCAAATTTATAAAATATTAATAATCAAACCCTTACGTCATTACCAGATAAAATGGTGTACGCTTTTGATACAACAATTGTGCGAAATCGGAACGTTACTCCAGGTTTTGGTAGTTTATTCTGTTCTCAAACTCTTTACCGGATTGGCCATTGCGGCTCTGACCGTTTGTACGCTTACAGTTGTAAACGCAATGATGATAGCCAGTACAGCCGCCAACACAAACATCCACCATTCAATATCAATGCGATAGGCAAAAGCTTCCAGCCAACGGTTCATCATGTACCAGGCAATGGGCGAAGCCAACACAATGGCAATGATAACCAGCCTGATAAAGTCTTTGGAAAGCAAGGCGACGATACCCGACATGGAAGCACCCAATACCTTCCGAATACCAATTTCCTTGGTGCGTTGCTCGGTCATAAATGCTGCGATGCCAAACAAACCCAGACAGGCAATCAACACTGCTAAGATCGCCGCCGCTGACATTAGCCGACCGATACGGGTTTCGGATTCGTACAATTTGGCGAAATGCTCATCCAGGAATTGATAACTAAACGGTCGATCCTGAATATGCTGCTTCCAGGCACCTTCGAGCACGCCGAGCGTAGCTGCCAGATTACCGGAATTTACTTTCACCGATACTTCTTTATTATTTCCAAAGGATGCCCATATACAAAGCGGCGTAATTTTATGATGTAAGGTATTAAAATTAAAATCTTTTACAACGCCGACCACGGTGCCGGTTTCCTGTGCCCAGGCCAGCTGCATTGGCTGCCCTACGGGGTCTTCCCAGCCTATTTGTTTTGCCAGCGTTTCATTAATGATATACTCCTTACCATTTTGTGCTGCATTTTCAGAAAAGTTTCGTCCCGCCGTGAGCTGCATATCATAAAAAGCTAAATAATTATCATCTGTTAGTAATACTGGTATCGCAATGTTTTGTTGCGCACCATCCGGATCCTTAAAGGAAACCCCGGTTTGGACGGCCTCGCTCCCCAGCATACTCCGCGATGCGGTCACGTCTTCTACCCCGGCGAGTCCAAGCCAGTCATTTTTTAATGCATCATATTTTCCCCAATTGCCATAGCCTAAATCAAGAGTAATAATCTGTGATGTATTAAATCCTTTATCTTCGTTTTGTAAAAAATTAAGTTGCTGCACCACGATAATCGTTCCGATGATCAACACCGTTGCGGCAATAAATTGCGTAACCACCAAAGAATTGATAATCAGCCGCTTGGGCGAATTTCCAAGTTGTAATTTTTTTAAAGCCTGGACTGGTCGAAAGGAAGACATGTACACCGCCGGATATAAACCCGCCAACAAGCCCAGCAGTAGCGCCACGCCCAAAAGGCTTATCAAAAAAGGAAGATTTTGAAAAACATTCACTTTTATTTCACGACCTATAAATACTTGTAAATACGGGAATAAAAAATCAATCAATAAAACGCTGATCCCCGCTGCAATGAAAGTGAGTAACACCGATTCGCCCAGAAATTGAGCAATGATAGAGGTTCTGCTCGCGCCAATGGTTTTGCGGATGCCGATTTCTTTGGCACGTTTATGGGCGATAACCGTAGAAAGATTGGTGAAATTCACACCGGCAATTGTCAGCACAATCAAAGCTATGATACTAAATATGTAAATATAACGACGATCAAATTTTTGGTAATTGATATGATCTTCTGTTACTTCAACCGAGCCAAGATGCACGTCTGACAAGGGCTGTACGTGCAGTCGGATGTAATTCGAACCCTTCATCACCGGTTCCAGAGATTGCGCAATTTGATTTTCAAATGATATAATATCATGAACAGGATTCCGCATTAAAAAGTAAGTATTTGTAAAAACGCCGTGCCATTCCTGCCCATTCCTGTCGCCTGGCAAGGAGCTATCGATATTAAACAGGGCATCAAATTGTAAATGTGAATGCTGCGGAATATTATTCATGATACCTGTTATGATATAAGAAACGGTCGTATCACGATCTGCGCCGAGGGCCGAAGTTTGTGTAATAATTTTTCCCAGCGGCTCTTCGTTCGGGAATAATTGAGCCGCCAGTTTCTCAGTGAGTACCACGCTTGATGGAGCTCGTAAAGCTGTGTTTGCATCGCCTGCAATCAACTCAAAATCAAATAATTGAAAAAAAGAAGTATCCGCTGCGAAGGATTTTTTGATGATCACCTCGCGATTGTCATATTTGAAAATGGTATTATTTTCAAACGTGACCAGCCGGGTAAAAGCTTCTACATTACTGAACCGACGCTGAATGTGGGGCGCCATCGGGGCAGCGGATTGTGCCAGGATGCGCGGCGCAGTTCCCGGGTACCGGAATTCCGTAGTCAGTCGGTACAGTCGATCTGCGTTGATGTGAAATCGGTCGTAACTGAGCTCGTTTTGCACAAACAGGTAAATCATACCGCATACCACAAAACCAGCCGTTAAGCCAATCAAATTGATAATGGCTACAAACTTAAAACGTAAAAGATTCTGGATGGCGACTTTCAGGTGATTCCGGATCATGATGTTTTGAGTTTTGTCAACTAATTCTTTTTTAATAAAAACAAAACATTATGCCAGAAATAAAAACAACTGATAATCAATTAGTTGGAGTAATAAATTTTACATCCTTGTTCGATTATGATACAATTATAGTGCGATGGTGTTACAGTTGCTGGCTCGAATCAAGTTCTAAACACTATAACACCACCGTACAATAACATCAAAATCTCCTACTCCGAACGGAGGGATTGGATCGGGTTGGCCAAAGAAGCTTTAATCGCCTGGAAGCTCACGGTAAATAAGGCAATCAGCAGTGCCATCAGGCCAGCCAAGACAAATAACTGCCAGTTCAGGTCGATGCGATAGGCAAAACGCGCCAGCCAGTTGTTCATGATATACCAGGCCACCGGAAACGCCACAATCGTGGAAACCAACACCAGCAGCAGAAAATCTTTGGATAACAAAGTCACTAAATTGGGTACACTGGCGCCCAGCACTTTACGTATGCCAATTTCCTTTACGCGTTGTTCGGCAGTGAAAGCCGCCAGACCGAACAATCCAAGGCATGATACAAAGATCGACAGGAATGCGAAGATCCTGGAGAGTGCGCCCACGCGTTGTTCACTCCGATACATTTGGTCGTATTCTTCATCTACAAAATGGTACTCAAAGGGATATGCCGGATTGTGCGTTTTGAAGGTCTGTTCGATCTGCGCCATTGTGCTGGAAATCTGGTCGGAATTGACCCGCACGTACACTAGGTTTGAATAGGAAGAAAGAAAAAGGATCACGGGGTCTTGCGCATTGTGCAGGGAAGTCACCGGAAAGTCCTTCACTACGCCAATGATCTCGCCATTCTGATCACCCCATTGCAGGCGCTGCCCGACGGGATTTTCCATGCCCATGAGTTGCGCGGCTTTCTGATTGATAATAAAATTGGATGAGTCTGCCGGAAATGCGGTCGAGAAATCGCGACCATCCACCAACTCCGCACCAATCGTTTTTAAAAAATCAAAACCCGAAGAAATATGCTGAAAAAGAATACTTTCGTTGGGATCTTTGCCCTCCCATCTGAAATTGGACGAATTGCTACCCCAGCTGAAAAACTGCCCTCCTGCCGACGAAACTGCCTCTACCCCAGGCACTTGCAGCAAACTCTGTTTGATCACATCGTACTTTTGGGGCACATCGCCATTGGCAGAAATATAGACCAGATTTTCCTTTTTATAACCTAAATTTTTATTGCGAATGTAATTCATCTGTTGGTAAACAACCATCGTACCAACCACCAGGAAAATGGCAATGGCAAACTGTGTCACCACCATGCTTTTACGCAACCAGACCGCACCGGCTCCGGTTTTTATTACCCCTTTTAAAACTTCCACCGGACGGAATCCGGACATAAAAAACGCGGGATAACTTCCTGCCAGAAGCCCTGTAATGACAATAATTCCAGCCAGCCCAAGCCATAATTGCGGATTTGCCACATCGAGCGACAGTTCTACGCCAAACAATTCATTGAACGGCGGTAATACAAAAAACACAATTGCCAAGCCCAGTAAACAGGCAATAAAGGTCAGCAGGAGCGACTCGCCCAAAAACTGCGAAATCAGCATGCCCCGGTTCGCGCCGGTCACCCGCCGGATACCCACTTCGCGCGCACGATTGGTGGAGCGGGCCGTAGAGAGATTCATAAAATTGATACAGGCAATCAGCAAGATAAATCCCGCGATAATGGCAAATAAACGCACATACGTAATGCGTCCACCGCCGGCATACACGCCGTTTTTAAAATCGGAGCGCAGATACTGATCGCCGTAGTTTTGCAGGAAAAGCGTTACATTTTGCTGGTTGGAGTTCTTTTGTACAAAATCCTTGAACTTTGACTCAAAATTGCTTGCCGGTACACCGTTTGCAAGCATGATATAACAGCGTAAGCCATTGGAATTCCAGGTTTGCGTCCATTCGTTATTGTCAATAAATTCCTGGATTGGAAGCAGGAAATTAAAATCCAGGGTAGAATTTTCGGGAATATCCGCGAGTACGCCGGTCACCTGATAGTCCTCTTTGTTATTGAGTTGGATCGTTTCGCCAACTGCATTTTCTTTATCAAAATATTTCATAGCCGTTTCACGGGTGATCACGACCGAGCGCGGCTGCGCCAGCGCCGAATTTGCATCGCCGTGCAGCAAAGGGAAGGAAAACATACCCAGGAAATCCGGATCCACGTGCAGTCCTTCCTCATAAACACTTTTGTCGCCTACCCGAAACAAATAAATATCGCCCCACGTCAAGCGGGTCGCCTTTTCTACTTCCGGGAAATTTTCTTTAATTGCCGGCGTCATCGGGCCGGGGGTCGCGCGCACGGTGAAGATGTCACGCCCGGCATAAGTCTGGTTTTCCAGTACCCCATAGATGCGATCCACATGGGTATGAAACTTATCAACGCTGAGTTCGCGCTGAATCCACAGCAAGATCAGGATGGTACAGGCCAATCCGATGGCCAGCCCGAAAATATTAATCAAGGCATGAGACTTGCTCTTAAGAATATTGCGAAATGCAATAACAAGATAGTTTCTGAACATGGTGACTAAAGCTTTAGCTAGAAATCGGGTGAAAAAATTTGAAAGAGAGACTGTATCCAGAAGTAATTGGTTACAAAATAGCGGCAATTTTTCCGATTTTTTTTCCGAAAGCCCCAGATTTATTCAGGTTTCGGGTTTAAATGATGCAGCACCATGCGGATCTCGCCGTATGAAAAATCCTCGCCAAAATGAGACTTGATGCCGCTCAGTGTTTCCGCGGGGTTTTCTTTAACAAATTGCTCAATTTTATTTACTTTTTCCCAATCCATTACATCAAAAATATCAAGTTGACCCAATTCAATATAATATCCGAGATGCCCTTCGATGGTAGAGGTGTTCAGGCTGCGCTCTGCGGCAATTTCAGCGATGCTTTTGCCAGATTGGAACAATTCAAAACTGAGCTTCTTCGTGTCAATCTTCGGCTTTTTCGGCGTTTCCAGCACCGACAACTGCGCGCCTTCCAAGCCTTTGGCCAGGCAATATTCCTGAATAATACCGAGGATTTCGCCGCCGTAGCGCTTGCTCTTGGTCTCCCCGATGCCTTTCACTTGTTTCAGGGCAGGAATATTGGCAGGCAAGAGCTCTACCAGTTCGAGTAATGACTTGGTAGGCAGTACTTTATAAGCTTCCACGTTGTGCACTGCGGCAGTATCGTCACGCCATTTTTTCAATAGCACATATAGCTCCGGATGCGAGGCGTCTTTCGGCGCAGCGGCAAACGCGGCAGCCATCGGCGAGGAGGTTGTAGAAGTTGCTTTGAAATCAAGCTGGGCATCGGCTTTGGCGCGGAGGTAAGCGTGCGCAGAAAACCCGTTTTGCGCGGCTTTCAGCGCTGCATTTTTGATAAAAAGCTCCCGTCGCACATTTTCCAAAGCTTCCGAAGCGACTTTCCGCACCGCTTTGTTGTCGGTGAGCAGATCAAGGCTATTAAATCCGGGCATCAATTCCCCGCCGATTTTTTCCAAAAACCAGGTGCAGGCTTTCTGGATGCGTGCTTGCGCGGCCTCATTTTCTTCAGGCAAGCCAGCTTCTGCAAAATAACTGCGCAGTTGCATTTTAAATTTTTCGGCTATTGAAAAAACCTGCGCTTCGGCAATTACAGACAGCTCTTTGAATTGCCGGTAAGCATCGGCATGAAGCGAATTTTCATGCGACAGAAAAACCCGGTTCATTTGGAGAAGGTATTTTTTCAAAGTACCGAAATCAAACAATTCCAGGATCAAAGACTGCTGAAAATCGCGCTTGGATTGCTGCAAATGCGCTTCATCCGGGGCGTTTTTATCGGCTTCTTCGGTGAAATTCTTGACTTTAACGTCGGTTCTGACACTGGAATAAACAATCGGCGAGCGTAGCACAATGCCTTCAAAACGCTTGCAGCGACTCAGGGCGACATACACTTGCCCATGCGCAAAAGCAGACTGCGCGTCGATGATCGCCCGCTCGAAGGTCAAACCCTGACTCTTGTGAATCGTGATCGCCCAGGCCAGCCGCAGCGGATATTGCATAAAACTGCCAATGATCTCTTCGGTGACTTCCTTGCTGCTTTCGTTGAGTGTATATTTTACATTGGTCCACTCCGCTGGTTCCACGAAGATGGGATCTTCATCATCTGGGCATTTTACATAAATTGTATCTCCTTCTATTTCTGTTATTTGCCCGATTTTCCCATTATAATAACGCTTTTCACGGGCCATGTCATTTTTTACAAACATGACCTGCGCGCCGATTTTTAATTCGAGCAGTTCGTCGGTGGGGTACGCGTGTTGCGGAAAATCCCCGAATACTTGCGCTTTGAATTGGTACATATCGCCGGGAATGTCGGCTAATTTCTGGTTGTTAATTTCCTGCGCAGAAGCATTATGCGAAGTTAATGTAATGTAAGCTTCCTCTTCAGAAGGTTGAAAATCAGGAACATAGCGGCTATTCAACTGGGCCAATACGTCTTCACTCAGTTGATTATCACGGACTTTATTTAGTAAATCAATAAAAACGGCGTCGCTTTGCCGGTAAATATGTTTGAGCTCAATCGACACCGGATCGGTTTGTTGCAGCGCCCTGCTGCTGAAGAAATAAGGCGTTTCGTAATGCTCCCTCAGTAAATTCCAGTCCTCATCCTTGACCACGGGTGGCAACTGGTGCAGATCGCCTATCATGAGCAATTGCACACCACCAAAGGGTTCTAGCCGGTTTTTATAGCGCCGGAGCACATCGTCCACCGCATCGAGCAAGTCGGCACGCACCATACTGATCTCATCGATCACCAGGAGGTCGAGTCCCTGGATCAGGCGGATTTTCTCGCGGGTGAAACGCCGTTGCCGGGCTGCATCCTGTGCGTATTCAGGCAAAAACAAACCAAAAGGCAATTGAAAAAACGAATGAATCGTCATGCCACCCGCGTTGATCGCAGCTACGCCCGTGGGCGCTACCACCGCCATGCGTTTGACCGATTCCCGCTTGAGCTGTTGCAAAAAGGTCGTTTTCCCGGTGCCAGCCTTACCCGTCAGGAAAATATTCTTATTCGTATTACTGACGTAATCGCGTGCAAGCTCAAGCTGTGGGTTGGATTGATAATTCATTAGTGTGAAAACTTGTTTTATTATAAAAAGTGCATCATACTATAATAAAAATGAATCAATTCATTCACATTAGATACTTCAAACTAAATAAAATCTATATCTGAGCGTACCCTGCGCCCGGAAGAATGAATGTGGGCATTAGTTTGTGTTGCTGTTTTTTGACAGAAAAGGAAAAGTAGTTAAGCCGTTCCATTTCTTGATGTGGCTTAACAAAAATAATGAGAAGGATCGAATGATGCAAAATATTAGGTGATTTTCAGCTTACTCGCTGCGCAAGCTCTCCACCGGATTTGCCCAGGCCGCTTTTATTGCTTGAAAACTTACGGTTGCCAAAGCAATAACGATGGCGACACCGCCCGCCAGCGCAAACAACCACCATTGAATGTTGATGCGATACGCAAAATCCTGGAGCCACTGCGTCATCACCCACCAGGCAAGGGGCGAGGCTACAGCTATGGCAATAAGCACCAGCCATAAAATATCTTTGGATAGTAAAGTTACAATACCGGAAGTACTGGCGCCCAGCACTTTACGTATGCCAATTTCCTTGGTGCGTTGCGTGATTGTATAACCGGAGAGTCCAAATAACCCTAGACAACCGACGATCATTGCCAGAATCGCGAAAATAGTAGAGAGCCGCCCGAAGGTCTGTTCATTTTCGTATTGCTGTGCAAAATACTCATCCAGAAAGAAAAAGTCGAACGGATTGCCCGGAAAAGCCTTCTCCCAGGCACTTCGCACCGCGCCGATGGTTTGTGATAAACGATTGGTTTTGATGCGCATCGAATAAAATTCACCATTGTAAGGCGAGCAATAAAATGCCGTTGGGTCGAGCGCTTTTTTCAGCGATACTTGATGGTAATCGTTGACAACGCCCACCACGATTGGGTTCCAGCCAAATTGGGGAATGGCAAGCGTTTGCCCGACCGCTTCCTCCGGGTTTTTAAATCCGATCAATCGAGCCGCCGATTCGGTGAGGATTATTGCAGTGTCCGGGTCACTGATAAATTCTTCCGAAAAAGCCCGACCCGCGAGTAATTCCATTTTAAAAACATCCATAAAATTATAATCCATGCTGTTGACGCGCACGGTCACCGCTTCATCGTCGCCCGCGCTGTAACGCTTGATCGCGCCTTTGTATTCGCGCTGTTTTCCGGGAATAGTTACCGATGTTGCAATCGCCTCAATTTCAGGATTTTGCCGCAATTCTGCTCTAAATACGTCAATCGCAGAGGTAAACGCCGTCCGATCTCTTGGAGAAATGCCAGGGCGCTCCACCACCAATACCTGATCAATATTCATTCCCAGATCGCGATCCAGCATGTAATTAAGCTGCCGATAAATGGTAAATGTGCCGATAATCAGGATCACCGAAGCCATGAATTGCACCACCACCAAGCCTTTGCGCAGCAAAATACCCCGCATGTTGTTTTTTAATCTTCCTTTTAATACAATCACCGGTTTGAAAGAAGACAAAATCCAGGCAGGATAAAAACCGGAAAGCACCGTACCCACTACCCAAAGCAAGAACAAAAGCCCCAGAAACCAGGGTTGCAGCAGATAAGAAATGTTGAACGAAAGCCCTGTAAGCGAGTTAAAATACGGCAAAGCCAGCAGCGTAAAAACCCAGGCCAAAACGATGGCAAATAAATTCACAAAGCCGGCTTCGATCAAATATTGTGCGATCAATTGATGCTTGTGGGCGCCCACCACTTTGCGCATGCCCACCTCCCGGGCGCGATCTACCGCTCTGGCCGTGGAAAGATTGATGTAATTGATCCAGGCAATTGCTAAAACAAACAAACCGATCAAACCCATAAAAAAGACGATGCTTTTGTCGCCGTTGGGTTCGGGTTCTTCGGCCAGGTCGGAGGTGAGGTGAATATCTTTTAAAGCTTGCAATCCAAACACGTCTTTGCGGTTGTTTTCTGCCAGCGTGGGGTTGTATTTGTCAATAATGGCGGGAAATTTGGCTTCCAGCGCCTCAGGATTGGTTCCCGGTTTTACCGTAATGAAGGTGTACATATCCTTGCGCCCCCAGCTCAGATCGTAGCGCGCCCGCGCCTGCTCATACCTTGGAAATAATGTTTTATATGAAAAAAGTACATCAAATTTCAGGTGCGTATTCGCCGGAAGGTCTTTAAACACGCCGGTCACCGTTACCAGTTCATTATTATAATCATCATCCTGCAAACGCAGATTTTTACCGATGGGGTCTTCATTTTTGAAATATAACTTCGCATATTCTTCGGAAATGACCGCCGTAAATGGCTCAGCCAGAGCGGTTTTTGCACCGCCTTTTATCATATCATATCCCATCAAGGGCAGAAAAGATGAATCGGCGTATAAAAATTTCCGGTGCTTGAAAGCAATGGGTTCGGGCTTTGCGTCTTGATATGTAATAATCACATTATTTTTATACCCCATATTATACAAACGAGCGCAGCCGGTCACTTCGGGCAATTCCTCGACCAGAGCCGGCCCGACACCGGGATAATTCTCGGCGCTGGCGATTTGCAATTCATTGTTTAAATAAGATGATAATGTAACCCGGTAAATATTTTCAGCGTTGGGTATAAAATTTTCATAACTGCGTTCAAACCAGACAAACTGGGCAATCAGTAAAAACACTGTCACCCCAATGGCCAATCCGAAAATATTAATAAAAGTAAATCCTTTATGCTTCAGTAAATTGCGAAAGGCTATTTTGATATAATTTTTTAACATACTAAATGGTTTTAAATGTCGGGTGAATAGTTATTACCAAAACAAAGCCTTTATTCACTTCGCAATGAATGTACCGGATTCGCGACTGCCGCCTTGATACTCTGAAAACTGATGGTAAATACAGCCACCGCAATCGCCAGCACGCCCGCCAAACCAAACAGCCACCATTCAATATTAATGCGGTATGCAAAGCTTTCCAGCCAGTTGTACATCGTCCACCAGGCAATCGGCGTGGCAATTACCAACGCAATAATCACAAGGCGTACGAAATCCCTGGAGAGCAGCATCACCACGCTCGACACCGAAGCGCCCAGCACCTTGCGAATGCCAATTTCCTTGGTGCGCTGGGAAGTAGCAAAAGCCGCCAAGCCAAACAAACCAAGGCAAGCCACAAAAATGGCGATACCCGAGAAAATGGTAAACACCTGCCCTTGCCGGCGCTCGGCTTCGTACAATCTGCCGAAGTTTTCGTCCAAAAAAGTATATTGGAAAGGAAAATCAGGTACAAACTGCGTCCAGGTTTTTTCAAGGTGATTAATAGCGCCGGAAATATTATTGCCGCTTATTTTCACCGAAATAGTGCCATAATTTCCTGGATCACTGGGCATTAAAAATGCAATCGGCAAAATGGTTTCGTGTAAGGATTCAAAATGAAAATCTTTCAACACGCCGACCACCTGACCGTCGCGACCGCCATATTCAAAGGGTTGGCCCACCGCTTCTTCCGGGCTTTTCCAGCCAATAGCGCGCACCGCCGCTTCGTTGATAATAAATCCGGTGCTGTCATCTGTCCTGAATTCACGAGAAAAATCGCGCCCGGCAGCAAATTCTATACCGTAAGTATCCGTAAAATCGTGGTCAATCATCACGGCTTTGAGTGTCACCGTGCTCTGGATAGTCGAATCACCCACCTGCGCCGTGGCAGAACCAAAGGAGTTCAGCAGGCGATCGGTTGGAATCAAAACCGAACGCGCTACATTTTTAATATTGGAGTTATTTAGTAATTCATTACGAAATGCATCATAACTTTCACTTAGCCCCTGTCCCCGGTAAGGCATGGTCACGATGTGCTCTTTATCATAACCCAGCGATTTTTGTTGCATATAACGCAACTGCTGAAAAACAATACCCGTACTGCTGATCAGGATAATGGAAATGGAAAACTGAGCCACGACGAGCACCTTGCGCAAAGCAACATTGCCGCCGCCCACTTTGAAAACACCTTTTAAAACCCGCACCGGCTGAAAAGAGGACATAAATACCGCCGGATAAACGCCTGCCAGCAAGCCCACTAACACAGATAAGGCAAAGATGCCTGCCGGGAAATACCAGTTGTCAAAAATGGAAAGAATCGAAAGTTCTTTATTGGTCAGGTTTTCCAGGATGGGCAGCCCCAGCCAGGTCAAGCCAATTGCCAAAAGCATAGCCAGAAATGTGATCAATACCGATTCGCTCAGGAATTGCCACATCAGCTCGTGCCGGTGCGCGCCCGCTACTTTGCGAATGCCGATTTCCTTGGAACGAGAGGCGGAATGCGCCGTAGCGAGATTCATATAATTAATACAAGCGATCAACAAAATAAATAAAGCGATCGCTCCAAAAATATATACCCGCTTGATATCGCCGTTTTCCTCGATTTCAGAATCCAGGTGCGAATACAGGTGAATATCGGTCATTTTATCCAGGAATAAGGTCGTCCAGGAAGACGGCTTGGGTGCATCGTTCGCAGTTGCATGCGCGCCCATGTGTTTATCCAGAAACGCCGGGAACTGGGCTTCCAGTTTATCCGCAGGATAGCCTTTCGGTAGCAGTACATAGGTGGAAAAAGAGTTATTTCCCCAGTTGGTGCGCAGTTGCTCTTCGCCATATATTTCGGGCACTTTGAGCGTATTGAAAGCCACCAAAAAGTCGGGGTGCATGTGCGAATTCGCTGGGATTTTTTTGAAAACCCCGGTCACATTGGCGTTCATCTGACCATTGACCAGAATTTGCTTCCCCATCGGATCTTCATTGCCGAAGTATTTATGCGCCATTTCCTCCGTCAGCATGATGGAAAACGGATTGCTCAGGGCAGTTTTCGGATCACCTTTTATAACCGGAATTGTAAAAACATTAAAAATATTATCTTCTGCAAAAAAAACATTTTCCTCACTAAATAACTGGTCGCCTACTTTAAATGTCAGCGTATTCTGCCGCATGCGAACCACCTCCTCTATATCCGGGAAATCATTGGACAGCAAAGGCCCGAACGGCGGCGCTACATGCCCCAGGTGCAGATTCACCGAGCCGTCGCGATTCAGGAAATTACGGGTGACTCGATAGATCCGGTCAGCATTTTCATGGTACCGATCATAGCTCAATTCATCGATGATGTAAATAGAAATAAGCAGGCAGCAAGCCAGACCAACCGTAAGCCCGAATAAATTAATAAAAGAGGAAACCTTATGGCGGAACAGGTTGCGTAGCGCAATTTTGAAGTAATTCTTCAGCATGGCGGGTGATTATGGATTTATAAAATAAACTTCCAGATCAAACTAGGACTACCTTTTTCAGAAAAAGGTTACCAAATTTTCCCGATTTTTTTAAAAGACTGTTTCATATTCAAGTAGTTGCACCAAATATTAATCCCCTGAAATAAAAATCTCAGGGGGTCACCGACACTCACTTCACAGGAAATTATTCCGTCTTAATTGCATCCACGGGATTAGCCATCGCTGCCCGCAGCGCCTGAAATCCTACCGTTGCCAAAGCGATCACAATCGAAGCCACGCCCGCGAGTGCAAATACCCACCACTGAATGTCCACACGGTACGCAAAGTCTTGCAGCCATTGATTCATTGCCCACCAGGCTATCGGCGTAGCAATCACGATGGCAATCAGCACCATAATGAGAAAATCCCTGGATAAAAGTGTGACGACATCCTTAACCGATGCGCCCAGCACCTTGCGAATGCCAATTTCTTTGACCCGCCGCGCTACTGCCAGGGTTGCCAGACCAAACAAGCCCATGCAGGCAATAAAAATAGAAAGCAGCGAAGCCACCTGTACGATACTCCCGAGCCGGAGCTCCTGCGCGTATTGCTGCGCCAGCGCTTCATCCAGAAATTGATACTCGAAATCCTGATTGGGCGCTACGGCAGTCCAGGCATTTTTCAAAATATCCACATTTCCGGCAAGGCTTCCAGATTGCAAACGCACGGTTACACGAGGCTGTGGCGCCGCTGGGAACCCGACATCATTGGCTGCCCGCAGGAAAGTTTGCCGATCCATTACCAATGCCAAGGGCTGAATGGGCGTGTGTAATGACTCAAAATGGAAATCTTTGACTACGCCTATCACGCGTTGTTCGAAACGCCCCGGCAGTTTTTTTCCAATCGGGTCTTCCCAGCCATATTCCTTAAC
Organism: uncultured Saprospiraceae bacterium; assembly: GCA_964523725.1. Lineage (GTDB taxonomy): Bacteria > Bacteroidota > Bacteroidia > Chitinophagales > Saprospiraceae > JADJNW01. Next base: position 47,318 of record CAZGAU010000008.1, read on the forward strand.
CAAAGCTTCATTTACAATCATCGAGCCGGTTATATCCGCCGAATTATCTTTGGAAAAATTGCGCCCTGCCAACAGCTGGATATTAGTGGTATTGATAAAATCAGCATCCACTGAATTCATTCGGAGCAGGCGATACGTGCCATTATCATCTTCATAACCAACGGTAATCCAGCCCGGCTCCAAAAAACTAAACGTGGAAACCGCGGCGCTACTGACCTGCGGCTGTTTTTGCAATTCTACTTTATACAAATCCGCCAGCCGGGCGCCTTCCTCACCTCCTTTATTCGTTGGGATAATAATAGTTTGCTCCCGCTGATAACCCAAATCTTTATTTTGTAAATAACTCAATTGCTGTCCCACAATAATCGTCACAATAATCATTGCCACCGAAGCTACGAACTGCCCCACCACCAGGCCTTTACGAAAAAGACCAATACTGACGCCGGTTTTATTGCTCCCCCTGAAAATGTCCACCGGATTGAATTTTGATAAAATCAAGGATGGATAAAATCCTGCAATAAAACCAATGATCAACATGATGCTCAGGCAAAATAATATAAAGAAAGGACTAAATGAAATACTCAACTCCTGGTTAATCAATTGATTATAAGGTTTTAATAAGACGATAGACAAGCCAATGGCCAGCACCACCGCGATCACTGTGAGCAAAAACGCTTCGCCCCAGAATTGCCGGATCAACTGCTGCCGCTCGGCGCCCAACACCTTGCGAATGCCCACTTCCAGATTGCGCGTCGTGGAACGACCGATGGAAAGCGTTACAAAATTGATACAGGCAATTAATAATATTAAAATTCCGATAATAGATAACACATTGGCATACATAGGATTACTGATCGGTTCGTTGCCCGCAGGAAGGGTATTGTCCAAATGAATCTCGGCAATAGGCTGCAAATTCAATTGATACTTACTCTCCGTCGCTTCCTCGCCCAATTGCTGCTGGAGCATGGCAGGAATTTTTTGCGCCAGCGCTTCCGCGGAAGTTTGGTCATTTAGTAAAATAAATGTTTCCAGAAACACACTAAACCAGGCCTGATTCACGCGCTCCGGGAATATATTATAAAAATTGGCAAAAGAAATCAGCATATCAAAGCGAATGCTCGACTCATCGGGGTAAGTATCCACCAAACCAACGACCGTAAAAGGCTGCTTTTCTTCGTTTAGCATGAGTTGCAGCGTCTTGCCCATCGGATCATCATTACCAAAATATTTTTTTGCCATACTTTTGGTCAGGATAATCGAATTCCGGTTCGGGAAAGGCTTATCTGCATTGCCCTGCACCAATGGAAAATCAAACATTTGAAAGAAAGCCGAGTCCACCATATGGATGTTTTCATTGAACTCATCCTCGGCAATCGACACCGCCGTATTGAATTTATACACACGGCTCGCCGCCTCTATTTCCGGGAAAGCATTACTCATAGCAGTGGCTACCGGCACCGGAGTTACTGTATTGATAAACACCTGATCGCCGCCATAATCTTCTTTTACCCAAACCCGGTACAAACGGTCCGCTTTGCTATGAAAACGATCATAACTCCATTCACTTTTTACAAAAAGCATAATGAGAATGCAGCTGGCTATCCCTACCGACAAGCCAAGAATATTAATAGTAGCGTAACCTTTGTGTCGCCAGATTTGACGAAACGCGACTTTTAGATAGTTTTTGAACATAGCTTTGGTGTTTGAAGTAAATAAATACTGCTAGCCAATGTAAAGACTCGGCAGATTATTAATAGTTGGAATACTCTGTTATTCTGATCTTAATGACTTCACCGGATTCGCCAATGCCGCCCGGATACTCTGAAAACTCATGGTCAAAAAGGCAATCGCCAAGGCAATTATGCCCGCTATGGCAAAAACCCACCAGCTGATCTGAACCCTGTAGGCAAAACTTTGCAGCCAGTCATTCATAAAATACCAAGCTAGTGGCGCAGCTATTACCATGGCAATCAGGACTAAACGAATGAAATCTTTTGATAATAATGCCACGATATTTGCCACCGAAGCACCCAGCACTTTCCGAACGCCAATTTCCTTGGTTTTCAAATGAATGGTGTGAATGGTTAGCCCAAACAAACCAAAGCAAGAGATCAGAATTGCCAAAAATGCAAAGTAATTGATTGTTCTGCCAAAGTTTTCTTCGTTGCTGAAATTTTGAGCCAGCGTTTCATCCAGGAATGTATAGGAAAATGCCCTTTCCGGGAAAATCTTATTCCACTCGGTTTCCACAAAACTCAACGTTTTCGACGCCTGGTCGGGTTGCAGACGAATAGAAAAAGTCGTAAACTGCGGCACAAACACATCCAGCACCAACGCATCAATTGGAAAACGCAGGCTCCGGTAATTAAAATCCTTGATTACGCCCACCACTGTTCCGTCTTTGCCTTCCCGGGAAATTTTCTTGCCGATGGCATCCTCCGGCGAATCCCAGCCCAGCAGATTGACCGCGCTCTCGTTTATGATGTAACCATTCAAATGATCGGTTCCAAAGGATTTATCGAAGGCACGCCCCGCCACCAGGTCAAGTTCGTAGGTTTGTAAAAAATCGTAATCCACCGCCATACAAGATGCAAAAACATTGGCATCCTGGTTCACTTTTTCTGACCAAATCTGCCTGCTGACCGAGCCAAAACCCAGCGGCGCCGAGGAAAGCGTGACCGCTTGTACTTTCGGATTGTTCAAAATTTCCTGCTCGAAGGTTTCTGTTCGCTGCCGCAAAACGCCGTCCATCCCGGCAAAAGCATTGTGGAAATTAGCGCTGAATAATGGAATATTAATTATCGCATCCTTTTGAAAACCAAACTCTTGGCTGCGTAAATAGTTCAGTTGGTTATAAATGATGATCGTGCTTGCGATCAAAGCCACCGAAGCCACAAATTGCACCGTAATCAGAGATTTTCTTAGCAACTGCCCTTTCGGCAATGCCGCAGCGCCTTTGCCTTTCAGCGTCTCCATGGGCTGAAAGCGTGTGATAAATAAGGATGGATACCAGCCACCAAGGAGAATTGTTGCGATCAACACGCCACCAAAGAGCAGTAAATTCTGACTGTTGAACATCGCGGATGCCGCAATTTCCCGACCAACCAGCGTATTAAATGCTGGCAGGGTCAACTTTACAAGCGCAATTGCAATCACGGCAGCCAGGATGCACAACATTGCCGTTTCACCATAGAAATGACGCGCCAGACTGCTTCGGGCCGCGCCCAGCACCTTGCGGATGCCGACCTCGCCCGCCCGGGTAAAAGATAATGCCGTAGCCAGATTAATAAAGTTAATACATGCTATAATCAATGTAATAAAACCAATGCCGAGAAACAGGCGCAAATTGCTCCAGTCCGCCGTAGCGCGCGGTTCCAGGCCAATATCGGTATTGAAATGAATGGCACGTAATGGTTGTAATGCTAAAGTTTGTTGAGGGCTCATTTTGGGATCGCCATACTGCTTCAGGAATGCCGGTAAGGCTTTATTTACGCTGGCTGCGCTTTGTCCCGGTTTTAATAATACATAAGTGTGCGAATGCGAAGCCAGCCAGTTGGTGCGCAATACATCTTCGACGGTTTCGCGGGCACTTTCGGGTTCTACATCCGGGATATTATCATATGGTGCAATGATATCAAATTCGATATGCGAATTATCCGGATATTTTGCAATAACAGCCGATACACGGAAGGGATATTCATTTACGAAGTGAATGGTTTCGCCTACCACATCGGTTTTTCCAAAGAGATTCATCGCCATTTCATCTGTGATGACCACCGAATAAGGCTGTGCCAATGGGTTTTGTCGGTCACCGTGTAATATATTAAAAGTCAATATATTAAAAAGCGCCGGATCCGCGAAATAAGCGTTTTGCACTTCGAGTTTTTTCTCGTCTGCACCGGAATTATTTTTTATTGCCACCGGCAAGCTCCGCGGAAATGCCCGCGCCGATTGTTCAATTTCAGGAAAATACTCCGGCAAAATGGGTCCCGCCGGGGCCGGCATGCGCGCCAGTGAAACGTCGGTATTACCAAAATTCACCGAATAATTGATCCGGTAAATGCGTTCGGCATTTGCATGAAAATCATCATAACTTTTTTCATGTTGCCAGAGCAAGAGCACCAGAAAACAGCACGCCAGCCCAATAGACAAGCCGAAAACGGTGATAAAAGAGTACGATTTGTACCTCCAGAAGTGACGCATGGTGATTTTAAACCAAGTTGTAAGCATAAGTCGGGTGATGTTGAATTGTTATAAATAATTTATTCATTTTTAAGTGATTCCACCGGATTCGCCGTAGCCGCCCGGATCGCCTGAAAACTTACCGTTATTAATGCAATTGTCAATGCACCAAAACCTGCCATAGCGAACATCCACCATTGAATATCAATACGATACGCGAAATCTTGCAGCCAACGGCTCATGCCCCACCAGGCAATGGGGAAAGCGATCAAACCGGCAATAACGACCAGCAGCAGAAAATCCTTGGTGAGCAAGGTAACAATATTGCCAATTCTTGCGCCCAGCACTTTACGGATACCAATTTCTTTGGTGCGTTGCTCGGCAGCATAGGTTGCCAATCCAAACAAACCAAGGCAGGCAATAATCAATGTAATAAAGCCAAACACCCCGAAAATAGTGCCAAAGCGCTGCTCCGCGCGGTATTGCTGTGCCAACATTTGATCCAGAAAATTATATTGTAATAAAGAACCTGGAAAATGCGTCTTCCACTGTGATTCAATGAGTTGCACCACATCCATAATTTTATCGGGCTGAACACGAACAGAAATTTGTGAGAAATTTTGATCCAGCATGGCAATACCGATGGGTTCAATGGTTTGATCCAGGGTATTAAAATTAAAATCTTTCATAACACCGATGACCTGACCTTCGCGGCTACCCTGCGCAAAAGGCTTGCCAATGGCGTCTTCTGGTCTGGACCAACCAAAGGATTGCAAAGCCGATTCATTTACTAAATAAGCACCCGCCGAATCACTCGGATTGCCGGGCCGAAAATTCCTACCCGCCACTAAATCAATATTATATACATCTAAATAATCCGTATCTATGCGCAAGCGCGAGATACTCGACTGCACCTCTTTGCCTGTATTATCAATGGTTCGGGTGTATTGATTGCCCAAGCCGCCGCCGATCAAGCTATTGGAAGTCGTTACGCCCTCGATCAGGCTGCTATTTAATAATTCATTTTTAAAAGCTGTAAAGTTCTGAATAACTTCCTGGCTTCCATTTACTTTTAATGTAATAAGCGCGTTTTGATTGAAGCCAAGATTATAATTTTGAATAAAACGCATCTGGTTGTAAACCACCAACAGTCCCACGATAATCCCAATGGAAATGGTGAATTGAAACACCACCAGCGACTTGCGTAGCCACACGCCGCCGCTACCACTATTGAGCATACCACGCATCACCGTTACCGGTTTGAATGCGGATATTACAAATCCGGGATACAGGCCCGACGCCAGTCCAAGTAATAAGGAAGTAAATGTTAGGAACCCCAACATGATAGGCGCTTGTAAAAGACTTAAATCTTTGCCCGTTAATTCTACAAACAGCGGATTTACTGCTTCCGCCAGCATCACTGCGAATAATAAAGCTGCGCCTGTAATGATAAGCGATTCAAGTAAATATTGCCCGATCAATTGCTGGCGAACCGCGCCCAGAATTTTCTTTACACCCACTTCTTTCGCGCGATGCACGGCGCGGGCGGTGGTAAGATTCACATAATTAATTCCTGCGATTATTAAAATAAAAATGCCAATACACGAAAAAATGTAAATTTGACTCATGTTACCCGTAGCACTCAGTTCATAACGCAAATCAGAATGCAAGTAAATATCGCTTAATGGTTGTAATGAAAAATCATAATGAAATCCTTTTGATCTTGAATCCTCGCCAATGTGTCGCTCAGTAAAATCGGGCAATTTGCTTTCCAAAGTGGCTTGAGTCGTGCCTTCCCTGAGTAGTAAATAAGTGTAAATACCATTCCAATACCAGCCGTTAAGCCCCGTCAGCGTCTCCGCATTCGCCACTTCAAATGTTTTGAAAGAAGCCAGTATAGTGTACTGAATATGAGAGTTTTCGGGCGGTTCCGCGATCAAGCCGGTCACTTTATACAAGGCGCCCTGACCATCAGGATCATTTAAAAAGATGCGTAATGTTTCGCCAATCGGATTTTCATTACCAAAATATTTCCCGGCAATAGCTGGCGTCAAAACAATGGAATAAGGCTCTGATAATGCTGTTGTTGCGTCTCCTTCCAGTAGTTCAAAATCAAACATTTCAAAAAACGCCGGATCGGTTAATAAAATATCATCTTCTTCAAACATGATATCATCGCGCTTCACAATCGCATCATTTTTATCAATCCGCGCCATTTTTTCTATATCCGGGAATGCTTCGGCGAGGGCAGCCGCCATAACCGGGCTGGTCACCGCCTGTTCAAAAACTTCGGAATCGGTGGTCACTTTTCCAACCAGACGATAAATACGATACCCTTTATCATGAAATGCATCATAACTCAGTTCATCATTTGCCCACAATGCAATAAGCGCAAAGCAAGCGAGTCCGACGGCGAGTCCCATGACATTCAGGAAACTATATACCCGGTTTTTCATTAAAGACCGCCACGCCATTTTTATATAATTAGAAATCATAGCTTTTTTTTAAAAAAATGTAATAAAATGAACAGTTATTCACTTCTCAACGACTCCACCGGATTCGCTACCGCCGCACGGATGGACTGTCCGAGTACCGCTATACTGGCGATCAATAACACAACAATACCGGCAGACAAGTACAAACTCCAGCCCATGTTGGCGGTATAAACAAACTGCTCCAGCCATTGATTGGTGAAATAATATGCCAGCGGCGTGGCCAGCACAAAAGCAATGATCGTGAGGAAAATCAGGCGCTTGTGGAATAACATTACAATATTTACAACGCTTGCACCCAGTATTTTACGAATGCCGATTTCCTTGACTCTTTGCGAAATATTAAACACGGTCAAACCATACAAACCCAGGCAGGCGATAAAAATTGCCACAACGGAAAAAATGATGAAAATGCGCGCGGCTCTTTGCTCTGCCTGATATTGCTCGGCAAAAAATTCATCCGCGAAACTGTATTCAAAGGGATAGCGCGGCTCGAATTGCTTCCAAATCGCAGCCAGCGCTGCAATTGTTTCTGCTACATTCTTTTCATCCAACCGTACGGAGATATTGTTTTTGCGATCGTCCAGATACATCACTAACGGCGAAATCGCATGGTGGAAAGAATTGAAATGAAAATCCTTGACCACACCGATGATCGGAATTTTTGGACCGTCCTGCGAAAATTGAATCGTACGATCCAACGGATTTTCCCAGCCCATTTGCCTTGCCATCGCTTCATTCACTACCACCATATTTTCATCGGTAGCTAAATCTGGCGAGAAGTAACGCCCTTCAGCAATTTCCATACCATAGGTTTGGAGAAATGCTGTATCCACCCGGAAAATCTGCGTAGATACCTCCTTGCCGTTGCTGCCTTCGGGGTAAACAGTAGAGCCGAACGTACCCGGCCCCGCACCCGCCTGACAAATCGAAACCGACTCAATCCCGGGAATTGCCTTTAATTCATTATGATATGCCTCAATATTCGCCTCGATGCCCGGCGGCGTGTTCATCATCAGCACCTGCTTACGGTCAAAGCCCATATCCTTGTTCATAAAATAATCAAACTGGCGATTCAACACCAGCGTACTGGCGATCAGCGCCACGCTTAGGGTCAACTGCCCAATGGTGAGAATCTGCCGAGGCAGCGGATTAGCGCCACCAGATTTGGAGTTGCTGCGTAGGGTCACAATCGGGCGGAAACGACTCAGCACCAGACCAGGATAAAATCCCGCCAAAAGGCTTGTAATGGCAATGGTTCCAGCCAAAAACGCCAGCGTAACAGGAGCTAACAGCAAGGATTGTGGAATGGCTCTTGCAAAAACCTGATTGAAAGCAGGCAATAAATAATAAGCTGCGCCCAGCGCCAATAAGGCCGAGATCGTAACAAATACAAAGGTTTCAGACAGGAATTGTGAGAATAAATTGCTGCGGCGAGCGCCCAAAACTTTTTTGACGCCCACTTCCTTGGCTCTGGAAAGCGACTTGGCCGTGCTGATATTGATATAATTAAAACAAGCTACAACGAGGATCAAGCCTGCAATAATGAGAAATAATTTTACAAATGGCGCGCTGCCGATCTTTACACCTCTTAAAAAACGCACATCATAAGAATGTAAATAAACCTCCGTAAGTGGCTGAAAATAAAAGAAGTAGCGATCCGCTCGATTGGGCATATAACGGGCCACAAAGTCGGGCATTTTTTTATCTAAAGCGGCAATATCCGCATTTTCAGACAGCAAAGCGTACGTATAAATCGTCTGCCCTAGCCAGTTATTCATAAAACTGAAGTTCAGGAAGCCATTCTCCGGCACAGTGGACGCCCAGGAAGCCAGCACATCGTACTGAATATGCGAACGACGCGGCGCTTCTTCGATGATGCCGGTAACGGTAAATTCTTTATCATCAATCCCCAGGAAAGTCTTGCCCACCGGGTCTTCATTGCCAAAAAGCGCCTGCGCCACTTTGGGCGTGATCAGAGCCTGACCGGGCGCATTCAAGGCTTCTTTTGGGTTACCTCTTTCCAGTTGAAAATCAAAGACTTCAAAAAAATTATGATCCGCAAATGCAAAGTTATTCACTTCGATATTACGTTCTTTATTCGATAATAATACTTCATCAAACCAGGGGCAAACCCGCGCCGCCGTTTCCACTTCCGGGAAATCGTTTTCCAACGCAGCCGCCATCAGTCCCGGGGTTTCCGCCGTATTATCGCGGTCGCCACTTTCCCCCACTACCCATTTATTCGCACGCACAATCCGGTCGGCTTTATCATGAAAAGCATCATAAGAAGATTCATCTGTAATAAAAACAAAAGCCAGCAGCACCGCGATCAGCCCCAGCACCAGCCCGGCGGTATTAATAAGAAAATAAACGCGTTGGCGAAGGATTAATCTCTTGACGATGGTGAGGTAATGATGGAACATAGTTTGGGTGATTTTGACTGCACTTTCAGAATCGGGTATAAATTCTCCTATGGATTTAGAAACAAGATCGTGCCAAACTACCAAACAACTGTCAATCAATTATTTACAATTGAACCTTATAAAAAGGAGTGTTCGATTTTGATACAATGATTGTGCGGAAATAAAACAATACCCTGATAGCTCAACATGCCAAAGAACCATCAGGGAATATATTTACTATTTTTTCAATCTATTCTGCGCGGATGCTCCTCACCGGATTGGCGGTAGCAGCTTTAAAAGCCTGACTTGCAACGGTGAGCAACGCCACAGCTAAAGCAACCATACCCGCCAGCGCAAACACATGCCACCCGATCGAAATGCGATAGGCAAAATTTTGCAGCCAGTTATTCATAATCCACCAGGTGACCGGAATAGCGATTATGACTGCAATGGCGACCAATTTCAAAAAATCTTTTGATAATAAACCAACAATATTAGTGACCGAAGCGCCTAACACCTTGCGAATGCCGATTTCCTTGGTACGATGCAGCACATTATAAGAAGCCAGACCAAACAAGCCCATGCAGGCAATCAGAATAGCCAGCGCCGAAAAACCACCAAATACTTTACCAAACTGAATGTCAGCCTTGTACTGCCGGTCAAAATATTCATCCAGAAAGAAATATTCGAAAGGCGTTTCCGGGAATGCGGCTTGCCAGTACTCTTCCGCCTGGGCTATGAGTTTAGGCAGGTCGGGGGATTGTACTTTTAAAGAATAGTGCCCGGAAATATTGGGGCGAAGCAGGAATAGCATGGGGCTATGCGCCTTTTGTAAACCCTCCTGATGGAAGTCCTTCACCACGCCGACTACCTCCAGGGTATCAATTCGCCCCCGCACAATGCGTTGCCCGATTGCCGCTTCGGGGCTGTTCATTCCAAACTGCCGGACGGAGGTTTCATTCAAAAGCACAGCCCGGTCGTCGGTACCGAACTTTCTGGAAAAATTTCTTCCCGCTATTATTTCTATATCATAAGCATCCATAAATTCATAGTTAATACCCAAATGATAATGCGTCAGGGAAATGAGGTTTCCTTTGTTAGTCCAGTGAATGCTATTGGTCCAGGTGATTTCATTGCCGGGAACGGTAGAAGATGCGGCCACTTTTTGTACGCCTGGTATCTGCAACCAGTTTTCTTTCAGATAATTAAACCGCGCATCGTGCAACGAATCCGTCAATCCAAGCGGACCTTTAATTATCAAATTCTGATCAATATTCACGCCCAAATCCTGATTGCGCATATATGCCAATTGCTGCATAATAATCATTGTACCGGCGATCAAAATAATGGAAGCTGCGAATTGAGTAATTACGAGCGCTTTACGAAGCCATTGCCCGCTGCTGTTAGCCGTGGCAATATTGCGCATTGCTGTAATTGGCTTGAAAGAGGATAGTACAAACGCAGGATATAAGCCGGCGATGATGGTTCCTAATGTAAAAACAGTCCCCACACCTGCCCAGAACAAGGGCTGTTGGTACAAAATAAAATCAATCTCCTTGCCAATGAATTGTTCCAGTTTTGGTAACAAAGTCGTGCTCGCGCCAAATGCCAGCAAGAAAGCAATGCCATTAAGCAGGAATGATTCGATCATAAACTGTCCAATCAATTGCGCTCGCGCTGCGCCCAGCGTTTTGCGCAAGCCTACTTCCTTTGCACGCTCTACCGCGCGGGAGGTAGCAAGGTTGATATAATTGATCCAGGCGATACCCAGAATAGCAAAGGCGATCAGCAGCAGGAAAGCAACAGCCCGACCATTGCCGTTCGTACCGACTTCTTCCAGCAGATTGGAATACAAATAAATGTCTCGCAGCGGTTGCAGTTCAAATTCATTCCAGCGCACACCGGGGATGATCCAATCGGGATCGTATTTTTCAAAAAGCCCGGGAAGCTTGGCTTCCAAAGTCTCAGGTTTCACACCGGGGGCTAATTCTAAAAAGCTGTAAAAGCTGTACCAGCCCCAGTCATTTAATGGCTCCGGATTATCGGGGTTATTCTGCCTTTCAATATCAATCAGGGTATTAATAGAAAGTAAATAATCAATATCAAGATGTGAGTTTTCAGGATAATCTTTAAAAACGCCCGCTACCTCGCACAAACGTTGAACGCCGCCGTAGCGCCGCATGAGCAGGGTTTTGCCGAGCGGATCATCCGCGCCAAAATATTTTTTAGCAAATGATTCGGATATAATAATGGAGTTAATGTTTTGTAATGCCGTTGCCGGATTTCCTTTTATAAATTCAATATCAAACATTTCAAGAAATGCCAGATCTGCAAAAAATCCGTCCTGCTCCACAAAAAAATTGTTGCTGTTGCGCTCCACAAAATTAGCAGTTGCCTCATACAAGCGACAACCATTCACCACCTCCGGGAAGTCCTGCCGTATAGCTGGAACCGCCGCAGGGTAAGACGTTGCAGACTGATAAGCCAACTTGCCATCCTGATAGGAATTCAGCTGGATTCGATAAATCCGGTCTGCTTTTTCATGGAAACGATCGTAACTAAACTCATGATTGACGTATTGTAATAAAAGCAGGCAGCAAGTCATGCCGATGGCGAGTCCGGCAACATTGAGCAGCGTGTAACCGCGTTTTTTCACAATATTGCGAATTGCAATTTTGAAGTAGTTTTGTAACATAGCTTTATGGTTTTAAGATCAATCTTTCCCAGAAATATGACGCCCCCGTTTGATCTGGTAATAATATCATACCAAATTCATAAATTACTAATAATCAAAACCCTGTAACCCCAGATTCAACAATGGTGTTCGGTTTTGATACAATAATTGTTCGGAATTATAACAGTGTCACTTCCATTATTCCACTATTCCATTATTCTGATTAAATCCTACTGAGCAAGATAAGCAGTTGGACTCATTCCGGTCCATTTTTTGAAAGCGCGGCGGAATACGCTCGGCTCGGCGTAGCCCAGTTTGTAAGCAATTTCATTCACCGTGAGATCAGGATTTTTGAGCATACCCGTGGCGAGTTCCAGTTTGACCGAGTCGAAGATTTGCTGAAAGGAAGTGTCTTCTTCCTTGAGTTTGCGCTGGAGCGTGCGTGGCGACACATGGAGGTATTGGACAATATCGTTGAGTTGTGGCAACACACCATCAAAATTTTGCAGAATGGCGCGTCGTACCTCGCTGGCGAAGGATTCCTGCTGTTTGGTTTTGATGATTTCTTTTTCCAGCAATTCCTTGAAAAAACGATTCAATACAGGATTATGCCCGATCACCGGCAGTTGCATATCGCGCAGGCGATATACGATGCAATTGACGTCCTGATTGAACAATGGCTCACATTTGAAAACGCGCAGGTACTCCCGGGTATCTTGGGGTCGCGCAAAACGCAGCTGTACCCGCAATGGGAAAATTGCTTTCCCTGTAAGCATTTTGGCAATATGCACCGAAGTAGCCATAGAATGCTCCACCACTTGCCTGGCGGAATCCTCCGAACGCAGATACCAGGCTTTTACAGGTTCGATGTAATAATAAAATTCTTCACCTTTTATTTCAAAGGAAAATTGAGTGGCGTTGGTAATAATTTGGTTGAATTGCTGCACATGCCGGTAAGCCGTCACCATATCGGGGCTGCTCTCGGCGAGATAGCCCACTATGCCCGCCAGCCCGGGGGAAGTCGCTTCGCCCATATGCAGCCCCAGGTAAGAATCATTGGTATGGCGAATGGCAATTTCCCAAACTTTTACGCATTGTTCCAGGGTAGCTTTGCCGTCGGTTTGCTCCAATGCTTGCGGCGTCACGCCCAATTCCTGGCAAAACTTCTCCAAATCAGCGCCCTGCCGAACCACCGTCATCACTGCGTTTCGCACAAAAGCCATGCTCGACCAGTATTGAGATTGATCCATATGATTAACAATTTAAAATTATGCTACAAACTGCCCACTGCCCACTAAAAACTGCCTACTAAAATGGCGTATAATGTCACCTTATTGGCGTAAAATACAACAAAAACCTATTGCAATTGCACCGATCTTTGCATTGTTGTTTTTGAAAACCGAATTGAACCATGACTTACACGATTATCGGCGGCGGTATTGCCGGATTGACGACTGCCATTGCCTTGAAGCAAATTGGAATCGACGCGCAGGTCTATGAAGCTGCGCCTACCATCAAGCCCGTTGGCGCCGGCCTGGTGCTTGCTGCCAATGCGATCAAAGCTTACCGCAGGCTGGGCATCGCCGAGAAAATCATCAAGCGGGGCAGACTGCTGCCTATTTTAAATATCCTCGACCAACGCGGGCGCATTATTACTTCTGCCGACGCCAACGCGATTGGAAAGAAATACGACCTGCACAATTTCGCCATTCACCGGGCGGAGCTGCATGAAGCTTTACTCGAAGAACTCGACCCCGACCAAATTACATTGAACAAACGTGCCATCGGTTTTGAACACCTGAAAAACAACAAAATTGCCGTTCATTTTGCGGATGGCTCTCATCACCCGACTGACATTTTGATCGTGGCTGATGGCATTCATTCGGTGGTGCGAGGACAGCTCTTACCTGAATCTACCGTCCGTTACGCGGGTTACACTTGCTGGCGCGCGGTCATTGACAACCCCGGGTTGCCCTTGCATGACGCTTCCGAAACCTGGGGCAAAGCAGGGCGCTTTGGTATTGTACCACTGGCAGATAATAAAATTTACTGGTTTGCTGTAGTCAACGCCCCGCAGAACGATCTTGTCAGTCGCGCTTACAAAAGTGCCGATTTGCAGCGTATTTTCAACCATTTTCACGAACCGATTCCTAACATCCTAAAACATACCCACGATGATGATTTTATTTGGAATGATATTATTGATCTGAAGCCGGTGCAGCGCTACGCTTTTGGCAATATCGTGCTGATCG